>CAIJWE010000121.1 GCA_903824295.1 uncultured Chlorobiaceae bacterium
CGGCCTGTTAACCACCGTCGGCCTGACGGCGAAAAACGCCATCCTTATCGTGGAGTTCGCCAAAACCCTCTACGAAAGCGGTATGAACCTGCAGGAGGCAGTCCTCTCTGCAGCAAGTCAGCGACTACGACCAATTATCATGACTTCCATGGCATTCATTCTCGGCGTCACGCCGCTCGCCTTCTCCTCCGGAGCAGGATCGGCAAGCCAGCACGCCATCGGCATCGGCGTCATCGGAGGAATGATGTCCGGTACGGTGCTGACGATCTTCTTTGTGCCGCTCTTCTTCATCCTCGTGCAATCCCGGTTTGCCCGAAAGACAGGAACCGACACAGCAGTAAACCAAAACGACAAGGAGTCGAACCATGAACACTAAGCTGCTGTTTCCTTTATGCCTGATGGCAACCACCCTGACGGCCTGTTCTTTTGCGCCAGCCTATGTACGCCCGACGGCACCAGTCACCACAGAGTGGCCGGCCGCCTCCGCTGCTCGAGAATCCGGGGAAGATCGGCGTACCATCGATATCGGATGGCGAAGCATGTTCAGGTCGCCAAAACTGCAAAGCCTTATCGAAGCGTCCCTTGCCAACAACCGTGACCTGAGAATAGCCACCCTCAACATCGAGGCGGCCCGCCACACCTGGCGCATCCAGCGTTCGGATCTTCTTCCATCGATGAACGCCTCGGGAAGCTTCACCCGCCAGGAGGTGTCAAAAAACATGAGCGGCACCGGAAACAGGGAAATCACCTCAGCTTATACCGCAGGCATCGGTACGACGGCGTATGAACTGGATCTTTTTGGTCGTGTACGCAGCCTCAGCAATCGCGCCATAAACCAGTATCTTGCGACCGAAGAGGGCCGGAAAGCCGCCCAGACAAGCCTGGTCGCTGAAGTAGCCAACGCCTATCTCACCTACCTTGCCGATGTCGAACTGCTGCGACTGACCGAAAGCACGCTCACGTCAAGGCAGGATGCGCTGGATCTCATCAAACGCAGCTTCGATCTCGGGGCAAAGTCCCGACTCGATGTAGCACAGTCGGCAACACTGGTCGAATTGGCCCGGGCCAACCGTGCGCAATATCAACGTCAGGTGGAACAGGACAAGAACGCCCTGACTCTGTTGGTTGGAAAGGAGATCGATCCGATGCTTCTCGAACCCCAGCCCCTGGCAGATGTTGAGGTGCTGGAGAGGCTCCCCCGTGGGCATTCCCTCCGTCGTTCTGCTCGATCGACCGGACGTACGGCAGGCGGAATACGCACTGAAGGCAGAAAACGCCAGTATCGGAGCAGCACGGGCTTCATTCTTCCCCAGCATAAGCCTGACCGGTTCCACCGGGTTCGCCAGCGCCAGCTTGTCTGATCTGTTCGTGACCGGGTCGAGCGGTCTCTGGAGCTTCGCCCCACAGATAACACTCCCGATTTTCCAGGGAGGCCGGTTGCGCTCCAACCTCAAACTGGCTGAAACGAACCGGGATATTGCCGTTGCCCGATACGAAAAAGCGATACAGAGTGCCTTCCGGGAGGTCGCCGATGCACTGGTCGCCCGTGCGACCTACACCGAACAATTGCAGGCTCAGCGAGCTCTGGTCAAAGAGAGCGATCAAGCCAGGATCATCACAAAAGCGCGTTACGACCATGGCATCGACAGCTATTTCGCCCTGCTGGACGCCCAACGATCCCTCTTCGAGGCTCAGCAGAACGAAATTCTGATCCATCAACAGACTCTTGCCAACCTGATCGACCTGTACAAAGCTCTCGGAGGCGGGTGGCAATGACAAGACCCGGCAGTTCAGCCTTTAACCTGCTTATCCGGACAGTAAAGATGAGCTGTTTTTGAAATCAGCCTGTTTGAGCACGATCAAGTTGCAGGTTCAGTTCCTGTGACTGACACTCCTGACGATGTAAGAAAGGGCTGTGGACAAAAGCCCGGCATCACGAATGCCGGGGCGTTCACCGTGCACAGCAATTTGTTCGTCAACCGAGCGCTGAAAACCTTAATCAGAGGTCGCCAGGGGCTTTTTATCGGTTGAAACGACCAGCTTCAGCCCGGATTGCTCAATTCAGGACAGAAAAAAGTTATGAGTTCCCAAAATCAATTCTTATTATCCCCCGAGGGTTAACTTCTCAATAAAAAAACGGATACAATTTTTCTGCCTTGAATAAAATCATCCTGCAACAAGCTGACGTCAGGGCAAAACCTTATTCAAGAAGGCCTTTATCCGTGTTTATTTCATAAAACCATAACAACACAATAATACACGGCATGAATCACTCCTTAAGGAAGGCCTCTCTTCTGGGGCTGACAGCTTTACTTCTGTTTGGGCAACCCTCTGCTGTTTCAGCGGTGGAATCCAGGCCAACGATCATCTGGAATAAATATGATTTTATCCCTGGTGATAAAATCATATTCGAAGATAATCAGGAGAACGAAACAAACGGTCAATTCCCTTCAAAATGGGAACTGACTGATAAAGACAATATTGAAACAGCGAGACTTAACGGTGATAATGTCCTTTATTTTATCAACTGCAATATGAATAGCGGTGGAGGTATTGTGCCCCTCATTAAAAACCGGGCCCAGGACTATCTGCCTGATGATTTCACTGTTGAATTTGATGCATGGTTTTCAGATAAATATCATTCGCCTTTATACTATCTCTATTTAATAGACATAAAAAATCAGAGGTCTCTTGCCAAAGGCGCACCGAGTGGGTTAAGTGCAACCAGTCGATATCTTCGTTTTAATCGTATCAAGGCAAACCAGTATGGGGGCGTTGGCAACGCTTATCCGGGAATGAATCAGCAGAGCAAGCTGCAGCCCATGTGGAGACATTTTGCAGTATCCTTCAGACAAGGCATTTTGAAAGCCTATATGGATGATGCCAGGGTTCTCACGATACCAAATCTCGGTTACAATCCGACAGGCATTACTATTGGAAGTCATAATACCGGACAAACCATCAAGGGATATATCAAAAATGTCCGGATAGCTACCGGTGGCGTTCAGCTTTACAGTCGTCTCCTGTCTGCGGGTCGTGTTGCCACAACAGGCATCAAGTTTGATACTGGCAAAGCAACTCTGAAACCCGAATCGAACGGCGTTATCAATGAACTTGTGACAATGCTGAACACTTACCCATCTCTGCGCCTGCGCATTGAGGGGCATACCGATAGCGACGGTGAAACAGCAGCAAACCAGATTCTTTCTGAAAAACGGGCTGCAACAGTCAAAGATATTCTGACAAAACGAGGTGTCACGGCGGCACGACTTACAACAGCCGCTTATGGAGAAAGTAAACCGGTTGCAGTCAATACTTCATCTGAAGGAAAAGCAAACAACCGACGTGTTGAATTCGTTAAAATCTAATTAAAACAAAAATGATGATGAAAAAAGTATTAGTAATTTGTCTGGTAATGTTTGGTGCTCATTATTTAATTGCTTGCGGACAGCAACAATCGCCACAGGTTCAGCCATCGACAAAAACTGATAGTGTAAACGCAGATAAAAATAGTGTCGCGAATGACACCATTAAGACAGACAGCAGTATTGAGTATCTCTCATACCAGGGCACAGCAACTGATGATGGCAATATTACCGGGAAAAATACCAAAGACGAGTTCCATCTATTTAAAAAAAATGACACTAAAAATATTGTCTATGTTATTTCAAGGTCTAATTATGGCTTATGGTCTTCAGAAAAAATTATGCCCGCTGAATTAAGGCCATTAATGCAAACTTATAAAATAGACATTGCATCGAAAAAGAAGCTGATCAACACCGACCCTACCGTTGAGTATTATGAAATAATAAAACTCAACAGTATGGTTGAAACCGACGAGATGGAATAGCAAGTGATGAAGAACAGGGATTAAGTATACTGTGGGTTATGGCAGATCGAAGAATCATTCCGGTTAACCAAGCATGATTTGAGAGTTCGTCCAATCTATCATTGAACACCAAGACGAATTCAGGCGCATGTTGCCATCTGTTTTATGGCCCTGGTCTGCATCCGTCATTTATCGTATCGGGTAAAACTGCCATACGAAACATTGTCACCGGAAATTATTCGCAATGAACTGGTACACGTACAGCAAAGCATCCTGATTCATCAAACGAATGGAGCTCGTTATGGTATTCCTTCAAAAACAACTCTGCATGCCAAGAAGATTTATCAGGTCATGGGTGAATAACTCAGTTCAGTGTCGTTCCTCATAGCATAGTTTTTAGGTCAAACTATTGCATTGTAGTGCCTAAATTTTTAGACCAATCCTTATTTTACTTGCACTTACACGGATTTATGTATGAAGTCAGAAAAAATAACCTGATAGCCTCCACTTTTTCCTTTGCCTCGTCCGGCGTGACATGTCGCCATCCTGGCTGCCCTCAGGTGCGCACCCGGCCCCGATCAATCGTGCCGTGACTTCTGGAAATCAGCTCTCAGTTTACTTGCGAAGCGAGATGTTATTCCACCGTTCAAATTCTGCAAGGGGTACCTGCCTGTCCATGTTCTTGTTGATTTTTATTCCAAGGGAAGTTGACGGAAGTGGCGGTACAAGGATTTCAAAAACCCTTCTGTTACGTATGACTGCCATGGAAACTCGCTCTTTGCAATGTTTGATAATTTCGTTATTGAACGATTGAAAAAGAGCCATCATCATATGTTCGTTTTTTGTCCCGCGTACTACTTCAGCGGCTAAAGCCTTATTGTAAGACCATTTGCCGTACTTCCAGATCACATCTCCCTTATGTAGGCCTATTTTTACAGCAGGTTGTTTGAAATCAGGGATCTGTTCGACAAACATGACCGGAACGAGAATATAAGTATCGGGAGAGGCTATCTGGTGGTTTTCTTTATCGAAGTATTGTACCCTCCCCCCAACTGACGTTTTTGCGATACGGTGATATCCTGATGCTCCAACAACAGGCTCACCGTCAGGCCCGAACCATGCGACAGAGAGCTGGTTCCCTTTTTTGTCCCTCTGCATGCGTTTTTCCGCAAATCCTTCCGGCCCGTTTATCAATTTCCTGTCTGCTCCGTAATAGGAAATTCTCAATGGACTTTGATATATGATTGCGTAACCGTAAAGCGGGTTAAAAAGAAGCTGTCCATTTTTGCCGAAGTGATATACTACCATTCCACCATCAGGTTGATAGACTTTATATCCCCTCGCGTACCCATAGAATCCTGTTACAAGACGGTTCCGTTCATCATAATAGGCCTGTTCAGTCCACTTGTTTTCCCTGTTATAAACAGAGGTAACTTTTGCAATACCAAGATCGCGATCCCTGTTGGGGCGACCATCAGCTCTCAACCGGGTATGGCTGATCTCTCGCCCCTTGTCGTCATACTGTGATTCTACAAGGTGGTCACCCTCTTTATCTTCTACCGGCTTTCGGTTAAGCCCGAAACACTGCCATTTCGTTTGCTGTCGCTTGTCATTATATGCACCAAGTATCTCGTGGATACCATCATAACCAACAGCAGGCATCTCCTTTGGATTGTACCGCGTCTCATTGGTAACAAGTCCCGGATAAGAATCATAACACCTCTTGACGCAATGGGCTCCATCCGGCCCTTTACACGCAATGCTGTCTTTATCGAACCAACGGCTGGATTTCTTGTTTCCGAAACGGTCGTACTCAGATTCGACGCGACTGAAATGCAGCCGACCGTCAACGGGCTTTCCAGAAGGGTCACTGAACTGCTCAGACCTGCAATGCCGGAACAAATCGAAGGTACGGGAAATGCAAGGAACGCCGTTGGTCTTGTCAGATACCGGCCTGTTTCCTGCATCAAAATAGGCCTCTTTAACAATATTGTCAGCGCTGTCATAGCTGTTTTTCTTGCAGTGATACCCTTCCGCATTCTCTACCGGCTTGTGAGCAGCATCGAAATATCGTTCTTCAACCACTCGGCCAAAGTCGTCGTTCAACCACTCAGTTCTGCAGAACCCCTGCTTCGTAACAACGGGAGTGTCAATCGAGTCAAGCGTGGTGTATGCGCAGAGAAAACCTTTTTTATCATATTCTAACTTCAGTTTATTCCAGCCTTCAGGACCGGTGACCGGTTTTCCTGAGACATCAAAATAGGCGAGTGTCTCCTGTTTATTTTTGGAATTATAGGTACAACGCTGTTCGTGCGCAGGGAAATGGTATAACTTTGTCCCGGCAACTATTGGTTGACTGAAGGTATCGAACAGCTTTATGCTTGTGCGGTTTCCCCGGTCGTCATAAGCAAAGGTGATTTTGTGCGCATTGGACTGTTCTGTCTCAGCGACAGGCTCACCAGAAAGGTCAAAGTGGAGTCTTGCCACCTCATTTCCCCAGTTGTCATACGATAGCTTCACTGCATAATAACCTGATTTGAGGAGGGTCGGCTCCCCTTTAGCGTCGAAAGCATATGCCGCAATCTGATTTCCATCAGAATCGTACTTCTTGTCTTGGCCCGCGTTCCAGGCATCATCATTAACCAGCATACCCTGCTCATTCAATGATGTCCTGCAAATTGCTCTTCCCATGTCGTCATATTTCAATTGGACGCCGTAGGCATTATCGGGTCCCGGTTGAGGATCGCCCTTCCGGTCATAGTACTTCAGGATGGTTTCGAAGCCACGATTGTCATATTCTATTGCGACAATTTCCGCACGGCTGTGCCCTTGCGGTTTCGGATATCCTTCGGAATCCACAAAAAAACCTTTCGTTGAAGCAGTTTTCTCTTGTCCTGATGGAATATGAACAAAGGTCCAGTTTCTACGGTTGAACCGATCCCAAGCCACCTCATAAACAACTTTATCGTGACGGTCATAGACAAATTCGTAACGCACTGGTTTTTCCCGTAATTCCATATTATCCTTGTCAGCAAGGTAGGTCGTTATCGTATGATTTGGCGTTGGTTGACCATTTGCATCAATGACCTCTACCGATTGAACAGGATTTAATCTGCCATTGCTGGTCAGTTTCAGCGTCCAGGAGCGATGTGCAACTGCGTCGTGTGAAAGGGGGCCGACCGGGTAAATGACTCCCCAGCGTTTGGTAAAATTCCTGCTGTAGGAGTGAAAGGGTATAACGTATAAATAGAGATAGAGAGAAATGGCGATGATACCTGTTACTATCGCCATGACCGACGTTCTTAATAATCGACGGGTTTTATGAAGTTCCTGTTGCCGTAGGGTTTCCTGTGCAAGCTCTTCTGCCTGTTTTTTTGCCTGGCTCGCTTCGAGGAATTCCATCGCAAGCTGAAAGTTGCCTCCATATCGTTCTGCCCATTCAGCAGTAGGGCGTTCATGCTCTTTCCATGCAAGGGCGGTTTCGAGGTTTGGGGTACTCCAGAGGGCAGCTTGACCCTCTTTCCAGCGTTTGGCGCTCTGTTCGAGAAAGCGGTAGGTGTCGGCAGCTTTTGCCTCCTCTTCAACCCAGCAATTCAATCGTTTCCAAAGCTTGATCAGGCTTTCATGACTGATGTCGATGACGCTCTCTTCAAGTAATTTGCTGGAAACCGGCGGAACAAGAAAACCATAGGCGGGATCACGAAACCGTTCAACAATTTCGATGATTGCATCTGCCGATACCCCTGCACGCTCAGCAATTGTTGCAACAGAGGCAGGATGCCGGCCATCCCTGTGAGCGGAGCCACGTTCACAGATGCTTCGGAACAGAACTTCGGCAATTACTTTTTGTTCATCGTTCAGACTGTCGTATGCCTGGTCTGCATGACGAGAAAGGGCTTCGGCAAGTCCGCCGACCTGTTCATAATCCTCCATGCTCAGAACATGGCCGAGATGCTCTTCAGGAATACCGAAATTAAAGGGATTGTTCGTGTCTGGCTGCTTCGATGGTTTTGTTGTAGACCACATTCGCATCAACAGATGCTGGAGAACAGGCAGTTGATTGGGATCATTGCCGGTTTCGTTGAGGAGCCGGTTAACCAGCCCGGCCTCAACATCACCGCCGAAGACCCGTGCCGGACCGGTAATGGCAGCTTCCCGTTGATCACGGGTTAATCGCGGAGTCAGATACTGGCTCCGGTTCAGTGCTTCGGGAAGACCTGGAAATATTGCACAGTCACTCAGATAATCGGAGCGCATGGTAATGACCACATAAACCCGCAGATCTGGTTGAGCAACACTTTCGAGAAGTAATGCCGCGAAGGCATCCTGCTCATCGCAGTTGTTCTTGCTCCGAAAGCGGAAGAGCTCTTCAAACTGGTCAACAATCAGAAGCAGATTGGTTGCCTGTGGCAGCGGAGTTTCTTCAAGAACCTCCATCAACCCTCTCGGTCCCCGTCGCAGGATAGCCTCAAGTGTTCCTGCGCTTTCTTCAATGGCTGTGGCTGTTTTTTTTCGCTCAGCGCCAAGAATGTTCTCCTCCATCAATGCCTCGTCAAGGGCTTTGAACGGATGGGTTCCGGGACGCATGGTGGCGATTTTCCAGCGGGAACCTGCTGTTACAATAAATCCGGATTCCAGCGCTGGAATCATCCCGGCAAGAACCAGTGAAGATTTCCCGCACCCGGAAGGACCAACAACTCCAAGAAACCTGGTCTGTGAGAGTTTCCGCAAGAGATCGTCTGTCTGCTCCTCGCGCCCGAAAAAAATGTCTGCCTCCGAGGAGTGAAAAGGTCTCAGACCGGGATAAGGATAGATGGCCGAAGAATACATGGTTGACATTATGCATTCTCCTGTTCAAGACCATCAATAAAGGCTGAAATTTCCCTGTTCAGATGAAAATCATCGATACCTTTTCTTAAATCAAGCAATTGCAGATTTGGAAACATACACTCAATAGAGCTTTTCTCTTCAGGAGGCCCTTCAAATATCGCAAATGCCTGAATCGGCTTATCGCGTTTTGAAAGCATTTTTCTGCATTCAAGCAATTGCCGGCGCACCCAGACAGCGGTACTGCTTCCATAGATGACAATCAGACCGTCGCACTCAAGAAGATTGACTTCAAGATCACTTCTGATATCCGAGGGGTCTCCACTGGCAAGAGGACGACTGTACCCGACGCCCTGTCGTTTCAGTTCATCGCATACTTTTTCGGCAAGTGGCCGATCCGAAGACTCCATGTTGACAAATATCAAGGCGTTCAGGTTGGCTGGCTTTTTCACCGGCTGTGGTTTGACTTGTGAGGGTTTCAGGATAAAATCCTTAACTGCCCGTTTAAACTCTTCGATGCCTTCTGCTCTTACCGTGTCGCCGCTTACCAATAACCGATGCTCCTCATCCTGAATGGACGACATATTAAGGTAGGGACTGCGCCACTGGAAAAGAGGTTTTCCTGAATTTCTGGCAATCTCATACTGCAACTGTAAATATCCCTTTGGCGAATCCGCTGGCTTCTTGCCTGGTCGAGCGTTTAACAACTGCACAAAAACAGCACAGTCAGCGAGGTCTTTTTCTGTGCATAAGCTCAAACTGGTCGCTTCCAGAGTTTGGTCAAGGGTGTAACAGGTATTCGGAAGAACATAAATCCCGTATTGATTCAGATAGCTTTTTACACTTGTTCGTTCCTCTTCCAAATCATGAGCAACATCGCCAAGAAAGACGCAACGCTCCTTTGACTGTATGGGCACTTCGGGCGCATCCGGTAATGGATTCGGAAGTGCCTCGGCAGGAGGAAAAGAGATAATGGCATTGATGAGAGCGATAGTTTCACTCCTGTCGGGATTGCAGTAATTGATAAACTGAACTGTTTGCAATTCCGAAGGGAGCTGGTTCATCTTGACGTTATCGCCAACCAACACCGGCAAGAGGTGTTTCCGAAGGCTGCGGGCGTAGGTGTATTCAAGCGTACATGCTACAGAATCGTTTGATTCCTGACTCAACGCAAGAATGAATATGTCACAAGCGCGTATTCTGACCAGTATTTCATCCCACCACTGCTGCCCTCCCGACAGTTTTTTGTCGATCCATAACTCGTAGTCTGGAAACTTGCTCAAATCATTGAAAAGCACCTCGACGCTTTTGTTTGTTTTACTGCTATAGCTCAGGAATATCTTTTTTTTCATAATCCAACTCTATATTTGTTGCCAAATTTCATGTCACCGTTGATCCAGGCCCAAGGCGACTTCTGCCGAAAAGCCCTTGCAAAAAACGTTATTCAAAAAAACTCACGCCACAAGTTCGGGTGAATTGAAACTGATGAGCGCCCACCATTCAAATGTTTCAAGATTGACGGTTTGTGTAGCTTGCTGAACGATCTGTCTGAGATCTTCAAGAGTTGTGCATTGTATTGCATGTTCTTCCTGCCTCTCCAGCTCAACGGCCATTTTGTTTGAGCGGGCAGCAATGCGTTCATATTCCAACTGTTTGCCGATGGCATGGATTGCAGCGCCCCAAGCGGGCAAGATGATTGCAAGAAAAGTGCACAATTCACCGAAGATCGTACCATGTCCTATTCCGAGGAGGTGCAAAACAGCCATTGCAAGGGTGACACAAAACAGCGCGAACACGGCGTTATGCAGGTTGTGTTCGGCATGTTGTTTTCTTTTGGCATTTTTCAGGTGCCAGTTTTTTTGATCGGCCAGCCATCCATCAATGACAAATCTCTGTACCTCTTCCAATGATGGAGTACTGATGCCGGCAAGTACGTTTTTGACATTGGTGGCAATCAGGAAGTCAATCCAGTTTTTCGGCTTGTTGTAGAATGGCAGGGTTTGCGTTGCTGATTTTGCTTCAGAATCGGTATTTCCTTGCAGAACGATGGTAAACATGATGGTGCGAAGCTGTTCAGCAAGAAATCGGTAATCAATCCATTTTTCATGCCAGGATAACCGTTGGCACCTCCAGAGAGCCACGAGTACGCCAGCCATTGCGCACAACTCAAACACAATTATCCATAGATCATGTGGCAGAAAGATATGCTGGAACACCGCTACCGTAACAGCAACAGCAGCAAAAATATGGATAGCTTTACTTGCCCGGACATGCCTCTTTTGATAATGGACGGCAAGCTGGTCTGCGCGAACATAGGTCGGGATGAGATTATCCAGCACGGGCACAAAAAGTGATTCGGGCAAGGCGGCCCGTTTTGCCGCTTTCGTAAACTCCTCGGAGCATGCTGAAGCGGCTGTTTTAAACGTCTCTCTGGTGAGTGAACCATCCCTGACGAATTCGACAAAATGCACATAATTCATGGAGAGTTTTTTTACAACATCGGGCAGTTGATGCTCGTCGTAGAGTGGCTTATTGTTCTCCGATTTACCACCATTTTTCGGGGAAACAAGCAGAGTTGCCGGTGATGATGGATTGTCGGGATCAATACGGAGAACGGTGCGTCCCCATTTGAGAGCATAGCCGACAATATCGGCGGTGCCACCCTCTCCTTTTGCCGGTTTTCCATCCCAGACAGCAATCAGGATTTCGCATGCATCGACAACTTTCTTTCCGACAAGCAGGTATTTTGCGTTACGTTGATCCGGGTTGAACTCTTCCGATTTCTCTTGACTGCCTGTTTGTTCATGCGCGGCCTCTTTGAACAGCTCTTCAAACTCCACCCTGTCAGCAGGCTCGGCGAAGTCTTTGCGGTACTCATCAAGAGCAAATGGAAGCAATACTTTCAACCGGGAGTTCGGAAGTTTCAGTATTGAACGGGCGACCATGCGGTCGGCTCCTTTGGCCAACGGAGAAATAGCTGTCCATTTGACAAGAATATCCTCCTCTTTTACGAACATTCTATTGAGAACTGCTATAAGGCGATCAACGGCTTCCGCTACAGGTTTTTCATCAGTCAGATTCCGGTGACCGGTGACTCCTATACGGAGTTCATAGGAGTGTTGCTCTGGCTTGCTTTGCATAAATGTTCATCACGAATTAATGAAGAGGACTCTATCAATTCAACCGTCCAGCTTTACAACATCGCACCTTTCTTGTTTTCGCAAAGGGGTACGTCCCGAAACAGGGTACCGTCCTTTCTCTTTTTCACCCAAAGCACAAGTACTGCGCAATATACGAAAGCAATACACATATTGCGCGTCAACAAGCGATTATCGATTCAAGAATGAATGGCAAACCCCCTTGCCTTCGTCAGGCCTTCCTGGGTACGATCCTGAATCAGGCGTCAGCTTTATTATGACTGAGTGCGGGCTTTTTTGTATGTTCCTGCATTCTTTTTTGATTCAGGTTTTTAACTTGTCTTGACGGGTTCTTGTCAATGATGGGCAAACAGGTGGTTGAAGCTTTTATCTTGTAATTTTTGTGGCGAGGAAGCCATAACTTATTATAAAAAAGGGTACCGCTATGATTATCAAGCAATTGTCGGTGTTTCTCGAAAACAGGACGGGACGGCTTACCGAGCTGACCGGTATCCTTGCCGCCAACGATATCAACATCTCGGCATTCAGCATTGCTGATACGGCCGACTACGGCATTCTGCGCATGATTGTCGGACGTCCCGAAGCGGCGGCAGAGGTGCTGCGAAACGAGGGATTTGCCGTCAAAATTACCGATGTTGTCGGAATGATTATTCCTCACAGGCCGGGCGGCCTGCATAAGGCGCTGCAGATCATCTCGGATAACAATGTTGCGATTGACTATATGTACGCTTTTGCATCCGGAGATTGCAAGGCAACGGTAGTTATCAGGGCTGACTCGCTGCAAAAACTAATTGATGTCCTGCAGGAGCACAAAATGGAGCTGCTTCAGGAAGGGGATGTCTATCAGGTATAAAATCAATTCATCATGCCAAGGTTTTCAAAAGCTGTATCATCTCTTCGTTCGTCGGAAATCAGGGATCTCATGACTCTTGCATCAAGGCCGGACATCATCTCCTTTGCGGGGGGAATGCCCGGCAATGAGCTTTTTCCTGTTGAGGAGATTGAGGAGCTTTTCCGCGGGCTCGACCTGAAAAAGAAACAGGCGGCATTTCAGTATGGCCCGACGCCCGGCCTTCCCTCACTCCTTGAGTCGCTTGCCGGGTTCCTTGAAACAAAGGGGTTGCCGGTTAAGGAGAACAGGCTGCTTATCACCACAGGCTCCCAGCAGGGGCTCAACCTGTTTGCTAAAGCTTTTATTGATCCGGGGGAGCCTGTCCTTGTCGAAAACCCCTGCTTTATCGGGGCGCTCTCGGCTTTCCGCGCCAGTGAAGCGGAACTGAGAGGGGTGCCGGTTGACCATGAAGGGATTTCGATGGAGGCGCTACGCCAGGAGATTGAGAGGGCGGAGAGGGCGAAATTTCTCTATATCACTCCCTATTTCCACAATCCGGCAGGGCTGCTCTACTCGATTGAGCGCAAAGAGCAACTTATCAAGGCGCTTCAGGGAGAGAATATTCCGCTCATAGAGGATGATGCCTATGGCGACCTCTATTTTTATGAAGAGGATCGGGAGCGTCTCAAGCCGATCAAGGCGATTAATCCGGAAGGGATCAATGTCTGCTATACCGGCTCCTTTTCGAAAATTCTGGGCCCCGGCCTGCGGCTTGGCTGGATGCTGGTGCCCGAAAAGATTTATCAGAAATGTGAGCTCATCAAGCAGTCAGCCGATGCCTGTTCGCCAAGTTTTACCCAGGTTCTCGCTGATGCCTTTATCCGTTCCGGCCAGATTTACACCTATATTGCAGGCGTACGGCAGGAATACAAAAGAAGGGCTGAGGCCATGGTTGCCGCTCTCAGGCAGTACCTGCCCGATTATGTGCAGTGGAACGAACCACGAGGCGGGTTCTATATATGGATCACGCTGCCCGAAGGAGCCGATGCAACCCGCATCATGACACTGGCGGTCGAAAAGGGCGCAGTCTTTGTGGCCGGAAAAACATTTGATCCCGCAGGGAAGCGCAACAACTCCCTCAGGCTCTCTTACTGCAACAACACCCCGGAACAGATCGCCGAGGGTATTCCCATCGTGGCCGGGGCCATCGTCGAGTGCTGCGGGTGAGCCAACGTTATACAGCCAAATTCCACAGTTTTCCCACTGAACAGGCATGGATTGATCGGCATTCGGGACAATGCCTGAGAAAAATATTCGCACATCACTCATTTATATACAGACAAAAGTGCAATTTTCTCTCCCTTGCGCGAATGGCTGCGCTGGTGGGTATATGGTTTATCTGTTCCCCCGGTGCAGCTTCCTGTCCCAAGAATCAAAATGGCAAAAAAATGGTGCATGAACTCGTTGAAACGGATAATGAGCGTGGGGCGGATATCCGTTTGCATGAAACGGTGAGGATAACACTGCCGGAGAACGCTACCACGGGGTACCGTTGGGTAGTTGAACGTTATGACAGGGCGCTCTTGAACGAGCTGGCCGCCGAATCACATTATCCAACGGCTGCTGTGGTTGGTTCCGGTGGCAATGTTGTTTTCATCTTTCAGGGGAAAAAGAGTGGTAGAGGAGAAATATTACTCAAGCAATGGCACTCATGGGAGGGGGATGCATCAGTCATTGCCCGTTTTCGAGTTCTCGTCAATGTTCTTCCATAGCACTATTTTTTATCCATAAACTCATCCATCAGGGGCGGCTTGTTATAAGTTGAGGGTGGGCAATGAACGCTTGAATTATCCTGATTTTACTGATAGCGCTTGCGGATAGCGAGCGTTTCGATACGGGAATAGAGCGTTTTTGGATGCATGGCAAGCTTTTCTGCGGCACCGCCCTCTCCGCTTACCCGGCCGTTTGAGCGGCCGAGGGCGTCAAGTATCAGCTCCCGCTCCATCACTGCCATATCAAGTTCAAAATCGTGCATGGTTTTCTGTCGCAGGGAGTGCTGCGCATCCAGAACTGAAGGCAACGGCGAAAGCAGTGTTGAAAAATCAAGAGACACCCCTTCAGACACAATAACCGCCTGCTCTACAAAGTGGGCAAGTTCACGGATATTGCCCTTCCACTCTCGCACGACAAGACGCTGCATATCACTCTCCCTGAAGGTGCGGAGCGGCCTCGCAAACTCCCTTGAAAATTTGGCCGCAAAATGGGCGGCAAGCATGGCAATATCCTCCCTGCGTTCAGAGAGCGGCGGAATGGCAAGAGGAAAGACGTTAAGCCGGAAGAAGAGATCTTCGCGGAATCGCCCTTCGGCAACCTCACGCGAGAGATCACGGTTGGTGGCGGCAATGACACGCGCGTCAACCTTGATCACCTGTCGACCGCCAAGCCGCTCAAGTTCACGTTCCTGAAGCACACGCAGCAGCTTGGCCTGGAGCTCCAGAGGGAGTTCACCAATTTCATCCAGAAAAATCGTTCCGCCCTCAGCCAGCTCAAACTTGCCGATGCGGCGTTCCGTAGCACCGGTAAAACTTCCCTTTTCGTGACCGAACAGCTCGGATTCGATGAGCGGCCCGGGCAGGGTAGCACAGTTAATCTTGATCAACGCACGCTTGCTGCGGGCTGAAAGATTGTGCAGGGCACGGGCGAAGAGCTCCTTTCCAGTCCCGGTCTCTCCCTGAATGAGCACCGTCGCGTCGGTAGGGGCCACCTGACTTACCCGGCGCAAGACCGCTGCAAGCGAGGCACTGCTGCCGATAATCTCCTCAAAGTTATGTGCCGCCTTGATCTCTTCGATGAGGCAGGTTCGCTCCCCCTCAAGCTTGCGGCGCAGCTCATCAATCTCCTCAAAAGCGAGATAGTTCTGGAGGGCAAGTGAGAGCTGGGGAACAATGAGGCTTACGGTCGCCTGATCATGCTCTTCAAAAGAGCGGGAAGTATCGGAGATGATGAGCCCCGCACGGCTTCCGGGCGTATCCCAGAGCGGAACCGTGAGCAGGGAGCAGATACCAAATCGTTCTTTGACCAGAGCAAGAATCCGGTACTCCTCGCAAAGCTGGAGAAAGGCTGCGCCGCAAAAGCAACCCGGATTGGAAATCAGGGCAAAACTCTCCCGAGTGATCTCATCAATATCATCAACAGCCAGCATCTCTCCTGGAGTAATCGGCACAAAGCCACCGCCACCCTCACGCATGAAACTGTCAAA
Organism: uncultured Chlorobiaceae bacterium; assembly: GCA_903824295.1. Classification (GTDB taxonomy): domain Bacteria; phylum Bacteroidota; class Chlorobiia; order Chlorobiales; family Chlorobiaceae; genus Chlorobium. Next base: position 15,906 of record CAIJWE010000121.1, read on the forward strand.
AATGCGATAGCTTCCGTCTTCTCCCATGACGCGAATGCCAAGGAAGGTGCAGGGTACCAGCTTGTCGATCTGCTCGCAGACCGCCAGCAGCATTCGGCTTCGATCCTTGATGGTGAGCAAGGCATTGTTGATGGCAAGCTGCATGGCCGTCTGGGCTTCACGCTGCCGTAACTCCTCGTAGGCAAGGGCATTGCTGACGCCAACGGCAACAGGCGATGAAAGTGTTGCCAGAAGCTCTTTTTCACTCTCCGACCAGCTCTTTTTATCCTTTGAAACAAAACAGAGAAAGCCGATCACCTTGCCGCCGGTGCGCAGCGGCGAAAGCACTACCTGCCGCATACCGAGGTCGCAGAGTATCTGCAGAAGCGGAACGTCCGTAGTGTAACGCTCAAGAGCCTCTTCGATCGTGATAACTGAAACCGCCTGATCGCCCAGATGGGGTTCGATCCACGATCCTGCAATCAGCCTCTTTCGGCGATCAAACGTTTCGGGAAGCTGAAAGCGCAGCATTTCAAAAAAGACATTACTGTACCGCCCCTCCTTGTCAAAAGTAATGATGACGGCGGAATCAAACTCAAAAACAAGACGAAGCTTGTCGATAACCGTGCGGAAAAGCTCCTGGGGGTCACGGATTGAACCGACGGCATCGCTGATGTATTGCATCAGCTTATGGGCTTGATGGACGGAAGAATTGCTCATGGCACAACACAAAGGGAGTGGTATTCCTGAAAATTAAGAACACATAGTACAGAAAATTCTGATTATTTCGGAATCGTACATGACGAAGCAGAGTTAGGCGGCCCTGCAACGCATTGCGTTAACTGATTATCGGGACATTGCAGAACTCTGGCATGTTAATTGCAAACTTAAGAGCAACGGATATAACGGAACAAACCATAGCTCCATGACAAAGAAGAGTATACTGACCAGAACCGCCGGTATTGCGGCAACAGCACTGATGCTTGCATGGCTTTCGCCTGCCGCCGCTGCAGATGAACCTGCCAAGACGCCACTCACCCTTGATCGAGCCATTCGTCTTGTCCGCGAAAACAATCCGGCACTCAAAGCCGCGGCTGAAGAGATTACCGCGGCAGATGCCCGCATCACCCAGAGTCGAAGCGCCTGGTTTCCGCAGATAAGTGCCAGCGCGGGATACACCTGGCTCGACACCGTCTCGAAAATGAGTTTCGGGAACAGTGGAGAGCTGCAATTCATGCCGAACGACAACTACGATGCCAAAGTAACGGCACGGGCAACCCTGATCGATTTCGGAAAAAGAGGCACCAATGTCAATCTGGCGAAGAGTGGCAAAAAAACAGCAGAAGAGTCGCTGGAACTGGCCCGCCGTGAACTCTCTTATCAAACCGTTCAGCACTTTTATGGTATTCTGTTTCTTCGTGAAAATCTCCGTGTAGAAGAGAAAGAGATTGTCGCACTCAACAAGGCTCTCGACTATACAACCAAGCGGTACCAGGCAGGAACGGCCACTCGCTTCGATGTTCTTTCCACCGAAGTGCGTATCGCGGCAACCCGGAACAGAACCCTCGATATTGAACATGAACTTCGTCGCAGCGAGTTAACCCTGCGGCGCCTGACCGGTATAGCAGAAAATGCGCCTCTCTCGCTCCAGGGATCATTTGTTCTGACCCCGAAAGCGCCCGATAACAGCGGCCTTGTTGCACAGGCACTGGAACAGCGTCTTGAGCTGCAACTCTCCCGGGAGAATGAGAGAGCGGCAAAACTGCATCGTTCCCTTGCCATGAAACAGGGAATGCCAGTTGTTACCGGGAGCCTCTCCTGGGGCGTCACGAACGGCTATCAACCCGATATCTATGAAATGCGCAATAATGTTGCCGCAGGCCTGCACCTTGAGATTCCGCTCTTTACCGGATTCCGTACCAGCGCAGAGCGTCAGGAAAGCGCTGCCTTGATGCGGGCTGCCACACAGCGAAGGATAGATACTGAAGAGCAGGTAAAAAGTGATGTCGAGGCGACCATCCATGCTCTCCAGACAGCTTCTGAAAAAATAACGACTACTGAAATTCAGGTGCAGCAGGCTGAACTTGCCGCACGTCATGTCAGGGCCCGCTATGAAAACGGTATGGCCACAGCGCTCGACCTGCTCGACACGGAAGCCTCTCTTTCACAGGCGGAACTTGCCCGGCTCCAGGCCGCTTATGCTTATGTAATGAGCAGCTACACGCTGAAACGGGTAACCGGGGAGGTTTTCTGGTAAGATGGAGAAGCCTCTGACAAAAATTATCTGCGCCGTGGATTTTTCTGCTTCCTCAGAAGCCCTTGTGCGCTATGCTGCCGCAATGCACTGTGCCAATACGGAAATCATTGTGCTCTCTGTCGTTCAGGGAGAGGAGCGTGAGAACGGTTTGTTCAGAACGCAACTGCATGAATTTTCGCGCTACAGCGATATGCTCTCCGAAAACGGTGCCCGTGCCCGGTTTACGGTTGAGCACGGCGAACCTGCCGCAGCCATTCTCCGTTATGCAAAAGAGTACCATGCCGATATGATCATACTCGGCTCCCATGGAACTACCGCAATAGCAAGGCTTCTGGTAGGAAGCACGGCTGAAGCGGTTTTGCGTTACGCCACATGCCCCGTTGTGATACTGAAAACACCCGATAACAACAACAAAGACCATGGAACAACCTGAATCAAACACAATGGCTGAAAAGAACCTGTCCGGAAAAGAGAGCCCAAAAGCTCCAAACCTGGTGCGCATGGTCATCATCGGCGCCCTTCTTGCCGTCGCCCTGATCTGGGGCGGAAGCAAACTCTATCACTCCTTCCTCTATGTTGAGACAGATAACGCCCAGATTGTTGGCGACATCTACCCGGTCATTTCCCGCGTTCCCGGAAGAGTTGATGCGGTGCCTGCAGGCGATAACGAGCAGGTAAAACAGGGCGATACGCTCATCACACTCGACCCGTCGGATTACCGGATTCGGCGCGACATGGCCGAGGCCGCCCTGCAGAACGCCCGAGCATCGGTTTCTGCCGCCGGAGCGACCGCCAGTGCGGCGGCAGCGACCGAGCGCAAGCTCAGTGCTGATCTCCGGCGCAATCGCAGCCTGAGGCAGCAGGACGTCATCTCACCGGCAGAATTCGATGCCGTCAAGGCAGGAGCGGAGTCTTCATCGGCCCAGTTTGCTGCTGCGGCCAGCCAGCGCAGTGCTGCCGAAGCACAGGTTACGTTGAAAGAAGCGGAGCTGCGTAATGCCGAATTGCAGTTGTCGTACACCACCATTACCGCTCCGGCTTCTGGTCACATCGCAAAAAAGAGTGTCCAGCCGGGGCAGTACGTAGCCCCCGGCCAGCAGCTTATCGCTCTGGTCGGCAGCAACGAACTCTGGATTGTGGCAAATTTTAAAGAGACGCAGCTCGACAAAATAGCTCCCGGCCTTCCGGTCATTATCAAGGTTGACGCATATCCCGGCAAAGAGTTCAAGGGCAAGGTGGAGTCGCTCTCTTCAGGCACCGGCGCACAATTCGCCCTGCTGCCGCCCGATAATGCCAGCGGCAACTTTGTGAAGGTCACGCAGCGTATTCCGGTAAAAATCGTTTTTACCGAAAAGCCCGACAAAAGCCGGCCGTTTTCTGCCGGCATGAACGTGGTGGTCGAAGTCAAGGTAAAATAGCACATACAATAAATTACCCGGAAGCTCCCGGCCATCTTATTCCGAATCAACCTCTTGAGGTGAGGGATCGACCGGCCAGGAGCACTCGGTAACAACTGCACAACGTTCGAAGAAGCACTCAATAAAAGCATGGCTCGACCACAACAACAGAATGGTACATCGGTAGCGGCAATGCTGCCGAACCCGGCCCAGACCTACGACACCGGACTGCGCAAAATCATCATCACCCTGACGGTCATCGTCTCGGCCATGCTTGAGCTGATCGACACCACCATTGTCAACGTCGCCATCACGCAAATCAGCGGAAACCTTGGAGCCAGCATTGAGGATGTTTCGTGGGTGGTCACCAGCTATGCCATTGCCAATGTGATTGTCATTCCCCTTTCAGGGTTTCTCGGCAACCTGCTCGGTCGGCGGAACTACTATATCGGTTCTATTCTGCTCTTTACTCTCGCGTCACTTTTTTGCGGCATGGCGACCGACATCTGGGCACTGGTCTTCTTTCGATTCATTCAAGGGCTTGGCGGCGGAGCGCTGCTGCCAACCTCCCAGGCGATCCTCTACGAAACCTACCGCCCCGAAGAGCGGGGCAAGGCAACCGGTATCTTTTCGATGGGCCTCGTACTCGGACCAACCATCGGACCGCTGCTTGGAGGCTATCTGGTAGACTACCTCTCGTGGGAGTGGTGCTTTTTCGTCAATATTCCGGTCGGGCTTCTCGCCGCATGGTCGTCTTATTCCTTTCTCAAGGAGCCAAAGGTGCGTCATGCCGTCTCAAAAATCGACTGGACAGGTATCGGGCTTCTCGCCGTCGGCATTGGCTCGCTCCAGTTTATACTTGAACGCGGGCAATCAAAAGACTGGTTTGATACACCCTATATCACCTTCTTCACCTTCATAGCGGTGGCCGCCCTGCTTGCATTTGTCTTCTGGGAACTGCATACCGAAGAGCCTGCCGTCGATCTGCGTGTTCTGGCCCGGAGCAAGAACCTTGCCATTGCGGCAGTCCTTACCTTTATCGTTGGTTACGGTCTCTATGGCTCGCTCTTTGTTTTTCCCGTCTTTGCCCAGCGACTGCTCGGCTTTACCGCCTTACTGACAGGAGAGGTACTCTTTCCGAGCGCCATGGTTACGGGTATGATTTCACTGCCGCTCGGCATCGCCATGCAACGGGGAGTTTCTCCAAAAAAGCTGATGGCTTTTGGCATGGCCGCCTTTATCTACTTCTGCTTTGAACTCAGCCAGCAGACCATGCAGTCCGGCTCATCCAACTTCTTCTGGATACTGCTTGTGCGCGGTGTGGCACTGGGCTTTATTTTCATTCCCGTCACCATGCTTGCCGTATCAGGGCTGCACGGACGCGATATCGGGCAGGCCACCGGGCTCAACAACATGGTGCGCCAACTCGGCGGCTCATTCGGCATCGCTCTCACCAACACCTACATCACCAACCGCATGGCCACGCACCGTGTGGAACTGCTCAGCCATCTTTCGCCCTACGACCCGGCAGCCGCAGAACGAATCAACATGTTGCAGCAAGCCGCTGCACAGAGAGGGGGGCTGTCACCAGCCGGAGCTGAAATTGCCGCACTGAAAGCACTTGAAGGAACCCTCACCGCCCAAAGCTACCACCTTGCCTACATGGACGCCTTTATGCTTATTGCCTTCCTGTTTACCATCTGTTTGCCGCTGCTGCTGCTGATCAGAATACAGAAGAATGAGCCTGCGGATCTCTCGGCGGCACATTAGCCGTTTTCGTATAGTCGCCAAAAACGCCCTGCATGGGGTGTTTTGACTCACTCCTCAACAGCCGTCTCTCCAGTTCTCAGTAACCACATGTAGCGGCCACCATCTGATTACATCTCGCTTTATGGTAACTGGAGATTGTTGAAAGCAGGAGCTTTACGGAGTCGTTATCGGATATTTTCTGCTGTGTTTTTTTTGAAAGCTCGATATTATTTCGCTATAATTTCAGTAATGCGTCATTGGCTACCAGGAGACCGATGGAAACACCAAAACCGGCGAAGAAGGTCGTCATCGTATGCGCGGATTATTCCGCGCGCAGTAAAAATAGCGACTCCCCGGGCGGGTATTATTGGACGTGCAGGTTGTTATACGTTCAGACACTCAGTTACAACTTATTTATTTTGAGGCAGGGTATGATATTCGAACCATTCAGGAATAATCCTGCCGCTCAATTTCAATAATGTAGAAAAAGGAAGACGATGAAAGATTTCCATGCTGCCCTGTATGAGGCTGTGCTTGTCGCCTTTGGAAAAATCCTCGCCAAGTATGATGTCTTCACACAGGGTGTAATCATGCTGGATATTGGCAAGGAGATCCTGATGTATTTGAATAAGCACGGGTTTGGTTTTCAGGAAACTGATTCGATGGAAGATCTGACCACTCTGATTAACCTGTTCGTGAAGAATGGATTTGCGGAATCATTGGAGGTCACTCCGGCAGAACATGGTGATAACTACATCTGGACGAATCTTTATGGGCTATCAGCCTACAAGGAGCTTTACGACCTGGCATTAAATCCTTTTCTCGCATGCCCATTGAATCTGTGTATGTTCTATGTGGCAGGAAAACACAAAAAGAAGCTGAAGATGCACCGCAAGGAATTTAAGAGTGCATCAGTTACCGAAGCGCAGTATGAACTGGTCGACGAGAATAATCCATACGGGAACCTGGATGAACTGGTACTCCAGTCCGCCCGGCTGTTTGAGATTGCTGATGAAAAACAAAAGCTCTTTCACCATCAGTCGATCACCGATATGCTGACGGGGTTATACAATCTCCGACATGTTCTGAATAAGGGAAAACGCATGTTCGAACATGCCATAAATAACCAGAACCCCATCGCCATTCTGATCTTCGATATTGATTATTTCAAACTTGTGAATGATACCTTTGGTCACAGTACCGGAGATGCCGTGTTACGCAAGTTGGCAGATATCTGCCTCCGGTCTTTCCGTGAGACTGACTTGCTTGCCCGGTACGGAGGGGACGAGTTTGTCGTTGTTTTACCGAACACGCAACGGACACATGCCATGGAAATTGCCGATCGGCTGCGCAAGGAAGTGGAGACAGCAGTATTCGATGATGGCAGGGGGAACAAGGTTCATATTACCATCAGCATTGGTATTGCCTGTGAGCATAATCAGGAACTTTCATTTGATGGTGCTCTGAAAAATGCCGATAAGGCTTTATACCAGGCAAAACATGAAGGCCGCAACCGGGTCGCTGTGAACAAGAGAACCGGGCTCGAACAGGAATCAACGCTTAATCATCAATCCCTGTTTTAGTTGGTTATGGAAACCAATCGCCGCTTTGCCCTGTTGCGGCTGGGTGCTCGCCGGCTTTTTAGGAAGAGAGAAATTTCAGCGGGCCTTTGCCCAGGAATTTCTTTGCCCGGCAGAAGTGTTGAACGAGTTTGTCGGCAATGATTTTGGAGAAGATCATCTGGCTTATGCCGCACATCATTTCAATGCTTCAACAAGATGGGTTGAAACAACGCTCGTGAACAAGGGATATCTCGGCCGCAGCACTCTGTTTGACTTATGTACGTAAACCTCAATTCCCGCAGCATTTCTTGAATTTTTTGCCGCTGCCGCAGGGGCATGGGTCATTGCGCCCGATTCGCTCGGCTTCGGTTGCCAAGGCCATCCCTTTTGCCCTTGCCTGTTCCTGCGTCCGGTAAGAAAGCCAGAACTTGTTGATTTCCATCACACAATAGTCCATGTTCCTCCAGATATCCCTGAGGTTCTTCGTTGGTAACGGAACAGGATCATCAGGTCTGATGCTGAGCGTATTGATCAACGTTAACAGGAATAAGGAGTCTTTATCACTCGTGAGCGGGGACCAGTCAACTCCGCAGCAACGAGCACCGATCATAAATCCTGTTGCCCAGAGCCTGATAAGCAAATCCTTCACCTCCCCATCCTCAAGCCCGGTGGTATCAGGAAGTAGCGCAAAATAATCCGAAGAGTCTGACAGTTGCGTGACGATGCTTTTCTTCATTTTCATCAGCAACTCCATGATATGTTGGGCCTCCTCCGGAGACTCAAATTCTGGCTCCGCACCGCCTCCAGTCATATCCCAGACAAGGGGCAGCCATAGGCTGGAAGAGGGCGTTACCGGTCCGACAATCAATGCCGTAAAATATCCGTCAAGGAGATCAATCGGCATGGTCTCATCGGGGGTTGTATCCGAAATGAGAAAATGCTCCAGCTCATCAAGCTCACTTTCGGTGATGAGATCAAGGCTGTTAAATGAAAGATGTTTCTTTGTCATCATTGCGATAATTGATTATGCAAAATCTTATGGATTACTTTGGTAGCTGCTGTAGGCTTTGCGCACCCCACGGCTGGTGAAGATGAGAACCACCGAAGCCAGAATCGTGACCAGGCATCCAATGCGGATGGCAATACTGGTGCCGAAATGTTCGGAGAGATAGCCGATTTCAAGATTGCCGATCGGCATGAAACCCATGAAGATCATCATGTAGAGACTCATCACCCTGCCGCGAAAGCGGTCGTCAACCGTGCTCTGGATGGTCGCGCTGAGGGTTGAAACGGCCGAAACAAGTCCGAAGCCGCTGAAAAAGAGAAAGAAAAGTGCTGCTGGCAGAAATGTCGTAAAGGTAAAGCCGATAAGGGCAAAGGCGAAGAGGATGGTTCCGCCGGCAATGAAGATAAGGCGGTCAACCTTTCTGGAGTAGATGGAGAGCAGCACGGTACCGACAACCGAGCCGAGACCGGAGACGCCGTAGAGGTAGCCCATGCCCGATGCGTCCATACCGAAGGTGTGTTTGGCAATAACGGGCAGCATGGTAACATAAGACCATGCAAAAATGGCGATGACCGCGATGAAGAAGATACTGGTTCTGATCAATGGATGGTTCCATGAATAGAGCAGCCCCTCTTTTATCGCCTGCAGGGGATTTTGGGTAGTTATCGTCATCGGCTTTTTTGGTTCCCTTTTCATGGAGAGCAGGGAGAGTAAAACGGCAAAAAAACTGACTCCATTGACCAGAAAGGCGCTGCCTGTTCCGGTGGCCGATATAAGAAAGCCGGCAATGGCAGGGCCGATAATTCGAGAGCCGTTATAGATTGCCGAGTTCATGGCAATGGCTGAGGGAAGATGCTCCCGCTCGACAATTTCACTCAAAAAAGCCTGGAGCGCGGGCACATTGAGGGCATTCACGCAGCCGAGAAGAAAGGAGAGCGCAAGGATAATCCAGAGCGTCACCGTGCCGGTCATGGCAAAAATGCCCAGTACAAAGGCAAGCAGCATGGCCGCCGTCTGCGTCCAGAGCAGAATGGTGCGCCTTGGGTAGCGGTCAACAATAACACCGCCCAAAAGGGAGAGAAAGAGTGGCGGCAGTGTAGAGGCCGCAGCGGCAAGCCCTACGTCAAAAGCTGAGCCGGTTATTTCGAGCACCAGCCACCCCTGTGCCACCATCTGAATCCAGGTGCCAATCATTGAGATCACCTGCCCGGGAAAATAGCGACGGAAGTTCTTACTCTCAAAGGCCGGAAATGCTGAAAGTAATTGGGCGGAAAGAGCACTGCGTTTTTGAGGCTTGGGATTGGTTCGGGGGGCAGTTTCAGCAGTTAGAGTCATCGCATAAAAAAAACTTCAGTTATCTCATTCCTTTGCTTTAAAAGGTATCAAAAGAAAGCGAAATCTCTTGCTACTTTAGCACAGATATCAGAGAAATCATCTGACGGCTGAAGGCGATGAGCTATCGGCTGATTGATCATAAGAGATGCAATTCTCTTCCTCTTTCAAGAGAAATAGCCGTACATTAACGTCGCCATTGTGACGAAAATTGTAATGGCTATTTTTTTAACTTTTTCCACAACCAATAAAAAAAAGGAGTTCGTCCGATGAATGTAGTAAATCCGGAAGCTATCGGGTTGTTCGGGCTGATGATCACCGTCTGGGTGTTCGGACTTGAACAGTTGGGATTCGGGCTTGACAAAGAGACAGATCATGCAAAACTGGGGCGCAATCTTGCCAATATCGCCCTCTGGTTCGGCGGTGTTGCTCAGATTTTTACCGCTCTCTGCATGTTTATGTTTGATATGGGGATCCCTCCTGAAAAAAGAATTTACCTTGGCACCATTTTTGCAACTTACGGCCTCTTCTGGGTTGTTGTCGCGAAGCATTTCTACAACCCCGGCGACAAAAAGATCTATGCCCACATGTTTTTGGGGATCTTTTTCATCACGGCGGTTTTCAGCTACAAGGCTATCCTCCTCGGGGCAATCTGGCCATTAGCTACCGTGCTGTTACTCATTAACCTGTTGACCATTTTGCTGCCTTTTGCCTGGTACAAACAGAACGCCTTGATCACAAAAATCTGCGGTGCAACAAATGTTGCCATCGGCCTCTGCGCGATTCCACTCCTCTTCAAATCGCTGGGCATGTAATCTTGACCCTATCTTGCCCGAAACAGCCATCAGTTTTACGGCTGTTTCGGGCCGCACCGATAACCACCCCATGTTTCAGCTCCATAACCTCTTCTCTGATTATCTTTTTACTCCTTACACGTTAATTGCTTATTTTCGCATTCTTTCTCGTATTTCAACGAGTCAGAAACGCTGAACCATCGAAAATGAGCTGATTACACCAGCAGTATAGCCAATGATAGCACTGCATATCTCCATATTTGACGGAGCCCCGTTCCTTTGGAGTGAGGGAAAAAAGATCGGTATGCTGAAAGAGTTGCGACTGGCAATGGATGGCATTCGTATGATTTCCCTGCGCAGCAACACCACAAAAGAGTTTTGTGTCTGGCTGCCCTGCAGGGGAGAAAAACCGGTTTCATCTTCTCCGCTTGTCGGCACAGGGCCCGAAATGATCGGCGAGGAGAGCCTCAAAGCGTTTCCGATTACCGCGCTTCGGCTGAATGCCACTTCTCTGCATGAGCTTTCCCTGCTCTCCGAAAAGGGCAATATCCCCGGCAGTGGTGTCATCTTCGGAAGCTCTCTCTGCTGGATCCGGCAGGTACGCAAAATTGCACTGAATATCATCAGAAGCCAGTCGCTGCTGCCTTCAATTATCAGAAACGACACATTCTGGGAGGCCCTGTGGCAGCCTCTTCCCGACACGGCGACATCCTATGCGCTTGAAAAACTTTCGGTAACCATGCCTGCGGTATGCCGTTCTCTCAGCCGTACCATTGCACAACCACCGGAAGTGCCAAAACAGTTGACGCTTCGGCGGCTTCTCTCTTTCATCGTCAATGTGCTGGTACGTCCTCATGAGAAAGCGGGTACACCAAAAATCACCGAATTCGAGAGCATCAATGATGCATGGCTTCATGCGCTGTCGAGCAGTGATGCAAGGGTGAACTGGAAAAATGAGCAGGAGATTGAGCAGTTTGCCTGTCAGCTCAACGCATGGCGTCGTCCAATTGAGATCCATGAACGCTCACCCTTCAGGTTATGCTTTCAATTGACCGAGCCCGCGCTGAAAGGGAAAAAACAGGATCGCTGGCATGTCGGATATCAACTGCAATTGAAAGCTGACCCAAGCCTGATTCTCAACGTCGGGGATCTCTGGAACTCCGAGAGCGTTGCATCACAGCACGCAGCATCCTATGCCTCCGATTATACCGAATTCATGCTCACGGCACTGGGGCAAGCCTCAGGCCTCTGCCCCACAGTCACCCAAAGCCTGAAAAAGAAAAATCCGGGCGGTTTCGATCTTGCTACAGAGGGCGCATACCAATTTTTGCTGGAATATGCCGAGTTGCTGCGAAGTGCCGGATTTGTTGTTATGCTTCCCTCGTGGTGGAGCAGCCGCAGAGCGCTCAACCGTATCGGAATCAAGACAAAAGTGAAACTTCCGGCCATGAAGGGAAGCGGATCCGGTCTTACGCTGGAAAGCATGGTTGCCTGCGATTATGCTGCAGCAATCGGCAATGAAGAACTTGACTTGCAGGAACTGAAAACGCTGGCCGAATTGAAAGCTCCACTGGTGAAAGTGCGCGGGCAGTGGACACAGATCGATCATCAGGAGCTTCTCAATGCACTGCATTTTCTTGAAAAAAATCCAACCGGAGAGCTTTCGGCCAGAGAGATTCTTGCAACAGCACTCGGAGCAGAGAAAAAGGAGGATGCTCACTTTATCAGGTCGGTTGAAATCGAAGGGTGGCTTCAGGAGCTGCTTGAAAAGCTCTCGAACCAGGGCCAGTTTGAACTGCTTCCACCACCAGTGCATTTTCAGGGAACGCTTCGCGCCTATCAGGAACGGGGGTTTTCATGGCTCTCATTTCTTCGCAAGTGGGGTCTTGGTGCCTGTCTTGCCGATGACATGGGCCTTGGCAAAACCATCCAGACGCTTGCACTGCTGCAACGCGAGCGTGAGCTGGGAGAAAAACGGGCGGTGCTCCTGATCTGCCCCACCTCGGTCGTCAACAACTGGCGAAAGGAGGCTGAACGCTTCACTCCGGATTTGGCCGTACTGGTTCATCACGGTGGCGACCGGATGAAAACCGCCGCTTTTCGCAAAGCCGCAACCGGTTCAGCCCTTGTTATTTCAAGCTATGGGCTCTTGCAGCGCGACCTCGAATTTCTGTCGAAGGTTCCCTGGGCGGGCATTATTCTGGATGAAGCGCAGAACATCAAAAACCCTGAGACAAAACAGTCAAAAGCTGCAAGAACAATCCGGGCCGATTACCGCATTGCCCTGACTGGTACCCCTGTTGAAAATCATGTCGGTGATCTCTGGGCGCTGATGGATTTTCTTAATCCCGGCTTTCTCGGCACCCAACACTTTTTCAGGCAGAACTTCTATCTCCCGATACAGTGGTACGGTGACAGAGAAGCATCGGCGCGACTGAAATCCCTCACAGGACCCTTTATTTTGCGCCGTATGAAAACAGACAAGACGATTATCTCTGACCTGCCTGACAAGATTGAAATGAAGGAGTATTGCACGCTTACCAAAGAGCAGGCCTCGCTCTACAAGGCAGTTGTTGATGAGATGCAGGAGAAAATCGAGAGCGCCGAAGGCATTGACCGCCGAGGATTGGTGCTGGCGCTGCTGGTGAAACTCAAGCAGGTCTGCAACCACCCTGCACATTTTCTCAGCGACAATTCTGCTATTGAACATCGCTCAGGCAAAGTAAAACGGCTGACAGAGCTGCTTGGCGACATTCGCGAAGCGGGAGAAAAAACGCTGCTCTTTACCCAGTTTACCCAAATGGGCACGATGCTCCGGCACTATCTTCAGGATCTTTACGGTGAAGAGGTACTCTTTCTGCACGGTGGAATCACAAAAAAAAGGCGGGATGAGATGGTGGAAAGGTTCCAGCATGAGGGGGGAAATTCGCCGGCAATCTTTATTCTGTCACTGAAAGCGGGAGGAACCGGCCTGAACCTGACAGGCGCGAATCACGTCGTGCACTTCGATCGATGGTGGAACCCGGCGGTGGAGAATCAGGCGACCGATCGCGCCTTCCGTATCGGGCAGCACAAAAATGTGGAAGTCCATAAATTTATTACAACAGGCACCCTCGAAGAGCGCATTGATGAGATGATTGAGAAAAAAACAACGGTCGCCGGGCAGGTTCTCGGAACGGGTGAGCAGTGGCTGACCGAACTGTCGAATAATGATTTGCGCAACCTGATTATGCTCAGTCAGAACGCAATGGAAGAGTAATGGATAATGGCATTCTATTGGTATAAAAAGCCAACATCGTCAGCCCCAAAAGCGGTGACCGGTGGCATAAAGTCCCAGAACAAAAAGGGAGCATTTGGCCAAACTTGGTGGGGGAAACAGTGGATTACAACACTTGAGCACTTTAATATCGGCGAAAGGATTACTCGTGGAAAATCGTACGCCCGAAAGGGGCAGGTGACGGACCTTGTCATCACGGCAAAAAAGGGAGTCGCGGCAAAAGTGCAGGGTTCAAGAGTCCGCCCCTACAAGGTGTCCATCACGCTGACGCCCTACACAAAAGGGGAGAAAGTGCTTTTGGAATACAAGCTTACCTCTAAACACATCTACATCGCACAGCTTCTCAGTGGAGAGATGCCTGAAAATCTTGAACGCCTCTTCAAAACGGCAGGGCTCTGGCTCTTTCCCATAAGATACAACGATTTGACCACCACCTGTTCGTGCCCCGACTACTCGAACCCCTGCAAGCACATTGCCGCCGTCTTTTATCTGATGGCAGAGGCCTTTGACCAGGATCCTTTTCTTCTCTTCACCCTGCGAGGAATCGACAAGGAGGAGTTTCTCAAGAAAATCGGCTACAAACGCCAGGTTGCAGGAGGTGATGAACCCCAGGCACTGCCGGAACCACTGCCTTCCGACCAGGGTACGTTTTGGGGATATACACCCTTACCCGATCCGCAATTTATTCATACCTCACCCGCAGTACACGCCTCAATGGCAAAACGGCTTGGCGCAATTCCTTACTGGCGTTCCTCCAAAAACTTCATAAGTGTTATGGAGACCACTTACGCCCGAGCATCGCTGTTCGCTGAAACAATGATCAACATACAAACAGACGAACAGGAAAAAAATGCATCAAAAAACAATGACTGAATAGAGGTTTTTTGCAGTTTACGACTGATTTGCTATTATAAAAGAAGGTCTTATGACTTTTATTTCACGTACTAAAACCACCATACGCCATGAGCGCTCATATCTATAAGAAAATTGAACTGGTAGGTTCCTCAGCCACAAGTATTGAGGAGGCAGTCAATAATGCCGTTGCCAAAGCGGCTGAAACCATCAGAAACATCCGCTGGGTTGAGATTCTTGAAACCCGTTGCCATGTTGAGGAGCAGAAAGTTGCCTACTGGCAGGTAACGGTTAAAATCGGCTTTACCCTCGACGAAAACTGATCAATACTGCTGATGAGCAAAAAAAAAGGCGCCCTCGCAGGCGCCTTTTTCTCTTAAAAACGAACAATCGTCAATTTTCGGAAGTGTAATTTTCCGGAGCAAGGCTCCAGTGCCTCGGAGACATCCAGAGCGTTGAGAGCATGAGCTCACGAATATGAGGAAACTCTTTTGGAAGCCTGTCGTAAATTGTTTCGAAGAGCGCCTCATGTGAAAGCAGCTCATTTTTCCACGCTTCACGATCGACCGACATCAATTTGATGAACTTCTCTTCCGTCATCTCCTCCAGACCTGTCCAGTCAATCATATCATACTTCGGCATCCAGCCAAGCGGACTTTCAACGGCGCCAGCATTGCCCTGAACACGATCGACAATCCACTTCAGCACCCTCATGTTTTCGCCAAAACCTGGCCAGAGGAACTTGCCATTCTCATCTTTGCGGAACCAGTTGACACCAAAAATTCTTGGCAGTTCAGGCAGTGTGCGCCCGACATGGAGCCAGTGGTTGAAATAATCGCCCATGTGGTAGCCGCAGAAAGGAATCATGGCAAAAGGATCGCGACGAACATCGCCCACCTTGCCAGCGGCGGCGGCGGTTTTTTCGGAACCCATGGTGGCGGCCAAATAAACTCCCGAATTCCAGTTTGCCGACTGGTAAACAAGCGGAACGGTATCTCCACGGCGACCGCCAAAAATGAATGCACTGATCATCACACCTTTCGGATCTTCCCAGTCAGCATCAAGCGAAGGGCACTGACTTGCCGGAGAGGTAAAGCGGGCATTGGGGTGCGAAGAGAGACGACCGCAGTCAGGCGTCCATGCATGGCCCTGCCAGTCGATAAGATGCTCCGGCGCCTCATCAGTCATCCCTTCCCACCAGACATCACCATCAGGCGTCATGGCGACGTTGGTGAAAATACAGTTCTTTGCAAGCGTTGCCATGGCATTCGGATTTGATTTGTCCGATGTGCCAGGAGCAACACCAAAAAATCCATACTCCGGATTGATGGCACGAAGACGTCCATCTTCACCTGGCTTGATCCATGCAATATCATCACCAATAGTGGTAATCTTCCATCCCTCAAAAGATTGGGGAGGAATGAGCATGGCAAAATTGGTTTTACCACAGGCACTCGGGAATGCTCCACCGATGTAGGTTTTTTTGCCATCCGGTGATTCAACGCCAAGAATGAGCATGTGCTCAGCCAGCCACCCTTCATCCCGTGCCATCGAAGAGGCAATACGCAGAGCAAAGCATTTTTTGCCGAGCAGGGCGTTGCCGCCATAACCGCTTCCAAAAGAGACAATTGAACGCTCTTCAGGATAATGAACAATGTATTTCGTATCGTTGCAGGGCCAGGCGACATCCTGCTCTCCGGGTTGAAGCGGCGCACCGACAGAGTGAAGACAAGGCACAAATTCGCTGTTTTCACCAAGCAGGTCCATAACCTTGCGTCCCATCCTCGTCATGATGCGCATGTTCGTAACAACATAGGGCGAATCGGAAATTTCAACACCGATATGGGCGATGGGAGAGCCAAGCGGCCCCATGCTGAAGGGAATAACATACATGGTACGGCCAGTCATGCAATTCCTGAACAACTCTTTCATCGTCTCTTTCATCTCTTTTGGTGCGACCCAGTTATTGGTAGGGCCTGCATCCTGGCGACGAATGCTGCAGATGTAGGTTCTGTCTTCAACTCTCGCGACATCGCTCGGGTCAGAACGGCAGAGATAGCTGTTCGGGCGCTTCTCTTCCGAGAGTTTGATAAAGGTTCCACTCGCAACCATCTGCCCGGCAAGGGTGTCATACTCTTCCTCGCTTCCATCACACCAATGTACGGCGTCCGGGCGGCAGAGCTCTGCCGTCTCCTGAACCCACTGGATCAGCTTTTTGTTTTTCACATAGTCCGGAGGATTGATCTGCATTACAGTCATAATCGTTCTCATATGGCTAAGGGTTATAAAAAAAAACGTTCGCAATCACCACTGACTGCGAACGTGTAGAGAGAAAAAAAATTTCCGGATTCTGTGGCCACCGGATATGAAAACCATCAATCATGTGATGATGACTTTATTGAGGGAGTTCCGGTTTTTTGAGAGCATCAACAATAATTTTTTCAAAGGCCTCTTTGCTTCTGCCTCCTGTAATGATCAAGGTAATACGGCCTGAAGTGTTAACGACAAAAGAGGTTGGAATGCCAGTAAGACCGCCCGCAACATACCGGCTGAAAGCAGAGACGATTTTGTCGTCAGACATGAAAACCGGATAACCGATCTGATTTTTTGTGATAAAAGCGCGCATGTCCGTCACATTCTCATTGACTGCTACGCCAATAAAGGTAAAGCCCTTGCTTTCATATTTTTTCTGAAGAAGAACCATATCAGGGATTTCTGATCGGCAGGGAGGACACCATGATGCAAAAAAATTCACGATATAAGCTTTCCCGGCAAGTTGAGCCGACCCCACCGCTTTTCCATCAAGGGTGCGAGCAGCAAAAGGGGGAGCCAACGGTAACGCTGCCGATGGCGAGGGCTGAAACGAAAGCCTCTCCCCGCTGTTTTTTTCAACAGGCAGAAGTGTCGAAAAGAAGAACGGCGAAACCTTATACAGCACTCCTGCCACACAGCCGAACAAAAGGGCTGAGACCGTCCACACCTTCCAGGAGCGACTGAACATCTTTTTCATACCGGTACAAATAAAAACTCGAAAGAAAGAAAATGACAACTTTTCTATAATATACAATTCTTCTTTTTTTTGACTGCTATAAAATCATGTGTTATTTAGTCTTTGTGATTCTCTATCAAAAAAATTATATTTGGACTTGTATTTTTCGCTCTGCTTAAGCCACCTTAGCTCAGTTGGTAGAGCAACTGTTTCGTAAATAGTAGGTCGTGGGTTCGACTCCCTCAGGTGGCTCGTGTCCGGAACAGTCAAAAAAGCGAAAATTAATAATGCAACAGATTACTTCTGGTAAATAGGCAGAAAAGCCCGGAAGCACGAACGTTTGATTATACCATAAAATCCTATCCACACTGTCACTATGCAAGAAGGTAAGATTTCCCAAATCATCGGCCCTGTAGTTGATGTCGATTTCCCTGAAGGGCGGCTTCCGTCAATTCTGGATGCACTGACCATTACAAGAGCCGACGGCACCAAGCTCGTTCTGGAAACACAGCAGCATCTTGGAGAAGAGCGCGTTCGTACCGTTGCAATGGAGAGCACCGACGGTCTGGTCAGAGGCCTCAGCGTCGCAAATACCGGCAAACCGATACAGGTACCTGTCGGCCTCGAAGTTCTCGGCAGAATGCTGAACGTCGTCGGAGACCCGATTGACGGACGTGGTCCGGTCAATACCAAAAAAAGCTATTCAATTCATCGTCTCGCGCCAAGATTTGATGAAATCTCTACGAAAGCAGAGATGTTTGAAACGGGCATCAAGGTTATCGATCTTCTTGAGCCTTACTCGCGCGGTGGAAAAACCGGTCTTTTCGGTGGAGCTGGTGTAGGCAAGACCGTTCTTATCATGGAATTGATCAACAATATCGCCAAACAGCAGTCAGGCTTCAGCGTTTTTGCCGGAGTGGGAGAGCGTACACGTGAAGGAAATGATTTATGGCATGAAATGATGGAGTCTGGCGTTATCGACAAGACTGCTCTTGTTTTTGGCCAGATGAACGAACCTCCAGGAGCCCGTCAGAGAGTTGCTCTTACCGGCTTGAGCATTGCCGAGTACTTCCGTGATGAGGAAGGTCGTGATGTTCTGCTCTTTATTGATAATATTTTCCGCTTTACCCAGGCTGGATCTGAAGTGTCGGCACTGCTCGGACGTATGCCGAGCGCGGTAGGCTACCAGCCAACTCTTGCTACGGAGATGGGCGAACTTCAGGACAGAATTGTTTCAACCAACAAGGGTTCGGTCACTTCAGTACAGGCCATCTATGTGCCTGCGGATGATCTTACCGATCCGGCTCCTGCCACCGCATTTGCTCACCTTGATGCAACAACCGTGCTGTCACGCTCAATTGCAGAGCTTGGTATCTACCCGGCAGTTGACCCTCTCGACTCAACATCGCGTATCCTTGATCCAAATATTGTTGGAGATGATCACTACGATACTGCTCAGGCCGTCAAACAGCTCTTGCAGCGTTACAAAGATCTTCAGGATATCATCGCCATTCTCGGTATGGATGAACTGAGCGACGAAGATAAGCTTGTTGTTTCAAGAGCAAGAAAGGTACAGCGTTTCCTCTCTCAGCCCTTCTTTGTGGCAGAGGCCTTTACCGGTCTTGCTGGCAAATACGTGAAGCTTGAAGAGACTATCAAAGGCTTCAAGGAGATCATCGCCGGAAAGCATGACAGTCTTCCGGAAAGCGCATTTTACCTGGTCGGAACCATTGAGGAAGCCGTCGAGAAAGCAAAAACGCTCTAAACAGAAGCAATAACCATGGCGAATTCCGATAAAGGCTTTCAGATAGAGATCGTCACTCCCCAGAAGCTCCATTTTTCCGGGGAGGTTGTCAGTGTAACCGTGCCGGGTGATCTCGGGCAGTTTCAGATACTGAGAAATCATGCGCCACTGCTCTCCTCGCTGACAAAAGGCAAGGTCAAACTTGCCTTGGCGGATCGCAGTGAGCAATCATTTTCTATTCTCGACGGTTTTATTGAAGTCAGCGGCAACAAGGCAATTCTGCTGACCGAAACTATTTCCTGATTTTATGCCAATGATTAAAGAGCATCAGCATCTTCACGGGTGCTGGTGTTTTATGGTTTTATGAAAACCCTTACCCCAAAAGCCCTGCGCAAGGGAGATACTATCGGCCTCATCTCCCCCTCTTCACATTGCGCCTATCCTGATAAAATCGGGCAAGCAGTTGGCTATCTCGAAAATAACGGTTACCGGGTCAAGCCCTCACGTCATCTCAACTGTATTGATACTGATCCCGTAATTGCCGATCAGCAGAAGCTGTACGATCTGCATGAGATGTTCCTTGATCCTGCAATAAAAGCAATTATCTGCCTGAGGGGAGGAGCTGGTGCGTCAAGATTATTAAAAAAAATAAATTATGATCTCATCGCCGCCAATCCAAAAATAGTTGTCGGTTATTCGGACATTACCGCACTTTCGCTTGCATTGTTTGCCAAAACCGGATTGATCAGCTTTTCCGGGCCGATGCTTGCGACAGAACTCTACAAACCGACCCCCTATACAGAAGAGCATTTTTGGGGCATGTTGACCTCTCCCGCTTATGCCCTGTCCCTTCAGAACCACCCTGACCACCCCATAACCTGCCTCAGATCCGGGATGGCTGAAGGGGTGCTTGTTGGCGGTAATCTCTCAGTACTCTCTTCGATGATTGGAACGCCCTACATGCCGGTACTGAACGATTCGTTGCTTTTTCTGGAAGATATCAACGAACCGGCATACCGCATTGACAGAATGCTGTCACACCTCGACAATGCTGGCCTGCTGGCACAGTGCAAAGGGGTTCTTTTCGGTCAGTTCGGTAATGAAGCCGAGAATACAAAAGCGGAAAATTTTCGGCAGCAGAACATTTTTAATTATTACAGTGAAGAGGCCCATATTGACGGCCCGGTCATGAGAGGACTTTCTTACGGCCATATCAGAAATCTGATGACCATTCCTATTGGAGCCCGCTTCAAAATGGAGTTATCTCAGGCAGGCAATTTTTCACTTGAGGCGGTTCAACCGGTCATTGCATGAGGAGTAATCCCGGTTGAACTTCCGGGTTACAAAGCCTGCTTCGGCTCTTATAACATATCTTGCTGCGATTTTATGAACTCCTCACTTGCAAACAGATGGACGGCCTCCTTATCAATCACCGTCACGAAACAGAGTGAACAACGCTCCGTGACTGATCTGCAGGACGGGTGCCGTGTTGTTCTGTTCAATGATGAGGAGCATAGCTTCGACGAAGTGATTGAACAGATAATCAAAGCGATACGCTGCAATCGCCAGAAAGCCGAAAAACACACATGGGAAGTTCACACCCGTGGCCGCTCCATTGTATATATTGGTCCGCTCTTCCAGTGCCTGAAGGTAAGCTCAATTCTTGAAGAGATTGCTCTTAAAACCGAAATCCAGACTGGATAGCCGTAACCCTGTGATAGAAATTGTATATAATTCATGAAGAGTCTCATTCGCCCGCCGCTGATTTATCGTATAGGTTATATTGCTGCCGACTCAGCCTTTCCCTATACACGGATTATCCTGCTTGCATTCTTAGTTTGAATGTTTTATCCTGTTGAAAGAAAGTCACCGTAAAGTTTTCCATAATATTGTTGATATATAATGAGTAATACCGATCAAGCACGGGTGCAGAGTGTGAATATGCCCCCTGATAAAGTGATGCATAAACTGGTTTCTCTGGCCAAACGACGCGGCTTTATTTTTCCATCGTCTGAGATTTATGAGGGGCTCTCTTCATGCTTTGATTACGGACCCCTTGGCAGTGAGATGAAAAGGAATATCAAGGATCTCTGGTGGAACTCAATGACTCGATGCCATCAGAATATTGTTGGCCTTGATGCCGCCATCATGATGAATCCGCGGGTTTGGGAGGCTTCAGGCCATGTGGCGAGTTTCAACGATCCGATGATTGACGATCGTACCACCAAAAGGCGCTACCGCGCTGACCACTTGATCGAGAATTATATAGAAAAGCTGCGCAGAGACAACAAGGAAGAGGAACTCCAGAGAGTACAGGGCGCTTATGAAGCTGTTGCCGTTGCGGAGGACTCGAACCGGGCTTTGTACGACATCATCATCGCAGAAGGAATCAAGGCTCAGGATACGGGATCAGGTGACTGGACTGAGGTGCGCCAGTTCAACCTGATGTTCCAGTGCAATATGGGTGCTGTGGCTGACAAATCAAGTATTGTCTACCTGCGCCCTGAAACTGCGCAGGGGATTTTTGTGAATTTCCACAACGTTCGTGAGTCATCGCGCATGAAGGTGCCATTCGGTATTGCGCAAATAGGCAAAGCCTTTCGTAACGAGATTGTGAAGGGAAACTTTATCTTCCGTATGGTGGAGTTTGAACAGATGGAGATGCAGTACTTTGTCAAACCCGGCACACAAAGAGAGGCGTTCGAGGCCTGGCGTGAAGAGCGCTTCGCCTGGTACACCACGGCACTCGGCATCAGCAAAAAGAAACTTCACTGGTACAAACATGACAAGCTGGCCCACTACGCCGATCTTGCCTACGATATCAAGTTCGAATTTCCTTTCGGGGTTGAGGAAATAGAGGGCATTCACTCCAGAACTGATTTTGACCTGAAACAGCATCAGGAGTTTTCAGGCAAAAATATGGAGTATATCGATCAACTCACCAATGAGCGCTACCTCCCTTACGTGGTTGAAACCTCTGCCGGGTGCGACCGTCTTTTTCTTGCGTTGCTTGCAGATGCCTACACGGAAGATACCGTTGACGGTGATGAGCGTGTAGTCTTGAAGCTGTCACCGAAAGTTGCGCCGGTAAAAGCCGCATTACTGCCTCTGATGAAAAAGGGAGGGATGGGAGAAAAAGCTTCTCAGCTTCGAGATGAACTTTCGCATGATTTTCTTGTTCAGTATGATGATGCGGGTTCTATCGGGAAACGCTATCGCCGCCAGGACGAGATTGGGACACCCTTCTGTATCACCGTTGATCATCAGTCACTTGAAGAAAACAGTGTTACTGTGCGCTACCGCGACACGGCAACACAAGAGAGGATTGATATTTCGAGGGTACGGGAATTTATAGCATCAAAAATAATCAAGCTTTAAGCCATGCGTTACGATGTCGCAGTAATCGGTGGCGGCCCTTCGGGTGCCATCGCAGCAGCCGTACTGGCAACGGCCGGAATCTCAACAGTTCTTATTGAGCGAAACCTTGAAAACATTAAACCCTGTGGAGGCGCAATTCCTCTTGGCCTTATCGAAGAGTTTCAAATTCCTGACGAACTGATCGAAAAAAAGCTGTCAAGTATGAGAGCCCGCTCTCCAAAAGGGAGAATCATTGAGATGCAGATGCCAAACGGCTATGTAGGCATGGTACGGCGGGAAAAATTTGACAGCTATCTGCGTTCAGAAGCTGAAAGGGCGGGGGCTGTTGTGGTCGAAGGGCTTGTGAAATCAATTGCGAACTCAGGCGACGGCTTTGTTATCAATACCCTTAACGATAAGGTACCATCTCTGCGTGTCCGCAGGATTATCGGAGCAGATGGAGCAAACTCTAAAACGGCCATTGATCTGCACTTTCCGCCCAACGAGCTGAAGGTAATTGCCATGCAGCAGCGATTCAAATACACTCCAGCCATCCAGGACTTCAGTGATACCATTGAAATCTGGTTTGACGGCGATGTCTCTCCTGACTTTTATGGCTGGATTTTTCCCAAGGCCGACCATCTGGCTATTGGTACCGGGACTGATGACAGGCACCACAACATCAAAATTCTCCAGAAACGCTTTATTGAAAAAATAGGGATCACCGATGAGCCCTATCTCGACGAAGCGGCTAAAATTCCGATGAAACCACGGAAATCATTTACCCAGGAAAAGGCCATTCTGGTCGGTGATGCTGCAGGCTTGGTTACCCCTGCAAACGGGGAGGGTATTTTTTTCGCGATGCGCTCAGGAAAGCTTGGGGCAGAGGCTATGATTAAGCACCTTAACCATAAAAAGCCACTGAAGAGTTATGAAAAAGAGTTTCGCAAACTCTATGCACCTATCTTTTTTGGCCTTGATGTTTTACAGTCAGTATACTACCGCAACAACCGGCTCAGGGAGAGTTTTGTCGCGATTTGTGCTGACGAAGATGTACAGCGGATTACCTTCGACTCCTATCTCTATAAAAAAATGGTGCCGGCGCCATGGTCGACTCAGATGAAAATTATTTTTAAAAACGTCTACCATATGATCAAGGGCTCTTGAATGCTGCTCTCTGTTCCAAACTGGATCATCCATCTCTCATCAGCGCTTGAATGGGGAATTGCTGCGGCCCTGTTCTTTCATTATGGAAGAATAACGGGGCGGCGCGATATCCGTCTCTTTGGCCTTGCTATGCTGCCGCACTGGAGTGGTAGTTTTTTTGTGCTGGGTTATCATATCTCCGGCGATACCATTCCGTTGCTGCTCGACATGTCGGAACTCATTAACCTTTTTGGCAGTACTGCGCTCTTGCTTGCAACTCTGAATCTGTTGAAATCGACAAAGAAAACCTCTTCTACAGCTCCTGCGGCCGCTCTTGCCGCCATAATGATTGCTGGAAAGCCACAATCATGGCTTGGGGCAGATATCTTTGACGCCATTCTGCAGCTCTCAAGCGTTGTTTATATCACCTTTCTTGTGCTGCTGCTGGTACTCTACCGTCGCGACCGGACTATTTTTTCCGGGCTGACGGTTGCCGGCTTCTGGTTTGTGCTGCTTTTCATCTCGGTCACGATCTTTTGCATGTACCTCGCCACCGAAGTAAGGGGTTATGCAACGCTATCACACGATGACCTGCTGCACGGTGCTGCCGAAAGCCTGCTGAGCGTCAGTAATCTCATGATTGCCATCGGGGCACACCGCAAGATCAGAGAGTATGAACGGGAGCAGTTGCGACGCGATTCAGGGATGAAGAATTCTTGAATATTTCCTTGAATCCGAAAGCTCTTCAACGGCCTTTTTTACCACAGGGTCGTGGTCAAGTTCGGCATGCCGTGCAATGTGTTCATCATAATGGCGGAGAATCTCCACTTCAAGTTCCTCTGCAACTTTTGATGACTCTTTTGTAATTTCCAGCTCTTTGAGCAGATCAATCTTCCGCTGAAAAGCCGTGATGTATTGCAGAGAACTGTCGGTAGTCTCAGGCTGAACTTTCTTCATGCTCTCCTTCAGCTCATTGAAGCGGCGTTCAGGGTCTGAAGTGTAAACAAATTTTTTGCTCCGCAGAAAGTCGGAGAATAACGCCATCAGTGCAGGACGGTCGAGCGGCAGTGATGGCTGAAGGGGGTGAGTCGAGCGATAGGCTGAGGCGAACAGAAAGAAAAACCCCTTCTTGCTGAGCTCCGAAAGGTAGGGGGATTCGGGTGGCTCAGAGACCTCAATATCGGGCATAATGCCACCTCCACCGTAGACTTTTCTCCTTCCTTTGGTGTAAAACATCTCAGATACCTTTTTGCCCGGAACCCTCAGAAGTACCTTGCGTGATTCGTTCACCGCATTATTGCTTTCTTTCTGGATCAAGCGGCCGGAAGGTGTATAATATTTTGATGTTGTCACCTTCAGTGCGGTGTTATAAGAGAGCCTGAAAACCGACTGTACCAGTCCTTTGCCGTAAGAGCGTTCACCTATGATAATCCCTCGGTCAAGATCCTGAATGGCGCCGACAACAATTTCTGCCGCAGAGGCGCTCTGAGCGTTGATTAGTATCGCAAGGGGAAGCAGTGCATCAAGTGGAGGCGCCCCGGTTACATAGGATTTTGCTGTTTCCGGCAATCGCCCCCGAATGGAGACAACCTCACTGCCGTTTGGAACAAAAAGCGAAGCAACATCAACGGCAACATTGAGCAGTCCGCCGGGATTGTTTCTAAGATCAAGGATCAGCCCTTTCAGCGGGATATGCCGCTCCGCAGCCTGACGCACAAGCCCCTGAAAGGCATCACGCAGGTCGACGGTCGAACGGGCTCCGAAGCTTTTCATTTCAATGTAGCCTATACTGCCAAAAAATCCGGAATAATTCACCGTGCTCACCCGCACCTCCTCCCGAGTCAGCCTTACCAAAAAAGGGTGAGTGCCCTGACGCTCAAGCTTGAAAAGCAAGGGTGTTCCGGCAGCACCCTTGATCAACGCCTTGACCTTGTCCAGCGATATCTTGGTGACTCTCTCGTTGTTAATGGCCACAATGCGGTCACCAACTTTGATGCCCACTTTTGATGCAGCATAACCATCAACCACGGAGGTAACAAAAACCGAACCATCAAGAGAGGCAATGGAGATGCCGATACCTACATACTGTCCGCTGGTCATCTCATCGAGCTCATCGGAGTCATGTTCATCAAGAAAAACAGTGTACTGGTCAAGGGTGCGAAGCATGCCATCAATACCCGCATACATCAGCCCGCTGACATTGAGCGTATCAACATAGCTTTTTGAAACCTCGCGATAGACCTCATCCAAGAGATTGATGCTTTTTACAATCTCGAAATACTCTTTATCTGTCGAATTGGCAGGAACGGAGTGGGGAGGTGGTGAGGAAAGGGATACGGAAGGAACTGTACAGAAAAGGAAAAAAGCTGCCATCAAGCACGCTACACCCGGCAGCCTTCCTCTGGTATTCTTTCCGTTCCTCTGCATCATTCACCTTAAAGCGTCTTCAAGAGCCGTCGCACTGTCGGTCCGCTCGTCACGGTATTTTATGATTATCGGCGTATAGATGGAAAGTCCGTGTTCAGCAGCAAAATCCCCCTTGATTCTTCGTGATCCGGCAACAACGACCGCGCCGGCAGGAATTATAAGAGGAGCGTCGGGGTTTTTGCGATAAATAGCATTGCGTTCCATGTCGTATACAGGCGTTGAGCCGTTCAGGATCACTCCGGTACCAATAACCGCCCGTTCTCTCACAATGGTTCCCTCATAAATGCCGCAGTTCCCTCCAACCATTACCTCATCCTCAATAATAACCGGCATGGCTCCGACTGGTTCAAGCACACCGCCAACCTGAACACCCGCAGAAAGATGCACTTTTTTGCCAACCTGAGCGCAACTCCCCACAAGGGCATGGGAATCAATCATGGTTCCCGCGTCAACATAGGCACCGACATTGACGTAAGCCGGAGGCATCATGACGACAGAAGGAGCCAGATAGGAGCCGTCCCGTACCGCAGATCCCCCGGGAACAATGCGGACATTATTCTCCATGGTTATCTTTTTCAGAGGCCAGGTGTCCTTATCAAAAAAACTAAACCCTGTACCGTGCTCATCAAGCGACACATAGCTTCCCTGAAGTCTGCCAAGACGCATGCCGAGAAGAATCCCCTCCTTGACCCAGAAGTTGACCCGCCACTCCCCACCTGATTTTTCCGCAGCCCTTACCAGCCCCTCGTTGAGCAACTGCTTGAACTGGTTAAAAACGGTACGCGCTTCAGGAATTTCCCAGAGCGCGGCAGCTCCAAGCGATGAAAAACCAAGAATTGACTCTTTCAATGCATCATACTGTCCCATAAAGCTTGCCCTGCTGTTTTACTGTTAAATGTCGCCATATTCGGCGGTAATATCTTTGTTGTTTTTTCTGCTGTAAAAGCGGAAATCATCACTTCTGAGACTCTCATCCGGCTTTACCTGTACAAACAGCATGTGCTGAAGAAACCACTTCAATTCAGTCTTCATGTCACTGTTCTGCAATGGTTCAACAAC
The DNA here is from genome assembly GCA_903824295.1 of uncultured Chlorobiaceae bacterium. Taxonomy (GTDB): domain Bacteria; phylum Bacteroidota; class Chlorobiia; order Chlorobiales; family Chlorobiaceae; genus Chlorobium. The sequence goes on from CAIJWE010000121.1 coordinate 42,833, forward strand.
CGTCGGGCTGACATAGAGGTCGAGCTGTTGAAACTTCATGGGGTGCTGAAGCGCATACTTCCTGAGCCACCGCTCAATCTGGTTGATGGTGGTAAACCTTGCCTGTACCACGCCGCTTCCCCCGCAGGCAGGACACTGATCACCCATCCGCTGCATCAGGCTTGGGCGTATCCGTTCACGCGTAATCTGCATTATTCCGAAATCGGACATAGGAAGAATATTCGATTTTGCCCGATCATTGCGTAACTCGGTTTTCATGGAGTCATAGACTTTCTTGGCATTTTTCTGGTCAAGCATATCGATAAAGTCCACCACAATAATACCTCCGATATCACGCAACCGCAACTGCCGCACAACTTCCCGCGCAGCCTCGAGGTTGGTTTTCAGCGAGTTCTCCTCCTGCTCCCGCTTGGCAGCATACCTGCCGCTGTTGACGTCAACAACCACCATCGCTTCGGTGTGCTCAATGATGATATAACCGCCCGACTTGAGCCACACTTTGCGAGAAAAAATTGACTCTACATCCTTGGCAATCCCGTACCCCTCGAAAAGGGGAAGCTTTCCCTGATAGAAGGTGACATTTTTTACCATCTCAGGCGCAGCCCACTGGATATAGTTCAGCGTCTCCTTGTGGATCAACGGTGAATTTGCAACAATTTCAGTAACATCAGAGGTAAGCGAATCGCGCAGAACACTTGATATAATGGTATCTTCTTTGAAAATCAACTGCGGAGGGGCCGCATCCTGCAACTTTTCCTCAATCTGCGTCCATTTGGCAAGTAACTTTTCAAGATCCTGCTTCAACAGCGTTTCCTCCTGATCCTCGGCTACGGTGCGTATAATGGCTCCAAAACCTTCCGGCAAAATGGACCGCACGAGCTTTTTCAGCCTTGAGCGTTCCTTGCGCGCAATGACCCTCCGCGAAACGGCAACCTGACCGCCACCAAAAGGAAGGAGTACCATAAAACGCCCGGCAATGGTAATATCTGAGGTAAGGCGGGAGCCCTTGCTGCTGATCGGTTCTTTGATGACCTGCACAAGAATGGAGTCGTTCGGTTTGAGTTTGGTGGCAATCAACTGGGTATAAGACTGCCTCTTTTCCGTTTTTTCCTGCTCATCAACAGGATTCCTTTTGGCTCCGCTGCGCGCAGCGCTTTTAATACCCGTTCCGGAGTGAGGTTCTTCACTTGAACGGACAGCAGAGAGTGTTTCATCAGTATCGGAATCCTCCCCACCGCCATTCTCATCATCATCATCATCCTCAATCAGTGCTCGATAATCTTCATTTGTGGTGCCCACATCGGAAAAGTGCAAGAAACCGTCTGACTTCTGCCCGATATCAACAAAAGCCGCCTTCAGTCCCTCCACAACCTTATGCACACGACCAAGATAGATATCACCGATACTTCTGCGGCTCTCGGGGCGCTCAATAATCAACTCAACCAGACGTCCCTCCTCAACCAGCGCAACCTGTATCTCGTCGCCGGTCTTGTTCATCAGCAACTGTTTATTCGAACTTTTTTTCATGTATTTCCTCTTTTATGATGGCAAGGGCCAGGGGAAGAGGCCCTCTCATAACCTTTTAAAAATAGGTATTAACAAGTATCGGATCCCCAAAATCACGCCAGCCCTTACCCGTGAGCATCGTTCAGCAGATAACTTTTTTTGCGTCATACTGCCAGCGAGTGCCGTCAGCCAGGAAAACGGCCTGAACGGCCCGCAAACCGACAGTTAAGATAAGAAATAATCGACAGGAAACCGCCAACAAGAGCGAGGATGATGGGGCGCACCCGGATATCCAGATTTCAACCATACAAGATTCATCGGGGAGCGGAACTCTTTCGACGCTTATTGCAAAAAAAAAGTAGTGCGCAGGACTTGTTGCCTCTTTCTGCTGCTCACTACGTTATGATAGACGTTACCTTGGATTCACTGGTAATTAGATATATGCTTCCGTTTGCTTATTGACTTACTCCGGTAAGTCCTCAACTTATTCATTGTCGAAAAATCGGGAGTGACGATTAAATTAGATTTTCGATCGGTACTCTACCATGCAAAAGGTTGTAAAAGGCTGATATTTAGCTGATATTTCGCCAAATTTGAAGTTTATTGTAAAGAAAGGAGCAGAAAAGATTAGGAATGGAAGGATAAAGATGATACATTGGGAACCCACTGAAGAAGAGCCGAAAGGGGAAAGCTGAGGAGGGAAAAAGAG
>CAIJWE010000122.1 GCA_903824295.1 uncultured Chlorobiaceae bacterium
ACAAGATCACCTGTGTCCGCATGTATCTGCTGATTGAGTTCTACTGGCAGGAGCGGATCGGGGAGCTGGAGCGTGAGCTGCCCGCGCTTGCCGATGAGCAGGAGGAGATTCAGCGTCAGCGGAAGATTGCCTCGATGCGTCAAACCCTCATGGCGGTTGTGGTGAGCGAGGAGCAGGGGGAGGTGGAGAGGTTCCGCAAGTGGGATCTTGATATTCTGCCCCACCGGCGGCTCATCAAGGAGGGGATGGAGCTGCCGGATTCAATGAAAACGAAGCCCCGGTTCCGGAACATGCAGCGCATGGCTCTCGAAGACGCCTTCAAGGAGGAGGAGCACCCTTTCCGTGTTGTCTTTGTCTGTGCGATGTGGCTGACCGGTTTTGATGTGCCGTGTCTGGCAACCATCTATCTCGACAAACCGCTCAAGGCGCATACGCTGATGCAGGCCATTGCGCGGGCCAATCGGGTCAATGCGGGGAAGAATAACGGCCTGATTGTTGATTATTGTGGTATTCTCCGCCATCTGCGCCATGCGCTGGCTACCTTTGCCGGAGTGGGTGACGATGGGCATGGAGGCGGTGGAGGTGAAAACGATCCGGTAAGACCGGATGAGGAGTTGCTGGCTGATCTTCTTGCAACGATAAGGGTCATTCGCTCTTTCCTTGTCGGGCGCGGCGCCTCTCTTAATGATGTTATCACCAAAAGCGGTTTTGAGCGTAATGCGGCCATTCTTGCAGCCAAGGAGGCGGTTAACGAGAACGATGAGAGCCGCAAGCGTTTTGAGGTGATGTGCCGGGAGCTGTTCAAAAAGTTCAAGGCTTGTATCAATATTGAGGGAATCAATGCAGTTCGGGCCGATTATCATGCCATCACGATGGTTTACAGGAGCCTACAGGAGGATCGCGAGCAGGCCGACATTACCGATATCATCCGGCAGTTCCATCATCTTGTTGATGCGGCTATTGAGGTGATACCCTCACAGCTTTCAGAAGCATCGGAGCCATTCGATATCAGCAAAATAGATTTCGAGCGGCTTCGGCGGGAGTTTGAGCGGAGCAGGGTCAAGCGCAGTGCTGTCCAGAACCTCAGTCAGGCGATTGAGAACAAATTGCGGCGGCTTATGGAACGGAACCCGTTGCGCACTGATTTTCAGCGCCACTATGAGGAGATTGTTAAGGCCTACAACCAAGAGAAAGATCGGCCTTCAATTGAAAAGAGCTTTGAAGAGCTGGTGCGCCTGGTGCAGGAGCTTGATGAGGAGGAGAGCCGTGCAGTGCGCGAAGGGCTGACGGAGGAGTCGCTCGCCATTTTTGATTTGCTGAAAAAGGAGGAGCTGACCCCGAAGGAGAGAGGCAGAATCAAGAGTGTGGCTAAGGAGTTGCTTGAAACGCTGAAGGCTGAAAAGCTCAGGATCGACCACTGGCAGGAGAAGGAGTCTACCCGTGACGCTGTTCGTGCGGAAATCCGGAATTTTCTCTGGAGTGACGATACGGGTTTGCCGGTAGAGTGTTATACTGAAGCGGAGGTTCAGGAGAGGGCCGAGGAGATTTTCCGCCATGTCTATCGTGCCTACCCCGTCGTTCCTTCGCCTTTCTATGAAAAAACCGTGGCGGCATAATTTTAAACGTTGAGAGAGACGATGATGCAGAAAAAAGAGCTTGGCAAGACGGATATGCAGCTTACACCCATTGGTTTTGGCAGTTGGGCCATCGGGGGTGCTGGTTGGGCCTACGGGTGGGGTGCGCAGGATGACGGGGATGCTATTGCGGCTATTGAGCGTGCCGTTGAGCTTGGCATCAACTGGATTGATACGGCAGCGGTCTACGGGCTTGGCCATTCTGAGGAGCTGGTGGGCAAGGCGGTTGCCGGTATGAAGCAGAGGCCCTATATCTTTACCAAGTGTTCGATGGTCTGGAATGCGGAGCGTCAGGTGAGCTTCAGTCTCAAGGCTGATTCAATTCGGCGCGAGTGCGAAGCGAGTTTGAAACGGTTGCAGGTGGATGCGATTGATCTTTACCAGATTCACTGGCCAAATCCTGATACTGACCTTGAAGCGGGGTGGACAGAGATGGCCCGCCTGCAGGAGGAGGGGCTGGTGCGGCACATTGGTGTTTCGAATTTCAGTGTTGATCAACTGCGCAGGATTATCCCCATTGCGCCTGTCGCCTCTTTGCAGCCGCCCTACTCAATGTTGCGTCCTGCTGTGGAAAAAGAGATTCTTCCGTTTTGCCTTGAGCAGAGTATTGGCGTTATTGTCTACTCTCCGATGCTCTCCGGTATGTTGAGCGGGGCTATGAGCCGTGAACGAGCAGAAAACTTTTCACCGGATGACTGGCGCCGTCAGAACAAGGAGTTTCAGGAGCCGCGTCTCTCATTAAACCTTGAGTTGGTTGAGCTGCTTAAAAAAATTGGTGCTCCTTATGGTCGTTCTGCCGGGGAGGTTGCCATTGCCTGGACGTTGCGCAATCCCGCTGTGACCGGTGCGATTGTTGGCGGGCGCAATGCTGCTCAGGTTGAGGGAATTATCGGGGCAGGGGAGTTCAGGTTGAGTGGTGAGGAGATCGAACGTATCGGGCATTGTCTTGCTGGAATGCCGAAATAGCGGGGGGAGTGTGTCGCTGTCGGTGACTTTTCGGGTTCTTCTCTGACTTGTGAAACTTTTAGCAGATCAAGAAACATTAACTTGATGAAAATAATTGTATTGCATTACGTTTTAAATCGCGTAAATTGTCAACGCAGTTTTTATTTTTTGTAAATCACAAGAGAGTCAGGTGAAAATGAGTTTGTTCAGTAATCTGTACAGGGATATTGCTATTGATTTCGGAACAACGAATACGTTGATTTTTATCCACGGTTTGGGTATTGTTTTAAATGAGCCGTCAATTGTTGCCCGGGAATTCAATACTGGAAAGGTTCTTGCCATAGGGCAGGACGCCCTTATCATGAGCGATAAAATTCATACCGGTATTGTCACCGTTCGACCACTGTTCAATGGTGCAATTGGTGACTATCAGGCAATGCAGGAGTTGATAAGAGGGCTGATCAACAGGACAAAGACGCGCTTTTCGTATGGCATTAACCGTATGGTTATCAGTATTCCTTCTGGTATTACTCCTGTTGAAAAAAGGGCTGTGCGTGACTTTGCCCAGCATGTTGGCGCCAGGAAGGTTTATCTGGTAACGAACGCCATGGCTGCGGCCATCGGTCTCGGCCTTGAGGTCAGGGAGCCTATGGGCAACATGGTTGTTGATATTGGGGGTGGTACAACGGAAATTGCCGTTATGTCGCTCAGTGGCATAGCTTCCGGCGAATGTGTGAAGGTTGCTGGAGCGGATATGAACAACTTGATTACCCGCCACCTCCGCGAGGAGTATAATATGGCGGTAGGAGAGCTTACTGTTGAAAATATCAAGACAACCATTGGCTCGGCCTATAAGCTTGATAAAGAGCTGACCATGGATGTCAGGGGTATATGCCTTGAGTCAGGTCTTCCTGAAGTGAGAAAGCTCAGCTCCGAAATCATCAGGGAGGTTATTGCCACACCGCTGAACCAGATTGTTACGTCGATTAAAAAAAGTCTTGAGGCTTTGGTTACCAAACCGGAAATTTCGGTAGACATTTTTGATCGCGGTCTTTTTCTTGTCGGAGGTGGAGCGCTTATCAAGGGTATTGACAAAAAAATCCATGAGGAGACCAATGTTCCTGTCCATGTCTGTGAAGAGCCTCAGACTATCGTGGTAAGGGGGGCTGGAGAGATTCTTGAAAACCTTGAAAAGTATAAGGGGCTTTATACTACCTGATTATGGCATAAAGAGCTGTGGCAAGGAAATGTTTGCCGTTTAGATGATTCGTTTCACTTCGGTAGTTGTTTTTAAGGAGTCCGTCGGTGTGTAGAGCGGGAAGCAAGTGGTCATCACCCTTGCTCCCCGCTCTGCTTGTTTTCGGGATCAGGGACGAAATTTCCGGTAGTCAATATCGAATTTTTTTATCCTGAGCCCCATGATCCGGTCTGAAAGGCCAAGCTGCACCGCGGCACGCGTCATGTTTCCTTTGGTGCGTTTGAGTGCCTCCATAATCATCTCTTTTTCAATCGCCTCAAGCTTTTGCTGCAACGATCCGGTATAGGGCGTTCCGCTCGACTCGGCCGTCTGGAGTGTCGGCGGGAGATGGTAGCCGTGGATTACGTTATCTTCGCTTAAAATGACCGCCCGCTCAATGCAGTTTTGCAATTCACGGACGTTGCCCGGCCAGTGGTAGCGCACCAGCATGTCGATTGAGGTTGTCGATATTCGCCTGATTCCTTTCTGGTTTGCGGTATTGTATTTTTCTACAAAATAATCGGCAAGCAGCAAGATGTCGGTCTTGCGTTCGCGAAGCGGGGGAACGGTTATGGGAAAAATGTTCAACCGATAATAGAGATCTTCGCGGAAGAGTCCGTTGCGTATCAACTCTTCAAGATTGCGATTTGTAGCGGCAATGACCCGAACATCAACTTTGATGGTTTTGGAGCCTCCCACTCGTTCAAACTCCTTTTCCTGTATGATTCTGAGCAATTTTGCCTGAACGGCCAGGCTGAGTTCGCCAACTTCATCAAGAAAGATGGTTCCGGTATGGGCAAGCTCAAATCGTCCTTGCCTGGTAGCCGATGCCCCGGTGAAGGCCCCTTTTTCATGCCCGAAAAGCTCACTTTCAACAATGCTTTCGGGCAATGCCGCGCAGTTGAACTTGATGAACGGGCGGTCGAAGCGTTGACTTTTAAAATGAATGGCGCTCGCTACCAACTCTTTTCCAACCCCGCTCTCTCCAAGGACAAGGGTGGTTGCATTGGTTTTAGCGATTTTGTCGATCATTTTGTAGAGCGATATCATCGGTTTTGTATTGCCGATGATATTTGCCGGGCGCTCGGCTTCTGAAATACTCTCTTCGTCGTGCTTTTCTGCTCTGTGAGTTGACCTTAATGGAGGAGTCACTGTGATGGAGCTCTCCTGCGTTTTTTTTTCGCTCTCTTCGTGTGCAAGCTGTTTGATGCGTACGGCCTGTGAAATCATGGAGGCGATAATTGAGAGCTGGTCAACATAGTGCTGGAGCATCTCTCTCTGCACCTCTCCCGCTTTTGCCTTTTTGCCCTGCCCGTTGCTCACTGCTGGCTCCAGTTGGCGGTCGGCGCTCAGGGTACCAATAATTTCCGAGCCAGCCTTGATTGGAATGCAGATAAAACAGAGGCTCTCTTTTTTTGCCCTGCTTCGTGACCGGGTGCGGTCGAGAAAGAGCGGTTCATCATTGATACAGGGCACAATGACCGCTTTTCCACTTTTAACCACGTGGCCTATCACACCTTCGCCGATCTGGTAACGACCCCTCTCCTTCTCTTTTTCGGTCAGCCCAAATGATTCGTTGATCACAATTTCGCCGCTGTCGCGGTTAAGGATGGTGATCATGCCTCTGAGCATATCCATGTTCTCCGACATGATGAAAAGAACAAGCCGTAACACCTTGTTGATGTCATCTTCGTGGGTTATTGTCCTGCTGACTTCAGCAAGCAGACTGATACTGCTGTGCTCCTGTTCCTGTGCTATGAGCATAATGCTTGTCGTCTGATGATCATTGTTTAGCGAAAAGGTTGCTGTAGTAGATCTCTTCAACTTCTGCTGGCCGTAATGCCCGTTTTTTTTCGCTGGCCGCAGTGCGGACAATGGCAAGCAGATGGTTTGCTTCATCTCTTGTCATGGTAATTTTCCTGCTCGAAAAAAAATGCTGCAGCGAGGCGCTTCCCGAGTGTTTTCCGATTACCAGTTCACACTTGTCGCGACCAATCTGGTCGGGGAGAAAGGGCTGGTAGGAGAGAGGATGTTTCAGCAGTGCCGCACAGTGAATACCTGATTCATGCTGGAATGCCGATTTTCCTACAACCGGCTTCTGATCCTGAATTTTTCTTCCCGCCGCCCTGCTTACCACTGTGCAGAGATGTGAAAGCTTCCTGGTATCAATGCCGGTTTCATATTTTCCCGAGAGCTTCAGCGCTATGGCAAGCTCTTCAAGTGCGGCATTTCCAGCACGCTCACCAAGCCCTGTAACCGAAACACTGACGGCCTTGCATCCCGCTTCCAAAGCGATAAAGGCATTGGCGGTTGCCATGCCGAGATCATTATGGGCGTGAAACTCAAGCGCAGTATGACTTGCTGATTGCAGAAAGCTTACCAGTTCCATTATTGACGTTGGTGTAGCGATGCCGACGGTATCAGCAATTCTAACCCGGTCAGCTCCACACGCTTCGGCATCGAGCATGAACCGTTTCAGCATCTCAGGCTCTGCCCTTGTTGCATCCTGTGCGCCAACGCTCACAAAATCAAAATAGTGTTTTGCTCTCGGAATGAGCTCCTGCAACTGCTGCTCTACCCAGGCGTAATCTTTCTCCATAAGCTCAAGGTATAACCGAGAAAGAGGAAAGCTGATATGAACCGCCTCAGTGCCGCAGAGGCATGCATCCTCAATGTCCCGCCATTTTGCCCGAGCCCAACTGGTAAGGCGCAGCGGGAGATTTTGAGTGACAATTGTTCTGATGGTGCTCCGCTCGTCGCTGCTGATGGCAGGGTAGCCAATTTCGAGTTCATCGACTCCGGCGTCAGCAAGCAGTGAGGCAATATCAATTTTTTCCGCACTGCTGAAAACAACGCCAGGAGCCTGTTCGCCATCTCTGAGCGTTGTATCAATAATCCACGGCCTGATAGCGGAATGCGGCTCTCTCTGGCTCTCTATGTGCATATTCTGATGATTTTTTCAGTAAACAAGAGATTCTGCCAAGATAATTTTTCGACAGTTTGAAATTTAAGCGCTTTAGTCGATCAGCCTAAATAAATAAGGCTGTAATAAAAAAATATAATAAAATTTCAGACATATATGTATCGTTGCGTGATTTTTTTATCATAAAATATTGTCATGCGAATGTTCTTTCGGCGTAGTGGGGCGATATGAGGGTGCCTGCTTTCCTGTCAGGAGTTGAGCAGCTCTATTCGTAAGGCATTTTGAGCGGTATTGCCGTCAGGTCCACAGTATCTCATTCCATCCGTTCAGAACGAACAGTCCGAAGCGCTTCAATTTCGAACTCTTCGCCTCCCGAGTTATTGACAGTTCCTGTTGAACAACGCTCTCTTGTGGGTAGGATTGTTGACGATATGATTGCGGTAGAGAAAAATCACAGCATTGAAAAAAAACCGCGTATCTTGCCTCGCGTCATTGCGTTCTGTTGATGAGCCAGACCCATCGGTGGTTCTGTCCATGCAGGAAAATATGAAGGGTGCCCTTCTTGCCCTGGGTTATTCAGAGCGAGTTCCTCTTGTTGTGAGGTTATTCCGGTAATCCCATCATCCTTCTGGTTTCTTTTGTTGTCGCAAGAGGACGCTGCATCTCTTCGGCAATGCGGGCGATTCTTTTGACAAGATTTTCATTGGTGGCAAGAACCTCCTTGCCATAATCGAAATAGAGCGAATCCTCTATTCCTACACGAACATGGCCTCCGGCCACAATCGCCGCAACATTCATCGGAAGCTGAAACTGCCCGAGACCAGCCACAGCCCAGAGGGAGTTTTCAGGAAGCGATGCCGTCATCATTGCAAGGTTTGCAATGGTCGCAGGAGCCGTATTAATATTGCCCAAAAGAAGATTGAAATATTTTATTCCCGAAATGAGATTATTTCGCTCAAGATATTTTGCCAGATTGATCATTCCTGTATCAAATACCTCTATTTCAGGTTTGATATTATTCTCTTTCATGGTCAGGGCAAGATGTTCAACAACTTCGATGGAGTTTATACTCGGGCCGGTATAAAAATTCAGTGAACCAAGTGTGAGGCTCGCCATGTCCGGTTTTGAATCCCCGGTCAAGTGAAGCACCTCGGCACGTTGCTCAAAACCCTGACCGTTTCTGCCCGATGTCGTGACACAGCAGACCATTCCAGGCCTCTCTTTTCTGATGCCTGAAATAATTTTTTCATACTCTTTTGCATGTGAAGTCGGTACACCCTGTTTATCTCTCGCGTGAAGATGAACAACCCTTGCGCCAGCGTCAAAGACCCGGAGAGCATCCTCAATGATTTCATCTGCTTGGACGGGTACATGAGGATTACTGAATTTTGTCGGCACCATCCCTGTCAGGCAGGCATTGATGATCAATGGGGGATAGGGCGAAAGCGGGTGGGGATCGTTCAATTCGATATAGGCTTTTCGAGAGGCTTCACGAGCAGGCTTTGAAAGCATATAGGCATCAAGATCCATTTCAAGAGTGCTCCAGTGATCAACATCAGAGAGGCTGAAATCACATATTTTTTTCAGTACTCCAATTTGGCGGTAACCGTAATGCTTTTTGTACCAGAGAATGGTTTCAGGTCGGTCCGCATTGGTCAAAACACTCTTGACTCCCGCTGCGTACATTGCATCAAGTCGCGCATTCTGCAGCGCCTTGCCGATTCCCATACCCGAAAATTCCGGACGGATACCGAGCAGTGTTGTTTTCCCTTTGCCTTGCGATATCAGTTTATATCCGGCGGCTCCCGCAACATGACCGGAAAGGCGCGCGACAAAAAAACAGGAAAGATCAAGTTCTTCCATTTCTGCTGAAGGTACATGATGCATGTTCCAGAGTTCCATGACACTCAGAATTGCGGCGTAATCACCGGGAGAAGCTTTTTCGATCGTATAATTCATTGCCGGATGTCGTTTTTTTACAATATTTTACATGGCATTATCTCCCTTAATATAGTTTTTTTTACATATTTATCAGTGATGCTGAGCGGCGAAGCGTCAAAAGAGTTTTGTACAAGACTGTTCATCGACAATGCCCTGTCTCGCATAGTGCATGAGGCTCCATGACATTGTTCGGAGCAAGTGAACAACGTTATTCGTCCCAATGAGGAAGCTGTTTTGCAGGGTGAATGTCTTATCTTCAGCGTATTGTCAGTTTTTTGATTTCAGTCTAAAGATTCATGCGTTTCCACTGATAGAGGATAAGTATGCCAGTAAACCTCGACAAGCCAGCTCGCTGGAAAGCCGATATTGCACAATCGGTTGACCTGTATAATGACTGGTTCATGCATTTCGCCCCTGAAGCTTTTCGCTCAACTCGAATTCAGACGACGAAAGATGTTGAGGCTGCTCTGTGCTCAACTGATAACATGACAAGAATTGATCCAGCAATCATTTGTGAGCATCCGGATATTCTTCCAACACTTCGCATGTCTGCGTGTCCACCCCTTGCCGTAGATCGTTTAATAGGTCTTTCTGGTGTCTCACCAAATCTTGTCAAGAGCCTGGAATTGAAAAAGAGAGTTCCATCCCGAATGAGTCCAGAAGTTCTTGATCGTGAGCTTGGCAGAATAGCCTCTATTCTCGAAAAGATGGCTGATCCCGACATTTTTATCTGGTTAGGACGCAAAGATCCGCCTAATGCCATGGAGATTCATCGTGCGGCAATCATTGTTGCAGACCGTCTCTGTGGTTCTGTTACCAATCCGATTATTCGCAATGCGCAAGAAAAACGCCAGCTTGCAGCGATAAAATGCTGGCTTGAAGCTCGCGGTTATCGCCATATAGAGAGTGGAGAGGGTGCCCGTTTTGATTCTATGCCCGCTGGTACCTTCTCTTTCCGCATGAATGTACCAGTAAAACTTGAGGGTGGTCTGAAAAGTGTCAATATTCCTGTAGATGCAATCGTTATGCCGAAATCAGCAAAAAAGAATTCACTGCCAGTTTTCTTTGAAGCTAAATCAGCGGGCGATTTTACCAATACGAACAAACGACGAAAGGAAGAAGCCGCCAAGATGAGCCAGCTTCGGAGCAATTATGGCAATACGGTGCGATTCACCCTTTTTCTTTGCGGCTATTTTAATGCTGGATATCTTGGTTATGAGGCGGCGGAAGGAATTGATTGGGTTTGGGAGCATCGCATTGATGACTTGGCCCTTTTCGGGATATGACTATGATCAGGCTACATAATGGATTTGAACAGGTTCGGCTCAAGCTTCAGGATGAGCTTGATGCCAGAAAAACTCAGGCAGAACGAAACCGTCTTGGCCAATTTGCCACACCGACAGCTCTTGCCCTTGATATCCTGACCTATGCGGCAACCCTGATGCCTGAAGGAGAGAAGATTCGTTTGCTCGACCCTGCCGTTGGTACGGGATCGTTTTTTTCGGCATTTCAACAGGTATTTTCTGAAAAGCAGATTTTGGGAGCCGTTGGTTTTGAAATTGATCCTCATTACGGAGAACCAGCATCACTCCTTTGGAGAGATTCAGATTTTACGATTAAACTGGCGGATTTTACGATTGAAGATCCAGATGGGCAATTCAATCTGCTGATCTGCAATCCGCCTTACGTGCGGCATCATCACCTGCAAAATGAGGATAAAGTGCGGCTTCAGGCTCGTACAGCACAGGCAAGCGGCATGAAACTCAGCGGCCTTGCCGGGCTCTATTGCCATTTTCTCGGGCTCTCACACCCCTGGATGGCTGACGGCGGAGTTGCAGGGTGGCTCATACCGAGCGAATTCATGGATGTCAATTATGGCAAAGCGATAAAGCGCTACCTGCTTGAAAAGGTAACCCTGCTGAAAATCCATCGCTTTTGTCCTGATGATGTTCAGTTTACTGATGCACTTGTCTCTTCAGCCGTGGTCTGGTTTAAAAAAGAGCCGCCCCCTAAGAACCATAAGGTTACCTTTACATTTGGAGGCTCGCTGCTTGGACCTCAATACGATCGCGAAGTTTCAAGTGACGAACTTGCTCATGAGGCAAAATGGAGCCGCTTTCCTCTTGCTGATATTCGCATGAAGAGATCGAATCCGGTTATCTCCGACTTTTTTGATATTCGGCGCGGTATTGCCACAGGAGACAATGATTTTTTCATACTCGATCAGAAAGAGATCATAGCAAAAAATCTTCCGCTGATAGCATTCCGGCCTATACTGCCAGGTCCGCGCTATCTGACAGAGTCCGAAGTGGAGGCTGACGCAAGTGGTTTGCCTCTTCTTGAACGGAAGCTTTTTCTTCTCGACACAAAACTTTCTGAAGAGAGAATCAGAGAGGGCTACCCTGCGCTGTTTGCCTATCTGCAGGAAGGGAGAGAACGAGGAGTTCACGAAGGCTATCTTTGCAGCCACCGTGCGCCGTGGTACTCACAGGAAAACCGGCCATCAGCGCCGATTGTCTGCACCTATCTCGGGAGGAGCAACACAAAGAGCGGACGTCCTTTTCGCTTTATCCTGAACAACTCTACTGCAACGGTAGCCAATGTTTACCTTGCCATGTATCCAAAACCGCAATTGGCCAAAGCCATAGAGCAGGATGCAACAATTCTGCGTCATGCCTGGGAAATGCTCAACCGGATTACTCCCGAGCAGCTTATGGGAGAGGGTCGGGTTTACGGCGGAGGGCTTCGAAAGCTTGAGCCCGGTGAACTGGCGAACGTTGATGCTTCGGAAATTGCGGAGTTGATTCCCGCGTTTAAGCCGATATTGTCCGGTGAGCAGTTGGCGTTGTTTGGGGGATAATATTGTACATCGAAATTAATCATGAAAACCTACACACTCAACGAAGTTCAGGATCAACTTATTGGAAAACAGGGCACCCCGGAGCGGGAGAGGTTTGAGTATGACGTTATGACAGCTAAAAAGAGTATGCGACACAAGGGAAAGGCCGTTCGTGCATCGTCCAGACCCATGAAAAAGGTTATGCGCAACCTTTCAAGGACGATAGGGCAGCCTGCAGGGTCATTGCTTCATATTGGTGAACAGAAAACAGCCAATTGCATCATAACGGTTTTTGGTTACGATGAAGAGCGTGAGTTTCACATGCCGGTGAAGCGTGTTGCTGAATGCGGGGAGTGGAAAGATCAGCAGCGGGTTCTCTGGATCAACATTGACGGATTGCATGATGTGTCGGTTATTGAGGAGGCGGGAAAGCTGTTTGGTATTCATCCGCTGACCCTCGAAGATATCCTGCATACGGATCAACGCTCTAAACTTGAGGATTTTGAGAGCTATCTTTTTCTGGTGCTCAGAACGCTTGAACTTGAAGAGATAACCAACGATGTTGTCGATGAGCAGTTGAGCATGGTGATCGGCAAAAATTTTGTTCTCACTTTCCAGGAAAAACCGGGAGACATGTTCGATGCGGTAAGGGAGCGGATCAAGAGCCCCGGGACAGGGATAAGAAAACGGGGGGCAGACTATCTTGCCTACGTCCTCATTGATGCCATTGTTGACAATTATTTTACTGTTCTTGAAGAGCTTGAAGGTCGTATCGAACTGCTCGATCAGGAGCTTTTCACAACATCCGGCCGCGAAACCTTTGAGGCTATCTATGCCCTGAAAAAAGAGCTTATTCTTTTACGGAAATCGGTAAGGCCGATGCGGGAGATCATCAACAGCATCAGCCGGGATCATTACAAAGTTATTGATGATGAAGCAACCTGGCCTTTTTTCCGGGATGTGTACGACAACGTCATTCTTATCAACGAAACCATTGAAACCTATCGCGATATCGTTCTCGGTATGTACGACACCTGGCTGGCCATTGTCAACAACCGGATGAACGAAATCATGAAGGTGCTTACCACAATCGCCACCATTTTCATGCCGCTCTCTTTCCTGGCTGGACTCTATGGTATGAACTTCCGTTATATACCGGGTCTTCAGTGGAAGTGGGGATTTTTTGCACTGCTTGGATTCATGGGGCTCACTGTTGTCGCCATGATGGTTTATTTCCGCACGAGAAGGTGGTTTTAAGGGGAGAGTAACCAGCCAGAGAAAAAGTGCTTGATTCCCGGCTGGTTATTCTGTGCAGGAGGGGTAAACGATTCTCAATCTTTGACACACCTCACGGAAAAACCCTGCGTTTTGCTGGTCGATATGCGGTATACGGCTGCATAGCTGTTGAACATCTCGCGATACCAGGCGGAAAAGCTGTCATCCTCTGTTGATGTCCAGAAACTGCTGTTGGTGCCGAAAAGCGAGAAGCTGCCATTGCTGCTGCGGTATCCTGAAGGAATGGCCGTAAATCCAGTGCTGTTGTCGGCGCCGACCAGCGGCTCTTTCCAGAGTACCTCTGATTTCAGTTTTCTGCCTGCCGCTTTTTCTCCTCCAAGGGCAGTAACAAGTTCTTCCCATTCGCTGTCTGAGGCAACATGCCAGCCAGCGGGTGCAAGCCCTCTTGGATCGTTGACGGCAAACCAGTTGTACAGTTTTCCGTAGGTAACGCCGTTTTCGCTTTTGTTTGCGTAATAGCACCAGGCACCTGTGGTGAGCAAGCTCCACGCCACAGGGTCATCTACCTGTGGTATCGGGTCGCCGTTACGGTAATTGGTGGTGGTAAGGTTTTCAGCCATCCATTGCTGTGTGGCA
The DNA here is from genome assembly GCA_903824295.1 of uncultured Chlorobiaceae bacterium. GTDB lineage: Bacteria > Bacteroidota > Chlorobiia > Chlorobiales > Chlorobiaceae > Chlorobium. The sequence goes on from CAIJWE010000122.1 coordinate 13,392, forward strand.
ATTGTGATGGTTTTAAAAGAATTTGGGCGGGCAGAGAGCTCTTTTGCTGATATAATAAGTGCAAATAGAGCGAAAACCATGAAAATTGCCGCTGCCAAGGGTGTTTTGTGGCTACTTTTCATTATGTTAGAATTCTAAAGTTTCATTCAAGACCTTGTCAATTGCGAGACCTTCCCTGAAAAGCGAAATTAACCTATTTTTACGGTAATCCCTTCTTTTCGACGAAGCGTTTTTTTCTTTTGTGGCATTTGCAGCATCATGATTTTCAGGCGTGTTCCTCGTTCGCAGTGCTGATTTTTTGCTGAAGTATTCTGATGTTATTAACTTCCGAAAGCATGAAAGGGTTTTGTTTGAACAGATTTGGGTACTGCGCAACAGTGCGTGGTTCCATTGAAAACAGAGAGATGGAATGCTAACATAAACGATTGAATGTAGTGGCGAGAGAACGTTTTAAACGAAAATCAAGACCTTCCGGCAACAAGGGTCACAGGCCTTCTGTGCAGTTTACCGGAGAGAGGGTTAAGCCGAATGATCATATTCTTATCAACGAGTTTCTTTTCAGGCGTGGAGAAAGTTCTCTTGCGGCTGAAATTGTTACCTTTTTTGCTGATCATGACGGTGAGCGATTCAAGTCGGTAGAGCTGGCACAGGCTCTTGGGTATACCGAATCAAAACAGTTGCCCGGTTTCTGGTATGTTTTGCACAAATTGCAGGAGGATGGAACCGTTGACAAGGACTCCAACCGCTGTTACGGCATCTCGGGCACGGATGCCGCCACCTACGAAGCTCATCTTGAACAGGCCAAGCCCTTCCCTCTACCCGGCAAGAAGCAGTACACGGTTAAGAGTTATACCGGTCACATTACAACCCATCCCAACGGTTACGGCTTTGTTGATGTTGAAGGGTTCGATGATGATATCTTCATCAAGGCCGGTGATATGGGTTTTGCCATTCATGGCGACGAAGTCGAGGTGCTTGTTTCGAAGGTGCCGGATACCTATTCTTCAAAATCCACCCCCCATCAGCGCTGTGAAGGCACGGTGCAGAAGGTGATTTCCCGCCGCATCACCACCATTGTCGGTACACTGACCAAGGCTAACCGAAAGTTTGTCCTCAAGGCTGACGACCGGAAGCTGCTTCCTGAAATTATTGTACCAATCAGAAACGCCCGCAAGGCGGTTGATGGTCAGAAGGTGCTTGTCGGGGAGCTTGATTTCAGCAAGGAGGGGCAGATTCAGGCCAAGGTACTTGAGATTCTGGGTACTGCTGGTGACTCTGCGGTTGAAGTGAGCGCCATTGCACGAAGCCGTGGCATTGACGAAACTTTCGACAAGCCGCTACTCGATTTTGCCGCCTCCATTCGAGAGGGGATTACTGAAGAGGATCTCAACGGACGCCTTGACATTCGCGACAAGGTTGTCTTTACCATTGACCCTGTCGATGCAAAGGATTTTGATGATGCACTCTCGATTGAGATGCTTGATGACGGACAATATAAAATAGGCGTCCATATTGCTGATGTATCGCACTATGTGCCTGAAAACTCTCCCCTCGACCGCGAGGCGCTCAAAAGGGCCACCTCGGTCTATTTGGTTGACCGGGTGATTCCGATGTTGCCCGCACGCCTTTCTGAACAGATATGCAGTCTTAATCCTGGTGTTGACCGGATGGCATTTTCGGTCTTTATGACCATCACGGATGAGGGTGAAGTGAGCAAGTACGAGTTCCAGAAAACGGTTATTCACTCCAAACGTCGTTTTGCCTACGAAGATGTCGAGGAGATTCTGAAGCAGGGTAAGGGTGATTTTATTGATGAGTTGCAGGCGCTTGACCGCATCAGTGTTCTTTTGCGCGAAAAGCGCTTCAAGCACGGCGGACTTGATTTTGAAACTGAAGAGGTGCGTTTCAAACTTGGCAGCAAGGGTGAGCCGCTTGAGGTGATGAAGAAAGAGCGTCTCGGCAGCCACCGCCTTATTGAGGAGTTCATGCTGCTTGCCAACCGCAAGGTGGCCAAATATCTGACCAAGACCTTCAAGGAGAACAAGAAGGCTCCCCATCCGGTTATCTACAGGGTGCATGGCGCTCCCCAGCAGGAAAAGGTGCTCATTCTTGCAAACTTTGTCAAGAGGCTCGGCTTTGAGCTCAAGCTGAACCGGGGCAAAGAGGGGCCGATTGTTTCAGCATCAGCGCTTCGCCAGCTCTTGCAGCAGGTGAAGGGATCCAATATTGAGTTTCTGGTCAGTGAACTGGTTTTGCGCTGCATGTCGAAGGCGGTTTACACCGGCGACAATGTGGGCCATTACGGTCTCGGCTTTGAGCATTACACCCACTTCACCTCGCCCATCAGACGCTATCCCGACCTCATCGTACACCGTATGCTCTTTGAGTATGAGAACCTCCGCAAGAAGCGCCGGAAAATCTCTGCAACACGCCTCGCTGAACTGACCGACAAGCTCCAGACAGTCTGCCAGATATCCAACGAGCGTGAAAAAAGTGCTGTAGAGGCAGAGCGGGAGTCGATCAAGCTCAAGCAGGTTGAGTATATGGCCAGCCATGTCGGCAAAGTCTATCCTGGAGTCATTTCAGGCGCGACCGATTATGGCATCTATGTGAGAATGGTTGATTTTGCCATTGAGGGGATGGTGCACATGCGCAACCTCACTGATGACTATTATGAATATGACGAGACAACCTACTCACTTGTCGGCAAGCGTCGCAAGAAGCGGTTGCAGATAGGCCAGCGGGTCAAGGTCAAGGTGAACAGCGTGGATTTACAGCGTCGCACCATTGATCTTGTCATAGAGTAGCGCGCGGTCGCGGTTTGACTGTTCCCCCGGTAGTGCTCCTGCACTCTCGGGGGACTGTTCTTGCGGCTCAGACAAGGCCGGAAATCCTGAGAAAATTGTAGAGGAGCTTGAGGCCCGTCGTGTGGTACTCATCCCGGATGTTCTCAAACTGCTCCTTGAGGTTATTTTGATCTATCTTTTTCAGGTCGGCATCATTCTCGCACCACTCTGAAAACATGGCATCGGTCAGTTCAAAATGGCACTGCAGCCCGTAACCATTCTTTCCAACCCTTACCGCCTGTATGGGGCACCCTTCGCCTGTAGCAAGCAGCTCCATCCCTGAGGCAGCAAGTTCTACCGTCTCACCGTGAAGCTGAAAGACCGGAAAGCTCTTGTCAAGTCCATCAAAAAGAGCATCTTTTCTGCCTGAGGTGGTGAGGTTGATGCGGTAGGGATGACCTTCAGGGTCAACAAATCCAGTCTCTTTTATCGCAGCCTTCATCACTTTTCCTCCACCTGCCTTGACAAGGCACTGCATCCCAAGGCAGATGCCGAGGAATGGGATCTCTTCATCCAACGCAGCCTCAATACGGCGGAGCTGAAGCAGCATGGAAGAGGTTTCATCATTTGCGCTCTGGTACCCGCCAAGCACCACAAGAGCGCTGTATCCCCGTGGATCAGGGAATGTTCCGCCTGCTGAAAGATCTTCCTGGTGCGAGGCAATACCGTGCTCGCAGAGCAGGGTTTCAAGAAGTCCCGCCCCTTCCTGGGTCATGTTTTTGACGATCAGTATTTTTCTGCTCATGGATTGTTGTTTGATGATGCTCAAGAAGCTTTGTTTATCGAAATGGCATGTACTTCTGAAAATACCCCTTCCTCTAAAATTCAGAATGTGAAGGGGTTCCGCTCAAAATAATCCAATTTTGAGGTATCAGCATCAACAGCCGGGTAAAATCCGGGAATAAAAAAGCAGGCTGCTACGCCTGCTTTTGCTGATAGTTGGTATTATTGCTATTCAAAGGATCTGCCACACTGTTGCCGTAACTCTCTGGCGTCTTGAATTGTCTGAAATTTCTTACGCTGAGCGGGTGTCAGGATCGAAACAAGTTCTGCAAGATGATTGCTCTTCAGTTGGGCAAGCGATGCATGTTTTTTGCCGATTTTATCGGAAAGCTCATCAATTCTCTTTCGATCTGGAGTTGTTGTAAATGACCTTTCATCAAGCTCTCGTTGTAATGAAGCAAGCTCTTTCCTTTCTGCAACGACACGGGTAAACTGTTTTTCGCGGAGCTCCTTGACTTGCCCGATCTGACGTTTGCTCAATCCAAGTTGTTCCTCTAATCCGTTCATTCTCCCGTAGCACCCTCTTCCTGCTGATGATCGGTTAAAGCAATTTTGCGCATCCGGCCCGAATTCCGAGAATCTATTCGGGCGCTCGTGTCGGTAGGTGATTCGATCTTCGATGGGAGCGCTACATGACCTTGTCCAGCGCCCGCCAAACTCATTATCCGGACAGTTACGGTAATTGGTTGCTGCTGAAGCAATACTCCCAAACCCCAGCAGTGTTGTGGTTAACGCCAGCATTATTGTCTTTTTCATCGTATTATCAGTTTATTCATTAAAAAATATATGGATGTATGACCATTCCCCATCCTCTCATCCGATATGTCACTGGTTTCGACGGCACATTGGAGAAAAACTTGCGCTTACAAAAAAAAACTTTTTAAATCGCACATACTTTGATCATGTTTGCCGGTTTAGTAACTATCAGCAATGATCACTTATCAAATAAGCCGTGACAGCATCATGACAGCAAGCCATAACGTTGATATCAATCGTCTTAACACATTCGCCGAGAAAATGGTGCAGGAGAAAAAGACAGCCGTCGGGTTCCCTTGCAACCAGAACATCAAACTGGCCGATTTCTATCACTGGTATGCTGTTTCAGGACTGGCAGATGTGGCCATGAACAACGTGGGTGATCCGCGCAAGCCGAGCTTGTTTGCCCTGAACACCCATGAATTTGAAAATGAAGTCATTGATTTTTTTGCACCGCACTACGGATTTTCACCCGCAGAAGCATGGGGTATCGTCACCAATGGCGGCACCGACGGGAACAATCACGGCATCTACTTCGGTGTGCACGTTCTGGGCTCACAGAGCGAAATAAAACCGGTTCTCTATGTTTCAGAGGAAGCGCACTACTCCATCATGAGGCTCTGCGACCTTCAGGGGTTGGAGATGCGCCAGATACCGACGAACATCAAGGGTGAAATGGAGGTGCCAGCGTTTGAGGTTGCACTCGACCCAAACCGTCCAGCCTTGATCGTTATCGCGGTTGGCACCACCTTTAAGGGAGCCATCGACAATCAGGATGCGATTGCCGAAGTGCTTGCAAGAAAACAGCCCGTCGCTATCTACCGTCATGTTGATGCTGCGCTCTTTGGGGGGTACCTGCCGTTTACAGAACATGCCGATCTGGTCAGTCACGCTGCCCGCAATTTTGATTCCATCGCCATCAGTGGACACAAATTCTTTGGGTTCGACGAACCCCTGGGTCTCTTTCTCACAACAAAGGAGGTTCTGGAGAAGCAAAACCCCTTTCGAGTCTCCTATCTGAACGCTTCGGTTCCCACAATCACCTGCTCGCGTTCAGCGCTGGCACCACTGAAGTTCTGGTGGCAAATCCACAAGACCGGAGTGGAAGGGTATCGGCGCCAGGCCGAGTTGATCCTCAAGAACGCGCTCTATCTGAAAGAGCGGCTTGACGAGATCAACTATCCGGCATGGAAGAACGATATTTCGAACACCGTCTATTTTCAGCGCCCCGGTGAGTGGGTTATGAAAAAGTGGAGCCTTGCCCCTTACGAGGATAATCGCCTTGGTGGAAAGCTTGCGCACGACATCGTCATGCGCCATGAGGGAATGCACACCATCGACCATTTTGTTGATGATCTTTTGCTCGATCGGAGTGAGGCGGAACCCGGCACCTGATTATGTGCTCCCGTTACAAAAGTTTCCGTTTATTGAGTTTTCATGGCAAGTGCCTGATCGACAGAGTCGAGTAAATCCTTGAACGTGAAGGGTTTCGAAAGGAACGTGAGCTTCTGGCCATTCTCCGTGAGATTTTCGTCTATCCAGTTTGTATATCCCGACATAAGGAGCGTCTTCATATTTGGAGATTCAGCATGCAAACGCTGGCTCAGTTCCATTCCGTTCATTTTTGGCAACCTGACATCGGTCAGCAGGAGATTGATCCTATACGGGCTTTTGGCAGCAATCTCAATGGCTTTTTCGGCATCCCTGGCTGTCAAAACCTTGAAATCATTTATTTCAAGGATGTTTTTGACGAGTTTGAGTATGTCGATATCATCTTCGACAAGAAGTATGGTTTTCTTTTCAGCTTGTTTGAGTCGTTCAGGATTTTGAGTCAACCTCGTATTGCGGCTCTCCTCATACTGATGCAACAAGAGGGTGAAGGTTGTCCCTTTACCTTTTTCCGACTTGCAATCAATGTAGCCCTTATTCTGTTTCACAATTCCGTAGACGGTAGAAAGGCCCAAACCAGTCCCTTTTCCAATCTCTTTGGTTGTAAAAAAGGGCTCGAAAATATGTGGAAGTGTTTCGATCTCTATACCGCATCCTGTATCCGTTACCGTCAATTTCACATAATGGCCAGGAATTTGACTGATCTTTTCCGTGGCGCATTTCTGTTTTTTTACCTGCACAATATCGGTTGTTATGGTGATCTTGCCGGTTCCATTGATGGCATCCCGCGCATTGACGCAAAGATTGGTCAGGATTTGATCAATCTGAGAGGGATCAATGTTAATGAGTGCCTTATGATGTGCAGGAGACCATTCTATTTCAATGCCTCGGTGAATCAATTGGCCAAGTATTGGAAGCATTTCTTCAATCTCCATATTCAGATTGAGCACCTTTGGGTGTACGGGCTGTTTTCTTGCAAAAGCGAGCAGTTTATGTGTCAGTTCTGCTGACCTGAGGGCAGATTGCTGAATAGTTTTAATGTATTTGGCTACAGGGAGCGTTTCATTAACTTGATCGATGGCAAGTTCGATATATCCGAGAATTGCGGTAAGATGATTGTTGAAGTCATGTGCGATGCCGCCAGCCAGTTGGCCTATGACCTCTAATTTTTGAGCATGCAGAAGCTGTTCCTGAAGTGTTTCCCGCTCTTTTTCGGAGCGCTTGCGCTCGGTTACATCCTCTACGATGCCCAAGACATGGCTCTCATCACAGTTTTGGTCAACATAGAAAACCCCTTTTACCATAATCCATCGAACCTCTCCCAGAGAGGGCTGAATCCGGCATTCAAATTCATGGCCTTGACGCTTCTTTATGGAACTTCTTATGAGTGCCTCTATTGCTTCCCGATCCTCTTGCACGATATGATCAAGGAACATCTCCAATGTCCATTCCGGCAGAACTTTTTGATAACCAAAAATCCGGGCGTGTTCCAAGGTGCATTGTACAGTAGCATCGTTCAGGTTAAGATCCCAGACACCGATATGACTTTTTTCAAGGGCAAAATTCATGTGCTTCTGAAATTTTGCCAGTTCGGCCTCGGCATGTTTGCGCTCCGTGATATCAACCACAATTCCGATATAACGGTCAACCCTTGCGTCATTGTCACGCACAGGGATGCCTCGCACCATCAACCAGTGAACCGAGCCGTCCAGATGATAGACCCGATACTCAATATTTATGTCCACTTCCTGTTGTACTGCCGATTCAATCATCTGCGTGGCCGTTTCCCGGTCGTCCGGGTGAACGGTTCTGTTCCATAGTTCTGTTGAGGCGTTTTCACCATCTCGACTCAATCCATACAGGTTCCAGGTGCCGTTCGACCAGATGTTTTCGCCGGTTTTCAGGTCTGCTTCCCAAATGCCTGTATGTGCGAGTTCCAATGCGAGGCCGGTCTGTATTTTTTCTTTGGCAGCCTCATCCTCGATATGCAGCTTTTCCGTAATATCCTGAATGATAATAAGCAGATGCGCGACCTTGCCCTTTGGCGATTTGACTGGGCTGAGGATGATGTTCAAGAGTTGATTACCTCTCCTCTCTTCAAAAACGAAACGCTTTCCAGTGCGAAGCACCTCCGCGCATCGCTCTTTTCTGAAGAGCACTCCCTCCGTTATCACCAAGTTTGCAATCAGTTCAAAGATATTGCTACCCATGCATTCCGAGGGTTTTTTCCCTAAACGTGCTGCAAAGATGTTGTTAATATTGACGACTCTGCCCGTGGAATCTATCAGGCTCACCGCATCAGGAAGCGAATCGAGCAGTGAAAACAAAGAAACATCTTCCGCTGCATCGGCAAAAAATGTATCTGATATGGAATGCATTTTGATATGAATTAATGAGTTCCGTTAAGAGTCTTTTTTCGACGGACTGTTGTTCCTCTTGTCAATTTTTTTAGTTCATCAAGGGAAGATACGTTTTCTGTCGTAAATACGGTGATTGCAGTAAGAATGATCCTCTCCTGTAAAATCGCGCCAAGCTCCACGTTGTTAGGCAAGGGTAACTTGCGCGCACAATGGTTTTCAGCTCTGACTCTTTTTTGTGATGCCACAAGAAAAATGTGTAACCTCTTTTCCAGTTGCAAAGAAATGGCTTATAACAGAAGGGACGTATGAAAAAAGAAAAAAGGAACGTCATTGTCATAGGAGGCGGTATTCTCGGTCTCTCAACAGCCCTCAATATTCTTCAATCCCGTCCCTCCACCCGCCTGATGCTCATCGAAAAAGAGAGCACGCTTGCTTCGCACCAGACTGGACATAACAGCGGAGTCATCCACTCCGGTCTCTATTACAAACCGGGCTCTCTTAAAGCAATTAACTGCCGTGAAGGGTACCGGCAATTGCTCAATTTCTGCGAAGAGGAATCGATTCCGCACGAGATATGCGGTAAAATCGTTGTGGCAACAAGCAAGGAGGAACTCCCTGGCCTGGAGGAATTGCATCGCAGGGGAGTTGCAAACGGATTGCCGCATCTTCGATTTTTAGATCCTGACGAAATCCTTGAAAGGGAACCTCATTGCCAGGGTATTCGGGGGCTCTTTGTTCCACAAGCGGGCATTGTCGATTATACCGTGGTAGCTACAAAATATGCCGAAAAACTCCTTGCCCTCGGTGGAGAAATTATCCTCGACGAGGAGGTTCTCACGATGCAGCACAAAGGCAATCAGGTAGAGGTTATTGGCCACTCCCGCACCTGGCAAGCCGACGCCGTGGTCACCTGCGCAGGTCTCCAGTCCGATCGCCTTGCCCGCAAGAGCGAACCAGCACTCCCGCTTCGCATTCTCCCATTTCGAGGCGAATACTATCAGCTCAAATCCTCAGCCCCCAGGCTGGTCAACCACCTGATTTACCCGGTACCCGATCCCGCATTTCCCTTCCTTGGAGTTCATTTCACCCGTATGATTGGCGGCGGTGTTGAATGCGGCCCCAACGCCGTTTTTGCCCTTGGCCGCGAAGCCTATAAAAAAACCGATTTCAATATTCACGACACCTGGGAAGCGCTCAACTGGCCCGGTTTTCGCCAGGTAGCGCGTGCACACTGGCGTACCGCAAGAGGGGAGTACCATCGCTCATTCAGCAAACAAGCATTTACCGCCGCATTGCAAAAACTCATTCCGGACATACAGGCAGAGCACCTGGAACCCGGCAGCGCAGGCATTCGTGCACAGGCATGTGACCGCGAAGGCAAACTGCTCGACGACTTTGACTTCAGGGTCAACCAAAACATCATCCACGTCTGCAATGCCCCATCCCCCGCAGCCACCGCATCACTCGCCATCGGGCGCATCATCGCCGGCAAAGTGCTCCCTCTGCTAAGGGGATAGCTTGCGGGCACTTCAATTTCTTTTTATTCGACAGGGAAGTCTGTAGAGCCCCTTATTTCCCAATGTTCTCAGGTACCCTGCCGCTCAACCGAGGTCGAACAACAGGAGTTCCAAATCTTTTTCGGCAATAATCTTCAACAGGGCTTCGTCGCTTATGGCAGCACCGTCACCTTGCCCAAGGCTGAGCCCGTTGACATTGATCGAGCTCTTCACTGGAATGGTTGAATTCGCTGTGGGTGATTCCGGTGCCAGCGCTCATCCGCTGAACATCGCCCGGTCTGATTACCGTGCCGTTACCCATGCTGTCCTTGTGTTCAAGAGCCCCATCGATGACATACGAGATGATCTTCATATCGCGATGGGGATGGGTTCCGAACCCCTCTCCGGGTTGGACACGATCCTCGTTGATAACCCTAAGCGCCCTGAAGCCCATGTATCGCCGATCGTGATAATCGGAAAAGGAGAAGGTATGTCGGGGTGTTGAGCCACCCATGGTCAGCGTGCCCCCGTTCAGCAGCTTTTCGAATGTCTAACATTATAATACCTCCCCGATTAAGGTTGCATGAAGTTTTATCCATAAGGCATATCGATCAACCCAGTTCTGCAGAAAAGGTTTGCTCCCTGAACCGATAGAGCCGTCTTCATTGAAGAGTCCCTCTCTTGCCTGTATGAACGCTTCAGGCTGTCCAAGCACAGGCACATCCAGACAGGCAAGGATGTTGCGAAGATGCTGCTGTGCCAGAGCCGTACCTGCCGCTCCGAGTGCAACACCAAGAATGCCGGCAGGCTTGCCTGCCCAGACACTTTCTAATTCGGATTCTAACAGTTATCGGATCATGCATTCAGCCACCTGCATCGTTATCTCCTTGACTCCCTCTCCCTGGTACGCCTCTTATTTTGGCTGCAACTTGACCAGTTCGACGTCCAGCGAGATGTTGACCTCTTCACCAACAGCCAATCCTCCTGTTTCCAAAGCCTGATTCCAGACAAGCCCGAAATCCTTGCGGTTGATTGTTGTGCTTGCCGAAGTTCCGCTTCTTGTACCGCCCCAGGGATCCTTGCTTTCCTTGGAGAACGGAGCGACGTTAAGAACCACCAATTTGGTAACACCGTGTATCGTCAACTCTCCGGTAACTTTCAATGCCCCTTTGGCCGCTTTTGCCCATTTTTTTGAAACAAAGGTCAAGGTCGGGTATTTGGCGACATCGAAGAAATCGGCGCTTTTTAAATGTTCATCCCGTTTCTGAACGTTGGTATTGATGGAAGAGGCATCAATGGTGACATCGACTTTCGATTTGGTAATGTCTTTGTCGTTAACATCAACAATACCGCTATATTTGTTGAAGTTGCCCTTGACGTGCGACACCATGAGGTGACTGACACTGAATCCAACATTTGAATGATCGGGGTCAATGTTCCATTGGGTCGCTGTAGCAAGTGACGGCAAGAGCATGATTGCTGCGGTGAGCATTGCCTTGGTAATGTTGTTTTTCATGTTTGTTTTCCTGTTTTGTCTGTTGTTGTAGAATGATTTAACATTAAGCTATTCATCTAAGAAGTGAAGGCGCACCTCAACGCCGTAAATCTCTGCAATGATCAGCGAAATTGCCAATTTCCGACGACACTTGCATCGTTTTCTTGCTGATTTTTATTAAATCAGGGTGATAAGCCGGTGTTATTTTTGTATATCATTACCAGCTAATTATTTAGCTTCTGCATATCAGTCATTTTGAAGTTGTCTGACCTGGAATGGAACTTTATGCGTTTTCAGAATCAGGCAGATCAGTCTGGACAATGTTGCTCATGTTAAGAGAATCGTTATGACTAATGGTGTTCTCAATGCTGTAATTCTTGCTGTGTTCAGGGTGATTGCCCTTGCTTTGGATGGAGCAATTCTCATACAAAAAGTTGTGTTACGGGTTGCTCGACAAAAAAAACGACAAGTTTTGCGATCTCGAAATGAGCCTGAATCGATCAACGATTTTGTCAATAAAAATCTTTTGTCACTCCTTACGAAAGAAGAATTTAAGCTTGATAGAGAGAGAAAACAGCGAATGGGAGTTGACGAACTCGCGTGGGAGCAAAAACTTGAAGAGAACTTGGGGAACTTCTATCTTTTACTCTACAAAAGATCGAAAATCAAAGGAGAAAAAACTTTATGGGATTTTGTCGCTCTTGACAAGACACTTCCTACAGTTCTTGTTATTGGTGATTCAATCAGTCAAGGCTATACCGTGACACTACGGAGAGCACTCATGGGTATCGCAAACGTACTAAGAGCTCCGGAAAACTGCGGGAGTTCAAGGAATGGCAGCAGGAAAATGGATATTTACACCCAAGGGAGAGGGAAAATTGATGTTATCGTCTTCAATTTTGGAATTCACGACCGAAACTCGTCACCATCAGAGTATAAGACAAGCCTTTCAGAAGTCACAAGAAAAATAATGGCGAAGTGCTCAAGCGCGATATTCGTCTCGACGACCCCATTCTTTCCATCAATAAGAGAGTCAATGGCGACTGGACACGTTTTTGCTACGTTCAGGAATTGGTATCTGCATGGAAGAGGGATGGACGAGGTTCAACTCAATAGCATCGCACGATCCGTGAGTGATAGTTTCGGCGTTCATTTCATAGACATAGCTGGTGAAATGAGGGAAGATTTGATTTGCAACAGAAAGCCGAACGATGTCCATTTCCATGAACCTTATTATGCCGTAATCGCTGAACTGATAGCAGAAGAAGTTGGGAAAGTGCTCACGAAAGGCCGAACACCAGGATCAACCTGACTCAGGGGACAAGCCCCTTTGCAAGTTTATGTTTTTGTTATTGTGGAGATGCTTCGATTTTGCACATTGCAAACCCGGAGATACAAAAAGGTATCGCTGCCATTTATTTGCACCCCCGAGGAACTACTTGGACAAGAATATGCTGAATGACGAAATCGTCGATGAAGGAAGAGCTATTCGTGATGCCCATGCCGCCAAATTTGGCTATGACTTGCGGGCTATCTATGATGATCTGAAAAAGTCAGAAGCTGAACATATTGCCGCTGGTCAGCCATTTATTCCTGCGCCAGAGCATCCGGTGCCCAACTCAGTTCGCCAGCATGAACTCCGTACGACAATCGACGAGATTGTTGCAGATATTGAGGGAGTCAGATAAGTATGGAAGATACTGGGCCAAAAAACGAAATCATCATCTATGAGGGCCTCAGCGGCCAGCCCCGTATTGAAGTGCGTGTTGAGAATGAAACGGTGTGGCTTACTCAGGATAGAATAGCCGAACTGTTTGGCGTCAAACGACCAGCAATCACCAAGCACCTCAAAAATATCTTTGAAACCCGCCACCCCCGTCCCGCCACCAGCCCCGCTCCCCAACGGACCCGCCGGCAAAAAATGAGGATCCACCTTCACCACCATCACCACTCATACCACCTCCTCCTTAAAATTATAGGAATAAATGTCAAATAAAAGTATACCAAAATCTTTTTATAAATAACAAGAAGTATCCATAAAAAACACGCAAAAAAACGCAGGCAGGGGAGTCCCCACCATAAAAAAATCAACAGCAAAACCGCTGTAAATCAAAGCCCTTGTTTATATTGACACTCAGTTAACCCTGAGGATAGATTCCGTAGGTGCAGCGAAGATGTAAGCGCAGCCAACTGTGATTGGTCAACTTTTGCAGAAGGGTGTTAAAGGCAGGGTAGAAAAAAGAAACGCCCCCAACCAGGTTGAAGGCGTCAGGCCGGAGATGCTCTCTCTGGTGATGCTAATGGTTCAAGTATAAGCATTGTTTCACGCATGACAACAGAAAACCAGACCGAGCAAGGCCTGATAGACAAGCTTAAAGATCTCAAATACAGCTACCGCCCCGACATTCGTGACCGGGCCGCGCTCGAAAAAAACTTCCGCGAAAAGTTCGAAGCCCTCAACCGGGTACACCTCACCGACGCCGAGTTTGCCCGGCTGCTCGACCTGATTGTCACCCCCGACGTTTTCGCCGCCTCTCGTCATCTGCGCGAACGCAACAGCTTCGACCGCGACGACGGTACACCACTCTTCTACACTCTGGTCAACATCAGGGAGTGGTGCAAAAACAGCTTCGAGGTCGTCAACCAGCTCCGCATTAACACCAACAACAGCCATCACCGTTACGACGTGCTGCTCCTCATCAACGGCGTGCCGGTGGTTCAGATCGAGCTGAAAACCCTCGCCATCAGCCCGCGCCGCGCCATGCAGCAGATCGTCGAGTACAAAAACGACTCCGGCAATGGCTACACCAAAACCCTGCTCTGCTTTTTGCAGCTCTTCATCGTCAGCAACCGCACCGACACCTGGTACTTCGCCAACAACAACAGTCGCCACTTCAGCTTTAACGCCGACGAGCGCTTTCTGCCGCTCTACCAGTTCGCCGGAGAGGACAATAAAAAAATCACCCATCTCGACAGCTTCGCCGAAAAGTTCCTCGCCAAATGTACCCTCGGCGAAATGATCAGCCGCTACATGGTGCTGGTATCGAGCGAGCAAAAGCTGGTGATGATGCGCCCCTACCAGATCTATGCCGTCAAGGCTATCGTGGAGTGCATTCACCAGAACAGCGGCAACGGCTACATCTGGCACACCACCGGTAGCGGCAAAACCCTCACCTCCTTCAAGGCATCAACCCTGCTCAAGGACAACCCGGATATCGACAAATGCCTCTTCGTCGTAGACCGCAAAGACCTCGACCGGCAGACGCGGGAGGAGTTCAATCGCTTTCAGGAAAACTGCGTCGAAGAAAACACCAACACCGAAACCCTGGTGCAGCGGCTGCTCTCCGACGACTATGCCAATAAGGTCATTGTCACCACCATCCAGAAGCTCGGCCTTGCCCTCGATGGCACCAACAAGCGCAACTACAAGGAGCGGCTCGAATTGCTCCGTCACAAGCGCATGGTCTTCATTTTTGACGAATGCCACCGCTCCCAGTTCGGCGAGAACCACAAAGCCATCAAAGAGTTTTTCCCCAACGCCCAGCTCTTCGGCTTCACCGGCACACCAATTTTCCCGGAAAACGCCACCTATCAGCAGATTGAAGGGCAGCAGGCCACCTGGAAAACCACGGAAGAGATTTTCCAGCAGCAACTGCACGCCTACACCATTACGCACGCCATCGAAGACCGCAACGTCCTGCGCTTTCATATTGACTATTACAAGCCCGAAGGCAAAAACACGCCCAAGCCGGGTGAAACGCTGGCCAAAAAAGCCATTGTCGAAGCCATACTCCAAAAACACCAGACCGCCACCTACGGGCGCAAGTTTAACGCCCTTCTGGCCACCGCCTCCATCAATGACGCTATAGCCTATCATGACCTCTTCAACACCATGCAGGCAGAGAGAGAAGCCAAAGATGGTAACTTCCAGCCTCTGAACATTGCCTGCGTCTTTTCCCCGCCCGCACAGGCTACTACGGGTGATGGCGGGAATCGAAACGAAAAGAATGTGGCCGACATCCGGCAGCTCCAGGAAGATCTGCCTCAGGAAAAGGCCGACAACGAGCAAGCCCCCGACGAAAAAAAGGCGGCCCTCAAAGCCATCATTGCCGACTACAACGCCCGCTACGGCACCAACCACCGCATCGACGAATTCGACCTCTACTACCAGGACATTCAAAAGCGCATCAAAGATCAGCAATACCCCAATCAGGACTTGCCGCACGCGCAGAAAATCGACATCGTCATCGTGGTCGACATGCTGCTTACTGGTTTCGACTCCAAATTCCTCAACACCCTCTACGTCGACAAAAACCTCAAGTACCACGGGCTCATTCAGGCCTTCTCACGCACCAACCGCATCCTGAACGGCACCAAGCCCTACGGCAACATTCTCGACTTTCGCCAGCAGAAGATGGCGGTTGATGCTGCTATCACCCTCTTTTCCGGCGAAAAAGCCGACCGCGCCAAAGAGATCTGGCTGGTTGACAAAGCGCCGGTTGTTATCGGCAAACTTGAAACCGCCGTGAACAAACTGGGTGAATTCATGCTCTCTCAGGGGCTCGAAAGCGCCCCGCAGGAGGTGATGAACCTCAAGGGCGACGCCGCACGCGGCCAGTTCATCAACCTCTTCAAAGAGGTGCAGCGCATCAAAACCCAGCTCGACCAATACACCGACCTGACGCCTGAAAATGCCGCCAGCATCAGCCGGGTCATCCCGACAGAGCAATTGCAAGCCTTCCGTGGTGTCTATCTTGAAACCGCCCAGCGCCTGAAAGAAAAGCAGAAAAAAGGCAGTGACGCCCCCGAAGCAGAACAACTCGACTTTGAATTTGTGCTCTTTGCCTCAGCCATGATCGATTACGACTACATCATGTCGCTGATTACAACATACTCGCAGCAAACACCCGGCAAACAGAAGATGACCCGCACCGAGCTCATCGGCCTCATCGACTCCGAGGCCAACCTTCTTGAGGTGCGCGAAGATATCGCCGACTATATCGGCACCCTCAAGTCAGGCGAAGGGTTGAAAGAGAGCGACATCCGTCAGGGTTACGAAACCTTCAAGGCCGAAAAGAGCGCTCAACAACTGGCCGACATTGCCGGTAAACACGGGCTCGAAACCGCAATCCTCCAGGCCTTTGTGGACGCCATCATACAGCGCATGATCTTCGACGGCGAACACCTGACCGATCTGCTCGCCCCGCTCGGGCTCAACTGGAAAACGAGAAGGCAAAAAGAGCTTGCGCTGATGGAAGAGCTGATTCCCGTGCTGCACAAACTCGCACAAGGTCGCGAAATCTCAGGTCTGGAGGCGTATGAGCAATAAGATGGATGCAACGACTATGACACAAGCAATAAGACGCGAATTGAAGCCCAGGCTAAGGTTTCCTGAATTTCAGGATGCTGGGGAGTGGGTAGAAATCAAGCTTATAGATGTTACTAATAAAAAAATAAAGTGGAGTTTTATTGGTGGCCCATTTGGCTCAAATCTTAAGTCATCTGATTACGTTGCTCATGGCATTAGAATAATACAGTTGCAAAACATCGGGGATGCTCAGTTTCATGATGATTACAAAATATTTACAACAGAACAGAAGGCAGATGAACTTCTAAGCTGCAACATATATCCAGGCGAGATTATTTTATCGAAGATGGGTGATCCTGTAGGTCGAGCATGCTTAATACCGAACAAGCATGCAAGATACCTAATGTGTTCAGACGGGATACGACTTGTTATTGATGAGCAACTGTTTAGTAAATATTTTATTTATTCATTGATTAACTCTATTTATTTTAGAGAGTTAGTAGAGAAGACGGCTACAGGATCTACCAGAAAAAGGATTGGCCTTGACGATCTAAAAAATCTGCCAATGGTGGTTCCAAAGTTAAAAGAGCAACAAAAAATCGCCGACTGTCTTTCATCCATCGACGACCTGATCACCGCCCAAACCCAAAAGCTCGCCGCGCTCAAGACCCGCAAAAAAGGGCTGATGCAGCAACTTTTCCCGGCAGAAGACGAAACCTTGCCCAAGCTGCGCTTTCCCGAATTTCGGGATGCGCCGGAGTGGGATCTAAAACCACTTGACAAGATATGTGAAATAAAAGGCGGAAAGAGAATCCCTAAAGGATTTTCACTGACCAATGAAAAAACAGACTACCCTTACGTTAGGGTAAGTGATATGTACATGGGAGGAATCGATACATCTTCTGTGTTATATGTCCCAAGCGAGATCGAGAAGCAAATAAGAAATTACAAAATATCAAAAAACGACTTGTTTATAACTGTTGCTGGGACAATCGGAATTGTAGGAGAAGTTCCCGAAGAGTTAGATAATGCCAATCTCACTGAAAATGCCAATAAGATTGTATTGAAAAGTATAGGAAAGAAATATTTGTTGCACTATTTAACAGGAGAGTCTGCACAACAGCTTATATCTTCTTCTGTTACCAATAATGCTCAACCGAAGTTGGCTCTGGAGCGGATAAGGCTTTTTCCAATACCAGTTCCATCCCCAGAAGAGCAACAAAAAATCGCCGACAGCCTTTCATCCATCGACGAACTGATCATCGCCCAAACGCAAAAGCTCGACACGCTCAAAACCCATAAAAAAGCACTGATGCAGCAGCTCTTCCCGGCAATTGATAGCAAGGAGTAACCAATGAAACTCTATCTTGATAACTGCGTGTTTAACCGACCTTTTGATACACAATCAAACATCAAGACGTTGCTGGAAACAGAAGCCAAGCTGAACATTCAGGAAAACATCCGACGAGGAAACCATGAACTGGTTTGGTCATATATCCTTGATTATGAAAATTTAAAAAACCCTTTTCAGGAAAGACAGGAGCAAATTGCAAAATGGAAGCAGTATGCTAAAATCGAGATCAAGGCAGAGGATAGTCTCATTCAACGGGCAAAGTCACTTAAGGAATCAGGGTTGAAATCCTTTGATGCTTTGCATATTGCTTGCGCGATTACGGCAGGAGCAGAGTATTTTTTGACGACAGACAAGGGAATTCTTAAAAAAGCAGCAATCATTCATGATATTCAGATCAAAAACCCTATAGACTTCATCAGAGAGGTATAAACATGATTACCGACACAGAAATCAGGGTCAAAGGCATTCAAATTCTTGCCCAATATTTGGGTGACATTGAAATGGAGCGTTTTATCGCGTTGATTCAACGAGAACCTTTCGACTATACCCAGTGGCGAGAGAGCATGGAGCAAGAGGAGAGCGTTGAAGAGATCAGCCGAAAAGCAATGGCGCACACTAAAAATCAGTTATGACCGCACAAACCAAAAAGCTCGCCACGCTCAAAACCCATAAAAAAGGGCTGATGCAGCAGCTTTTTCCGGCAATGGAGGAGGTATCAAGCTAATGGACAAAAAAATCATCATTATCGCCGGACCCAATGGCGCAGGAAAAACCTCTTTTGCCCGCACGTTTCTGCCAAAAGAAGCTCAATGCCTGCGCTTCATC
Source organism: uncultured Chlorobiaceae bacterium (assembly GCA_903824295.1). Lineage (GTDB taxonomy): Bacteria > Bacteroidota > Chlorobiia > Chlorobiales > Chlorobiaceae > Chlorobium. The sequence continues at coordinate 32,004 of CAIJWE010000122.1, forward strand.
AATGCCGATCTCATTGCCGCCGGGCTGTCACCCTTTGCCCCTGATGTGGCTGCCATCAAAGCAGGACGGGTAATGTTGGAAGAGATTGCCGCCTGTGTGCGACGTGAAGAAAGTTTCGCATTTGAAACCACCCTATCCGGACTGGGTTATTTGAGGCATATCCAGCAATGGCGCGCTCATGGCTATTTGGTTAGCATCTATTTTCTGGCGTTACCCAATGTCGAAACGGCCATTGCCCGTGTAGCGGAGCGCGTTCGCCAGGGAGGGCATAATATTCCTGAACCAGTAATCCGCCGCCGTTTTATAGCGGGATTGCGTAACTTTGAGCAACACTACAAAGCCGCAGTAAATGCCTGGGCTAAATACAACAACTCCGGAGAGACACCGGTCTTGTTAGAATGGGGAGAAAACTTATGAGCTCAAAAGATATTTCCACGGCTAAAGACCCAGCCATGCGCGCTTCAATGGCCGCCATGAAACGAGCCGCCGCATTAGCTCGTGAAACCGCTATTCAGACGAATACCAATATCGTGATTGTGGAAAATGGAAAAGTGGTGCGGATTTCAGCCGAAGAACTGCGCCGCCAAGCATCCGAGGAAGCAAAAAAATCATGACCGAAAAAAATTAAAAGCTCGACACGATCAAGATTCATAAAAAAGCACTGATGCGAGTAGTCGCCATGTACAATGAGCGTTTAGAGTAAATCACTATGTCAATCAACGACCTTTTGCCCTCCGTAGCCACCCTGTCACATGCCGATAAATTCAGGTTAGTGCAAATTCTTCTCGAACAATTGACAAAGGAAGAGGGTTTTTCTGCTCAGCAAACACCAGTAACAGCCGAGACCTTTAACCCGCGCAGTTATTATGGAGTAGCTCATCAATCCCGACAAATGATTGACGAGTATATCGCAAGCAGCCGGGACCAGTATCGTGATTGAGAAAGATGGAAAAGTGGTGCGGATTTCAGTCGTAGAGCTGCGCCGCCAGGCATCCGAGGCAAAAGAGTCTATCAATCCCGAGCCTTCCAGCGAGGTCTTGTGATTCATTGCAGGATACCCATGAGTTCCTATATTAACAGAAAACAGTGGACTCATTGAAATTCAGTTCAGCAGGGGATACACTATGCTTTTAAAAGATCGTTACATAAACCCCTTTACCGACTTTGGGTTCAAGAAAATCTTCGGCTCTGAGGTCAACAAAGATCTGCTGATAGCGTTTCTGAACACGCTCTTGCCTGCTGAAGCGGGGACCGTTTCCGACCTTTCCTTTTTGCCCAATGAGCAGGTAGGGCGGAGTGAGTACGACCGCAGGGCAATTTTTGACCTTTATTGTGAAAATGAAAAGGGGGAAAAATTTATTGTAGAGATGCAGCGGGCAAAGCAGAACTACTTCAAGGATCGATCGATATTTTATGCCACCTTTCCTGTTCAACAGCAGGCTCAGAGCGGATCGTGGAATTTCTGCCTGAAGTCGGTCTACATGGTTGGTATTCTTGATTTCGTCTTTGATGAGGATAAAGCCGATAATGAGGTCGTTCACCATGAAGTAAAGCTGGTTGACCGTTCAACGGGGGCAGTTTTCTCCGACAAGCTTACGTTTATTTACCTCGAACTTCCAAAGTTCACGAAAACGATTGATGAGCTTGTTACTGACTTCGACAAATGGTGCTTCCTTCTTCGCCACCTGCCTGAGCTGACTGACCGCCCGGCTTCTCTTCAGGAGAGGGTCTTCCTCAAGGTATTTGAACTGGCAGAAATTGCAAAGTATTCGAGTGTGGAAGCGGCAGCTTATGAAGAGAGCCTCAAGGTTTATCGTGACCTGAAGAATGTTGTCGATACCGCTTATGATGAGGGCAAGGCAGAGGGGATTGTCGAGGGTAGCCAGCAAAAAGCCATGGAAGTTGCAAAAAGGCTTAAAGAGTCAGGTTTAGATATCGAAACGATTTCACGTTGTACTGGTCTGCCGGTTACTCTTGTGGATGGGTTGTAGTCGGGGTTTGCGCTCCCTCACTTGGACAGATCAGCCAGAATAGCAATGGAGTACACTAAAAATCAGTCATGACCGAACAAAACCAGAAACAAATGGGCACTATCCTCTGGGGTATTGCCGACCAACTGCGCGGAGCCATGAATGCCGACGACTTCCGCGACTACATGCTCTCCTTCCTCTTTCTTCGCTACCTCTCCGACAACTACGAGGCAGCAGCAAAAAAAGAGCTCGGCACCGATTTCCCTGATAACCGGGAGCAGCCAGGTACCACGCCGCTGCAACTCTGGTACAACAACAATCCCGGCGATAGTGCTGAATTTGAAAAACAGATGCGCCTCAAGGTGCACTATGTCATCCAGCCGCAATACCTCTGGGGCAGCATTGCCGAAATGGCTCGCACGCAGAATGGGGAGTTACTCCATACCCTGCAAAAAGCCTTTGATTACATTGAGAACGAATCCTTTGCCAGCACCTTTCAGGGTTTGTTCTCCGAAATCAACCTGAGCTCGGAAAAACTTGGCAAGCACTATACCGATCGCAACGCCAAACTCTGCACCATCATCACCAAAATTGCCGAGGGGCTGGCAGGCTTTTCAACCGACAGCGACACCCTTGGTGATGCCTACGAATACCTGATCGGTCAGTTTGCCGCCGGTTCCGGCAAAAAAGCGGGTGAGTTCTACACCCCGCAGCAGATCTCCAGCATTCTCTCAGCCATTGTCACGCTCGACAGTCAGGAGCCAGCCACCGGCAAGAAAAAATATCTGATCAGTGTGCTCGATTTTGCCTGCGGTTCCGGCTCGCTGCTGCTCAATGTGCGCAAGAAAATGGGGCAGTATGGCATTGGCAAAATCTACGGTCAAGAGTCCAACATCACCACCTACAACCTCGCACGCATGAACATGCTGCTGCACGGTGTGAAAGATTCCGAGTTTGAAATTTTCCACGGCGATACCCTCCTCAACGACTGGGAGATGCTGCGCGAAGCCAACCCCGCCAAAAAGAAGCACTTTGATGCGGTGGTGGCCAATCCACCCTTCAGCTACCGCTGGGAACTCACCGACGCCTTGGGCGACGACGTCCGCTTCAAAAACTACGGCCTCGCCCCCAAATCCGCCGCCGACTTCGCCTTTCTCCTTCACGGCTTCCAATACCTCGCCAAAGAGGGCACTATGGCCATCATCCTCCCTCACGGCGTCCTCTTCCGTGGCGGTGTAGAAGAGCGCATCCGCACCAAACTGCTCAAAGACGGCCACATCGACACCGTCATCGGCCTCCCCGCCAACCTCTTTTTCTCCACCGGTATTCCAGTCTGCATTCTGGTGCTCAAAAAATGCAAGAAGCCCGACGACGTGCTCTTCATCAACGCCAGCGAACACTTCGAAAAAGGTAAACGCCAGAACCGCCTCCGGCAGGATGATATCGATAAAATTGTTGAAACCTATCAATACCGTAAAGAAGAAGAGCGCTACTCCCGCCGGGTCTCAATGGCCGAAATTGAATCCAACGGCTACAACCTCAACATCTCCCGCTACATCAGCACCGCCACAGCAGAAGAAGAGATCGACCTCACGGCACTGCACGCAGATTTACTCAACCTCGAAGAGCGAATTGTCAACGCCACCAACAAACACAACGAGTTTCTCAAAGAGCTTGGGTTGAATCTTTTACCGATTGGAATTCTTGAACAAGGTATATGAGGCCCTTTAACGATAAAGAAATTGAATCACTATGCTTTGGACACCCGGCACCATTTATCTCTGAACCAGCTAAGCAAATTGCGCCATTAGAACTTGTGGCCAACGGCAGAGTAAAAGTCCTGCAAGCATCCCTGTACACCTCAAAAGCACGTCTTGAACAAGCAAAAACGATGGATGACGTATTTTAAAACCAAGGCGCTTTCATGTTCAACGATATCCCATATTGGAAAGTAAACAGGGAAGAGCGGTTCTTCTGCTTCTTATTTGCTCATGCCCTTTTGTCGTCGAGAACCATCAGAGTTGGTTTTGCTGAACTTGCAAAAAGAAAGTGTGATATAGCGCTTGATCCCGATGAACTTGAGGTCTATGTTGAAGTAGCTGCGCTTCGAGATTATTGGTACGACCTTGGCAATCCTGCCAAGTATTCAGATGAAACCCATGACAAGAGAAGAACTGTTCTGGAGCAAATTTTAAAGATTCGTGAAGTTGATCCGGGAATGCTTGACAAACACGACCTCTTCTGGACATCCTCGAATAAAAAGAAGCTCTGGTGCCCGAGCCATTGGGGAATAGAAGAACTGAAAAATGCTGGCATGGAAAAACTTAAAGAGGTGCGCTGGGCTTTCCACGCCAAGCCGGACATTCTGCTGGTCTCCCCAAAAACAATGCTGGTTATCGAAGCCAAACTCGAATCCGGCGAAGGCCGAAAAGACAAAACCGGTTATAAACAGTATGAAATTCAGGAGTTGATTGTTGACTTATGGAAGCAACTTATACCAGAATTCCAACAGCGGAAGCTTGCCCAAGCCAGGCTGGAAGTCAAAGGCACGGGCAATAACACCATCACCTGGGCAGACATTCTCGCAATAATTGCTGATTCCGATATTGACGCTTTCACCCGAAACGCCCTTGATCAACTCAAAAAGT
>CAIJWE010000123.1 GCA_903824295.1 uncultured Chlorobiaceae bacterium
CAATTTATGTATACCTTTACGCCATATAAGGGGTGTAAGAGAGTGCTTCATGGTATCCAAATTTAAGATTACGGTGTATGATGACCACTATAATTTTATATATGCAAAATGTATGCCATTCAAATCCTTGATGTTATCATTATATTCCATCAAGCCGTCCTCGGCCGGGTGACTCTCCATGCTCAGCCTCATGACTCGCATACTGAAAATAGCACTTGATGAAACCGTTCATATTGAGAGTATCAGAGCGCGTACCACAAGGAATTCAGTTATAGCCATATCCAAGGTGCTACACGGCGAACCAGACGACGCAACATGTTCTTACGAAGGTACGATTTATTTTGATAATCAACATTCAGGCGACCACCAAAGCCTGCGATATTTGGTTGAACACGAAATCTCGGAACGATACCGGCGGACTTATCTGCGGCTTTCAATATTTTGAAAAAATACAGCTCGGGACTTCCGATAAGCTCAGTTTTTAAAAGCTCGAAGCAGTCTCGGATATAAAGCTCATAGCCTGTTTTAGAACAAGAAAAAATGCGAAGATCCATCCATTCGTTGGCTCCAAACCGATCCCCTATCATAGGAACATGGCGCAGATCACAATAGATATTGTAATGTAATGGCGCTGTAGTAATCATTTGGCTCAAATTGAGTACACGGAGGCGTCCGGTGACCTTCCAGATCAAATCATCTGGGTCTAAAAGAGTAGAATGAGTGATTCCGTAATCTATCAGCTTAAATTCTCCATATCCTTTACCAAACTCCGGGGGATGATCGTTTCCCTGAAACTTGATGAGCTCAACCTTTTTATGATGAGGAACATCACTCACAATGGCTTCCAATGCGGAAAGATCCGAGTCAGAGTTATCGACAAAAATAATTTTATTTACGATATGATCAGGAACGGTTAAATAAAACCGTAAAGCCTCACAGTAATCAGCAAGTCTTAAGCCCGCATCATTTCTGGCTAATTCCGGAGCGTCACAGGGTGGTGTTATCGTAGCAGTCATAAGAAGAACTGCCGGTCTTTTTGCATTATCTTTTCGACTGATCATAACTATTCTTAGTTCATCTTAAAAGTTCAATAAGCAGAAGAGAGCTGACTTCTTTATACGGAGTCTTTATTGAAGCATAATCTCTCATCAAACACAGACTGTCATGAAAATCGCGCACCATCCCCTAAAGCAAAATTTTTGGAATAGCCCGGAAAGCACCTGAATATATTTCCGGTCTTATAGTGTTGTGCGAGCGCAGAGCAATCATTTATAAAAGAGGATATCTGTACAACAGCAATGTTTTTAATATACCTGATTGACATCAAAAAATAAATTTTTCACGAATAAAGAAGATCTATTGAGATTTCATATCTCTGAAAACTTTATCAAAAGAAGAGGCTATATAATGAGAGCCAAATACTGAAAGATGGTCATCATCAGAGTACAATATTTCATCCTGGATAGCAATTATCCCCATACTATTTTCATCAAACATTTTAGATTCTGCGTGAATCACCGTTACGTTAATATTTTTGGATAGCTCATGTAGTGTTTCAAGAACTTCACGGTTTCGTAAATTATATTCGGCAATAGCAGGTCGAATTTCGACCCCTTTAACTGCAAACGGCAGCCGCTTTTGAATCAGACTGAATCTCGTGACATTATATCCAATCTCAGGAACATCACTAACAATGATGACTTTGCGACCCATACGAAGTAATTCATCAACGGTCCTGGAAAGGCCTGTGCTAAAAACAATTGAATTCTTCTGCTTGTCTTTATATTTGGAGTAGGCATCGTTAATAGAATAAACAAGATGATCCTCCTCCTTGTAACTTGTGCCTTTCGAATATGCTGCCCATCGAGCGGCAAGAATAATTGTTTTAATATTAGAGTGCGCTTTTAAATAATCCAACACACCATTATTATATTGAACTTTGTCAAATGAATTATATGAATTGTCAGGTATTGTATTGATATCAACACCTAAAAGCGGAGGGGCGGAGTCGTGGGTTAGTATAACCCCGGAAACGGCATATTTATTGGATTCTTTTTCAATAGCAGGTATAAACGCACGAGCATGAGAATCGCCCCACAAAGCAAAAGATGGAGTGGCACTTTTTAGTCCGACTTTTGGAGCTACTGAAAGGTTATTAAAATTTTCCGGTAGTTGCGCTATGTAGTTATAGTGATATTTATCTGTAGCCAGAAATTGAATAATCAATCCAAATCCAGATATAGTTACCATTATTATGGCAGATATGATAAATATTTTTTTTCTCTCAATGACTACTTTTTGTTTGATTCTGAATGGCCTTTCAATATACCGCCATGAAAGTGTTGCAAGCGCCACAGAGGTAACTATAATTAATAATTTTTCATAACCGTCTAAAGGCCGAAACAGTATGTACTTTGTAAATGCAACTATGGGCCAGTGCCAGAGGTAAAGAGAGTAAGATATGAGACCAATAAATACGATGGGTTGCAATGAAAGCAATGTGCTTACAATTGTTTTTCTCTCTTTGGAGTCGCACCATATTATTAAGCTTGCTCCAAGTACCGGTGCAATGGCATTTTGTCCTGGGAAAGGGGTATTGTGGGTATAAAAGGTAATGCTGTAAAAAAGCAATCCTAACCCTGAAAGAGAGAGTATGTTTTTAAACAAGAAGGAGGATGGGGCTGGCAGGACACCAAGAGCAAGAATGGAACCTGCAAGAAGTTCCCAAGCTCTTGTGGGAACAAGATAAAAGGTAGCTCCTGGATGGTGAGAAAGTCCGTAGATACTGGCAATTAATGAAATGACTGCTGTTGTCAGCAGTAAAGGAAAATATTTTGCTTTAAAATAACGACTTACTATAATCATCGATATGGGGAAAAAAATATAGAACTGTTCTTCTACAGCGAGTGACCAGGTATGTAATAAAGGTCTTTGCAAAGATTGAGGCTCAAAATACCCGGATTTAAGCATAAAAAATATATTCGAATAAAAAAGAGTTGTAGAGGTTATGCTTGCACCAAGTTCTCTGCAACCTGATGGATCAAACAGATAGAGACCTATAATGGAGCTGAATAATATTACAGGAAAAAGTGCGGGAAATATTCTTCTTATTCGACGCTCATAGAATCGAGCAATTGAAAATTTCCCTTCTTTAAGATCATGAAGAATAATTGAGGTTATCAAAAAGCCGGAGATTACAAAAAAAATGTCAACCCCGACAAATCCGCCGGAAAACCCGGGAATATCATAATGATAAAAAAGAACTGCAAGTACAGCTATTGCGCGCAATCCGTCTATATCTGCTCGATATTTTATATTCATGATGTTTAATGAGATAATTTTCTTAATATGTTTTTTGTTTTTCTCATGATTGCTATGAAGGGACTGAGTAGTGGTGATTTATCCCAATATGATAATTCACGCAAATCGGTGCGTGAACTTCTCTGATACCCCAGACTTGGGTTGACGATATAGGTATTTATATCAGGGTTTTGAATCCTGAATGTTGATATGGCAGCATCGTAATGCATCGGGCCGCCAAGTGGGTCGCCTGGCTCTCTTTTTTGTAGTTCTTCAAGAAATGCTATAAATTTTTCGAAAATCAAACCATTCACTGCGTAACAATGAGTGAGAGGCAATGGCGTTGATATCTTTACCAGAATCTCTGTTGGCTGTAGAGTTGATTGATATTCATGTCCCAAATACAAAAATCCCCAGTTTGTCTGTGGTAATAATTTTAAAATTTCAGGGGTAAGACTATTAATGTTCGATAAAAATGAAATATCATCTTCTAATATTAAAATATTGGCGCATTTGTCATCTTTCGCTTTTTTTATAGCATGCAAGTGACTTAACAAGCATCCTCGTGCGCCAATACTTGGAAATCCTGCTGCTTCTGTAGGCCGGGTTGCGCTGAAAAAATTGATTTTACTGTTTCCAATAGGCCAATCAATTCGTTTAAATTCTTCTATCGTCTCTGATCTTCTGTCAAGTCTTTCGGGCAAGTTTATAATTGCCGTCCTGTCAAAATATTCAACGATTTTCATTGTATAATATTTAAATAATTATTCAATTCTGCAATCTTTTAATAAGGATATTATACTTGTTTTATATTTAACGCAAGGCATTTGGTCAGATTTCAGTCACATATGTAGATTTTATTTATTAAGAATTTTTTTTCACAGCGATTATGCAGTGTATTTAATAGATTCTGCAAGGTCATGTACACACATTAAATCATCGGATAATGATTGTGGTATTTGTATATTCATCATTTTGCAAAACGATTCTATTCTGTAACGCCAGTCATGATTTGAGATGGTATGATAAATATTACTTCGCCTTTGTTCCTCAAGGTCATCGTTGTTTAAAAGTAGTTTTATTAATTCATCACTCGCAATCTCTGGATCATCTGAAAGCTCAACTGTTGACTTTGGCCAAAACAACATATCATCTGCCATTCTGGATACCGGTCGACGTCCGGCTACGATACAACCGGCAAGTAAAGATTCAAGCCATCGACTTGTTACCATCATGGATCGAGGCCGGTCTCCTTGTGGTTCAATAAATAAATTAAATGCAAGTGAAATTCTGGTGCGATGCAACAGTTTAAAAAGCATCCCGCGCTCAAGGCGGACAGATGGACCTGTTAAATTGCCAAGGGGAGAGTGAAGGTAAAGATATGGTGAGATTGCAGGATGGAACCGTGTTGAAAATTTTGAATGATAGCTTGGAGGTGTTCGCCCAAAACTCATTATATCAATTTCTCTGGTTTTAAATGTCTTTGGAGCCCAAGTAAGGCAGTCAGCCCCTTGGTAAAGTTGATGAACCGGAATCTTGTATTGCGATTTTGGAAAATCAATATCTTCATGTGCCGTAACTGTTATAGCGTCAAATAAAGCAGTTTCTTTAACATATCCGGTTTGAAAATAAGAATCAATCATCACGCCATAGATTTTACCAAATTTATGGCGACAGTCAGGTATAGAATTAATCAGTGCAAGATCACCAGGCCCCCTTGCTACTACAATAAGAACATCTCCTCCTGAAGTTTGCAATGGTTCATGGACAAGAGTGTTGCGGTGAACCAGGCGGTCGATTCCTTGTCGTGGAATTAATTTTGGAGAAAGGATCTCTGCATTAAAATAATGGGCAAACAGTTCAGCCAACTCATCTATAGCTACCCAGCCAGCATGTGGGGATGCCAGTCCGGCATAAAGTACTGATATTTTCATAATATGAGCTATGGAAATGAATGAATGTTCATCAGGCAACAGTATTACTTGTGTGTTTTTCTAAAAGTTGATTATAGATATTTACAATAGCTTCTCCTTTGGCGTTCCAGGAAAATTCTTTTGCCCTTTCTATTGATTTTGCTGACATTTTATTGCGCAAAGCTTCATTCTGAACTAATTTCGTTATGCATTCTTTTAATTCCTGAACGACATAATCCCTCGAAACAGGGTTGATTTTATAACCGGTCTCTTCCGTAACATATTCGGCTATACCGCCATTATTAATTACAATACAGGGAAGGCCGTTTGCCATGGCTTCTAATACCACAGCCCCTCCAAATTCACGGACTGAGGGAAAGCAGAACATATCACTATCTCTGTAGTAGTTCACTGTTTTCTGTTGTTCTACCCATCCGGTAAAATCCACTTTTTCGTCAAGGCGCAGCTTGTTAACCAGAATTTGAAGGTTGTTTTTCTCCGCTCCATCACCAACGATAGTAAGCTTAATTCTATCCTGTATTGATCGCTCCAGATTACTTATGGCTTCGATGAGAATATCTGCACCTTTATAAGGTACCAGGCGCCCAACAAAAAGAAGATTGACAATTCTTTTGCTGTCTTTATCAATGGTACTTGTTTTCACTTCGGTTTTTAAAAATGAATCATCTATTCCATTTTCATAAAACAGTTCAATCTTTTCGTTCTTTATATCAAAAAGGTCTTTAATAAGGTTCATGGTATACGTCGAACCGGAAAGAATGTAGTCAGCTTTTTCGTAAGTCTCCCTATAGCCTGGAATGATGTATCGACCTATCAGGCGGAGAAAGTTAAAATATGAGAACTCCTGACGCGCTACGGCTTGGAACCCTTTTGGAAACGGAACTCCACCATTTACCGGACCAAGAATGAATGGCGTGTTTTTACATGCTTTAATAGCTTTTACCGGGTAACGGGGCAGAATAGGGGTTAAGGCGTGAACAATATCGTACTCACCACCAAGAATTACATTTTTAAACTGAGCGTATACCTGATGATTAAACTCTGCATAAATTGGATAGGTCAGCGTATTGTATAAAGGCCAAATTATTTTGCCCTTTATCTTGCTTACTTTGTCGGCTATTTTGTAGTAGCTTTTTATGAATTTGCTTTCCGGGATATAGACAATATCTCTCTCAGGGTGAGCTTTTTCCAAAGCGGTTTTGTTTCTCTCATGCGTGACAAGCGTTGTGTTGACGAGCTGGCTGATGTGTTTGTAGAATGAATATCCCACAAGCGGCACCGATGGCCACTCAGGATTGCATTGCTCTATAATTAAGAGTACCCTTACCTTGCTTTTCATTATTCCCTGCTTTTTTGTCAGTAATTACCGCTCTTATTGCTTGTTTCTCGCGTGGTTCTGACCCACGCATCAGTTTTATTTTTCAACATCATTCCCATATAGATCGGTATTTTCCATAATACATAGAGCGGCGCTGTTGCAAGGTAGAGCCAGGTGGAGAGTGGTGCTCTACGTTGAATTTGGCCTGAGGCAAGATAGATAAAAAGTATTGCCCAGAACGAAAATGCGAGACATTGCCAAACTGCATCAAGTACGATGGAGCCTACTGATGCAAGAGTGAAAAGCATAACGAGAATAGAGAGCGGTGGTATGGCAAGTTCTGCAAGCGCGTAGAGGTAGCGAAGGTCGCGTGATTCTTTAAATTGTCTGAACAGCGGAAGAGACATTTTTTTTACAAGCATAAACCGCCCACCTTCCCAGCGATTTCTCTGGCTTGAGGCGTTTTTGCCAGAGGTTACCATCTCACTTCGTATTACAGCATCCGGGTTGTAGTGTACATTGATGCCATCTTTGAGCAGAAGCAGTGTAAACTCTATGTCTTCCACAATAGAGTGTGAAGGCCATCCATAGTGCGCCATCAATGCTGTACGAAACCCCATGCCGTTACCCCTCAAAATAGCGCTTCCTGACATGCGGAATGATCCAGCCAACCGCAAATGATTAAACACATTGAATGCCGCATCAATGAGTGCCGTGCGCCATCCTGCCTGCGGGTTACTAACGCCGTTAAAAGCCTGAACAGCCTCGATTTCAGGGTTGCTGAGCGAAGCGCTGATCTCGCGCAGGTAGTTTTTGTCGGGGCAGACATCAGCATCGATGATGGTGATGGCATTGGTTGCCTGATAATTTTCCTTGCAGTTTTTGAGAAACCAGTCGAGTGCCTCCCCTTTTCCTCGCTTAAGTTTGTCAAAGCGCTCAAAGACCTGTGCGCCAGCGTCTCGTGCATTTTTTGCTGTCAAGTCAGTGCAGTTATCTGCTATAACAAAAATTTCAAACCTGTTAGCGGGATAATCGCTTGCCAGAATATTTTCGACAGTTCGTTTTATGCCCTCTTCTTCATTATGCGCCGGAATCAGTACTCCTATATTGAGGAATTGGTTACGGATCGGTTCCTCTTTTTTAAAGAGGTACGAGGCTATCGTACTCATAAGGAGATATCCTGCAGGAAGTGCAAGCAGGATAAGCAGGCTTTTAATGAGAAATTCAACGATTATCATGATTGCGCTGAGGCCTGGTTAAGTAAATCGACCATTTTGAGGTTGTTATCGTGCTGATTGTAGCTTGCTTTTACTTTTTTTCGTCCGGCTTTTCCAAATTGCAGTCGCAATTCCGGATGATTGAGCAGGGTCTGCATTTGGCTTGCAAGCTCTTCGGCATCTCCAGGCGTTGCAAGCAGTCCGTCCTGGCCATGCTCGATAAGTTCCGGTATACCGGTAATTCTGGTTGATATAACAGGGATCTCTTTAGCCATTGCTTCCATCAATACCACCGGAACACCTTCAGCAAAACTCGCAAGCACAAAGAGATCGGCCTTGTCATAATGTTGACGCACCTTATCCTGGCCAAGAACTCCGGTAAAGGTAACCATCTCCTTGAGGTCGTTCCTGGCTACAAAATTTTCAAGCGAGAGTCGGTCAGGTCCCTCACCAATCAATGTGAGGTGAAATTGTAACCCTTTGTTTTTAAGCAGCAAACAGGATTCGAGGAGAATGTGCTGTCCTTTGGCAGGTACCAGCCTTCCGACACAGATGATGCTCGGTACCTTGTTGCCTGGGTCAGGCCTCACGGCGTAGAGGTCAGGATCTACACCGCAACGTACAATGTGTTGCCGGTTCCAACTCTCTGAATCACTGATACGCATGATTTGGCTTCTACAGTAGTGGCTTATACAGCGGACAAAACTTGCTTTCTGAATCTTTTCGGCAAGTAAGGCAGAATCTACTGCATAAAAAATATCAGGTCCATGGATAGAGGTGCTGTAGCTCATGCCTCCATAGGTTTTCATCAGTATGGCAACTATTGCTGTGGGATTTCCGAAGTGCTCATGTATATGGGTGATCCCGAGCCGGTGCATCCACTCTAAAAGAATTCCAGCCTCCAAAAAATAGGCAAGCGCCTTTACTGGACTTTTTGGCCCCTTGAAGAGCAGTTTTGATGCTTCAACAGCCATACGGAGGTAACCAGCAGGGTTTTTGAGGAGAGAGTGAATATGGGCTTTTACCATCAACGGTGGAGGTGTAGCGAGTACCATAATGGTTTGAACTGCCTCATTCTGTTCTGCCGCGGTCATGAACTGAAGGTTCGATGGTTTGCGGATAGATGCAGTATGGACGGTTATTCCTGCCTTTCTCAACGACTCTATCTCCCTGTATATAAAGGTATGTGAGATTGCTGGATACTCACTGCAGAGATATGCTATGGGTTTATTGATCATATTTCTGAAATAGAAAGACCGGTTGTGAGAGCATTACGTTTGTTTCTTAATGGGTTATTGGTTACGAGACCCGCATAAAAACGGATTAACCCAAAGAGTTGCGGGATTACTACAAGAGAGCAGTGCCAGGCATAGATCCTCGCCTCTTTCTTGTTCAGTTTGTTTTCACGCATAAATTTATTGACCTTGAAGATACGGGGATTGAGGAGTAAGGCGGTGCCGGGAGTTACGGTGAGAAGCGCAATCGTAATGGCTGCTGATGATGGATAGATCAAAAGTATCAAGAGGGAAAAAATCAGGCAGATAAAAAATCCACCACCTTTGATAGCAATTTTCTGAAATTCATACTTCCAGAAATCACTGCCAGCCTCGGCTTCTCGTTTGCGAACAGCAGCAAATCCATACCCTGAACGGAATGCCCTCGCCAGGTATTGACGAACTGTTTTCATGGCCAGGTCATGCTGTGTCATCAAAGCGTCAAGTCGGACAATCTTCCATCCATCCCGTATAATCCGACGGCTCAGCTCAGGATCTTCTCCACCGACCAGAAGTTCGTCATAACCACCCGTTTTTTCAAGAACCTTGCGCTTTAACAGGACGTCACCGCCAAAACAACTGGACTCTCCGATGGGTCCGTTCCACTCAATGTTTCCTATCCAGTTATAGACGGAGTGTTCAGGATGCATCTCTTTGCGAAATCCCATCACAGCACCAATTTGCTCATCATCCATAGCCTTAACGGCAATTTTAAGCCAGTCAGGGTTTAGAATCGTGTCCGAATCAAGAAAATGCACCAATTCCGAAGAGCCTTGTTTCCAACCATGATTCCGACCCATACCCGGAGTTGGATACTCTGGATGAAGGGCTATAAGCGCAACGGAGCCATAACCCCTGGCAACTTCTATACTTCTGTCGGTTGATCCACCGTCAACATAGTATATCCGGATTTTTTCACTTGGGTAATCAGACGCAAGGAGAGAATCAATGCACCTGCCTAATGTTTTACTGCAGTTAACACCTATAAGAACGCAATCGATAGCAGGCAGATGTGACATTCTTGATTTTCCTTAGAATTTGCTTATGCAATAACACTCTTTCTGTATACTCGCAAATTGAATGCCAAAGGAAAAAAAACAAACAAGTCATTTATTTATAAACGATTGAGGGCGTCCGATCAGCCTGAGGCCTCTTTGTGCATAGCATATAGAGAGGCTTTTTAGAGAAAAAACTCTCTGATTGATAGAGTCAGAGAGTTGAGTATTCCTCTGTGAACGTAATGGTTATGACTACCCCCCCCTGTTTATTGATAAATCCTATGGTATTTTTATCACCTTCGGTAATGATTATTTTTGCAAGACCTTCAGAAAAACCTTCTGCTGCAACGAAATTGGGCTTGATGACCATTGCGCCCTCTCTGTCGATATACCCATAGAGATTACCTACCTTAACCAGGGCTAAACCTTCTGAAAAAGGGTAAGCCTCAAGAAATTGAGGCCTGATAACCATCCTGCCTTTTTTGTCAATAAACCCATATTGATGGCCCACTTTGACAGCAGCCACTCCCTCTGAAAAAACACTCAGGTCATCAAAGGTAAGGTTAAAGATATTTTTTCCTTGTCGATCGATAAACATTGAATGATTTCCAGTTTTTGCAACCGCAAATCCCTCTGAAAAAATACCGATTTCATCAAAAACAGGGTTGATAACCAATCTACCTCGCCGGTCAATTACCCCCCATTTGCCAGTCAGAGTATCACCAAACCTCACAGCAGCAAGACCATCCTTAAACCTGTTGACCGCATCGAACTGAAAGACCGTGACCATTTTCCCATCGGTATTGATAAACCCAAACTTGCCTGAACGATCATCACCAAGTCTAACCGCGGCAAGACCTTCAGAAAAGTCCTGCGCTACATCAAATTGCGGCAGAACGATCAACCTCCCTTTTCTGTCAATAAATCCAAACTTACCGGCGCTAAATTCACCAATATCAACTCTGGTCATATTTTTTTTAAAACCAGGTGTAGCGCCAAACTGTTTATTGATAAGAATTCTGCTCTGTTTGTCGACAAAAACATGGTTTTCTCGAGTGTCGGCAACAACTATAGCGGCCCGACCGTTGGCAAAGTCGTGTGCGACTGAAAATTGCGGGACAAACGACATTGCCCCCTCTTTGTCAATAAATCCATAGCGGCCGTTTATTTTAACGGCTGCAACGCCTTCAGAAAAGTCGCTGGCCTCATCGAATTGCGGAGTGATGACAATCTTGCCATGTTTGTTAATAAAACCAAAATGTTTGCCTATCCGTACCGCAGCAAGACTATCCGAAAAGAGATGCACCGTATTCAACTGTGGGCTGAACCTGTCGCCTGCCATTGTTTCTGCAAAGCCAATGGCAGGAGCCTCAATAAGAAAAAATAATAATAAACTTATAAGGGCATGCAAAATTGTTTGTTTGCAATTAAATTGAGGGTTCATTGCCATAATGCATTTTAATGCGTATGATTGCTGCCGCAACAACTCCAATAATGATTCCGACATTATTGTATAATGCGTTCAGATTCAAAAATTCGAATCCCTCACCAGTAATTGTGGTATGCAATATTTCAAAAAGAAAGCTTATCGGCGCTATAGCAATGGTGATCAGAAACGCCAATATCCTTTTTCGGAATAAGAGTATAGGTACAAAAGCAAGGATGGTATAGATCGTAACATGAAAGAGTATATCAAATACATTTCCCTCTGAATTGGCTGTACTTCCTGAAAAAGTAGCTCCAACAAGGCCAATAAAGACAATAATCCAGATTATTATGAGTTTTGTTGAAAGTTGCATCTTCAGGCAGGTTAATGTTTATTAGCGAATAAATGTTGTCTTTTGAGAAGGTGATGCCCCAACGAAACGGGTTCCCCGAGTAATTACGCTCTCAATCATATCTGAAGTATTGATTTCAGCAGAGGGCAAAAAAGAGTCTGGATTTTTTATGAACAACCCGACCAAGCCACCAACAACAACCATATAAATTGGATTAAACATCGCATTAAGAAGGTTGTCAATCTGAGTAATAGAGGAAAATACAGCCATGGCAGCCGGAGCTGCATAGGGTGCGGTTTTCCATAATTCAGGTTTTAA
The DNA here is from genome assembly GCA_903824295.1 of uncultured Chlorobiaceae bacterium. GTDB lineage: Bacteria > Bacteroidota > Chlorobiia > Chlorobiales > Chlorobiaceae > Chlorobium. Next base: position 12,138 of record CAIJWE010000123.1, read on the forward strand.
ACGAAAAAGAAGAATAAAGACCGGCAACTGAATCATCAGAAAAAAAATTGATAACCCGTAGATACCATTGACTCCGTAGACTATAATCCACCCGCCATCAGTCACCGCAATATCTTTCCCTTTATCATCAAAGACTCTTGAACGATTCCAACCGCCCCATCCAAAAAAAGAACCTTGAAACGCTTTATTGAGAAGCATGGTTTCATTGTCAAACCGAAATTGCAATGATGCAGCTCGCGAAGGGCTGAATTTTTGAGCAATGTAGTCAGTGAAATTTCGACCATCCCATGAATAGCCGATTCTCGCAACCATGTAGAGATAAGGACAGAGCAGCAATATTGCCACAAGAATAAAATTTTTATATCTGCTGGAGAGATAGAGTACGCCAAGAGCAACGAATAAATATAAAATTGCCCCGGCTGACTGCATCATGAGAGTGGTAAAGACAAGCACGAGGAGCAGGAGGAGAGATGGTATCGTTAATATTTTTTTTGGGAGTCCTTTGCAGTAATAGAGCCAACTTCCAAGTAATGCTGCCAGCATCATCCACATGGAAGTCATAAGGCCATGGTCCATGTAGACTGATGGCCTGTACCCTCCGTTTTCGCGCAGACTCTGAGCAAAGCTTGTTTGGGAAAAACCGTATGTCAAGCGATGCATTTGCGGGCTTATAATCATTTCAATCCAACAGAACGGCACATAGATAACGCCACCGATAAAAATAGTGAGCGCAAGGGTTTTTAAGGCATCGGTATCAGTAAAATAGATTCTACCGATATAGTAGGGCAGCCCGAATTTTATGGCCGTGTACAAGATTGTCGAGAGTCCATCATAAATCCCTAAACCATTGAATATTGATGAAAAAAAAGAGGCGGTACACCAGAGCACAATCAAAGTATCTGCAATATGAAACTTGAAGTTTAACAGGCGTTCTTGATCACGAAAATAGGCTCCTGCAAAAATTCCGAGACCGAGTACGGTTGATTTTGTGTTTTTAAGCAGAAAGATATCATAATCTGCACATGGCAGGAACATCCATCCAGCTACGTAGGCTATAACAGGTACCAGGCGTGCGTCAAGCTTTTTGTAAAGAAAGAAGACAAAAGGGGTCCATCCGAAAAAAGCAAGAGGTACAAATATGTTTCCCGGGCTGCTCATTGGTGTTTATTATGAACTATTGCTGGTATACCAACTGCCGTAGACGCCTCGGGAACATCATTCAGAACAACAGCGTTAGCCCCAATGCGAGCGTGAGCTCCAATGTGAATATTTCCTATTATTTTGGCTCCTGCACCGATATCAACATGGCCCTCAATAACGGGAAGACCCGGCTTTAGTCCGTTTCCTATAGTAACTTGTTGAAAAATAAGACAGTTCGGGCCGATTTCAGCATCAGGATGTATAACGATACCGTTTGGATGCGGAATCATCAGGCCACCACCTATTTTTGAATTGAGCGGGATATCAGCGCCACATACAGCACTCCAGAAACGATGTCGTACAACAAAAAAAAAGGACATCATTTTTGAAATGATGGTCTTTTTTAACTGCTGGCGTTGGTAATGACGAATAGCTAACAAAAGATATTTTCCTGGTTCATAATGTCCGCTTATAATTTTTTCACGGGACCAGTCAGGTTCAGTTGCTGAAATCATCTTTTATACAATTACTTTTTTCGTTTGAGTAAATTCCCGAAAAAACTGATAACGTTATCAATCTTAACAAGAAACTGTGATTTAATAATATAGTCAATAGCTTTCTTGGGTATAATTTTTTTTATGAAATCTGGTGGTTTATCGAAATACTCTTCTATGGAAAGCGTTTGCTTGATTCCTCCATAGTTGAGAATCGGAGCAATTGCAGGAACTCCAAGACGAATAAGCAATTCTGCTGAAAGTCTCAAGTTTTTGTATTTAGAACTATTTCCAAGACTAACCAAGGCAACAATATCACTATAAATCGCAAGATGTTCCGTAAGATGACTTTTCAATAATGATGCGCTATCGATACAGATAAAGTCATACTCTTTTTTAACCTCATCAAGCAATGTTTTTATTAATTGACGAGGTATCGGATTAGCCGTTATATTGCCTGCATACATCATATCAATATTATCACCCGGAGTGGAGATGATGTAATCTTTCCATGATCCGCCATTATAGAGATAATCGCATAGACCTGGTAAATTAAGCTGAAATTCAGATTCATTTTCAACCACAGGAATCTCAATATCACCATCTATCATAAGGACTTTTGGAGCAATTCTTGAAAGCGCCTTGGCGCAACTGAATGCGATTGCTGATGATCCAACCCCTTTTTCAATTCCGGTAAAGAGGATGGTTCTTGTATTATCATGCTCTTTTTCGCGACAGAACTTGATGGCAAGACTACCTATCTTATGGGCCTTGAAATCATCAGGAGCAATACTCAGTGGTTGTTCGCTATCCATTTCTTTATCAACAGCTAAAATTGTCTGTGTTGGAGGATAGCCAAGAGCGTGCTCAACGTCCAGTGGCCGACGGATAGTGTCATCTAAAAATTCATAAAGGAAAAATGCACCCCCGACAAAGGCGAAGGAGCCTAAAAAGAACATCGTCAGGAGGTTTTTGGTATTTGATTTAAGGGGTGCTTTAGGTGTTCTTGCCCGAGACTCTATGGATATACGTAAAGGAGCCTTGTTTTCAATCTCTATTTCAGTGATTCGAGTATCAAGCATATCGAGAATGCCTCGCTTATGTTTTACAAACTCATAGAGACTTTCTCCTTTGTGAATCCCTATTGAGACTCGTTTTGCCTCTTTTAAATTTTTATCCAGCTCCTGCTGCATTTGCAATTCAGCATTTTTGGTTTTATCAAAATCAGTTTTCGCATGTACCAACTGTGTTTTTATGTCAAGATCTCTCTTGCCATTCAGTACCGATTTTGCTGTATTTCGTACCTCACTGTGCAACTTGGTTGCGTAATTTTTCATGGCATTCATGCGCTGCTCAACATAGATGCGGTCAGGATTTTTTGGTGTTAATCCATCGGTTGTGCTTCTCATGTCCTGGAGTTGCTGATAAGTCCAAGAATCAGTTATATAGAGTGATTGATTATTCATCACCAGTTCATCAATAAGAGGATCTAATGAAAGTGCCGATATTTCCCTGCTTTCAGTTTTTATTTTTTCATAATTTGTTTCAGCTTTTATTCTTTCAAACAGGGCATTGTCGTAAATTGCTAAAAGTGACAGGCTGTTTTTGGCGGCAATATTAAACTCCTCGGAATATGCAGCAGTAGAAATATCTTTCGTAAGGCTGTCAAGATTACGCTCATACACAGCCATTTGATCTTCAATAGACTTTTTTTGACCATAAAGATACTTCAGCTTATCCGAATCGACGGTATTATTTTTAGTACGACTGTCGTTGATATAGACATTCATGAGCTTGTTCACTATTTCAGCCAGCCCATAGGGCTTGCTGCCGGAAATCGTTATCTCCAGCAGATGTGTTCCTGAAAAAGGTTTAACCGTGATTGAGCGATCAAGAATATCCGCGCAAACATCTGTCGATTTGATACCGGGAAATATTGCATTTCTTTCGCGGGAACTGAGTTGCTCAACGGTAAGCTTTAGAACATCGAAGGATTTTATGGTGTGTGCTTGAGTGTTGGCGTAATCGTTATAATAGTTGGCTATAGAGGTCTCATCGGATGTGGTAATTAATTTAGATATAACCGGGTCAAGCTTTAGAAACGCATGAATTTCATAGTATGGTTTTTTTATCAAAAATATTAACGGCGTTAACATTGCAAATAAAAAAGAGCACAAAAATAGAACAAACAGACCATATCGCTTTAAAAAACCGATAATATCGAATGATTTTGAACGCTTTCCGTAAGGGAGTAGCACTCTTACGGCATTTTCTTTGAGCATACGTGAAGACTATTTTTTGATAAAGAGCGATGGAGATCCGTGTGACTCAATTTTTCCATTCTGGAGATTGTAAACGGTGTCGCATTTTTCGATTGTACTCAGTCTATGGGCTACGATGATGATTGTTTTTGATCCTTGCAGGGCATTTACTGCCTGCATAACCTCTTTTTCAGTTGCTATATCCAGAGCACTTGTCGCTTCGTCAAGCACGAGTATTGGTGGATTGTGATAAAGTGCACGAGCGATGCCGATCCGTTGACGTTGGCCGCCCGAGAGTCGAACGCCTCTCTCACCGACTATCGTATCGAGCCCTTCAGGGAGTTGCTCTACGAATTCCGTAAGATATGCGGCTGAAACAGCTTTTTTTACACACTCTTCATCAATATCTTCGGCAGGCAGCCCAAAAGCGATGTTATTCCGAAGCGTCTCATCAGTCAGATATATTGATTGTGATACATAACCGATCTGGTTCTGCCATCCACGCATGTTCTTTTGAATATCAAGACCGTCAGCTTCAATAGAGCCTGAATCAGGTGTCAGTAAACCTAAAAGAATATCAACAAGCGTGCTTTTGCCAGATCCGCTTTTTCCTATAAAACCCACAGAGGTACCCTGCTTGATGGTAAGAGAGATATTGTTGAGGGCAGGTGAAGGTGCCTCAGGGTAGGTATATAAAATATTTTGGAGTACGAGTTGGTTATTGAATGATTTTGACGAAGCCTCAGGTTTATCGTTTTCCTCTACCGGTAGTTCAAATTCCTTTTGCAGGATATCAATGACAGGTGAGCAGTATTTTAGTGCCTGTGATGCAGCGAGAATTCTGTTAATGGATGGTATTAAGCGGAATGCCGCTACGGCAAAAAGGCCCATCTTCGGGATGATGTCTCCAATCGCACCTCCCTGAGCTAATGTTGTGATGACAAGCAGTGCAAAGGCCGCAATGGTAAGAAGCTCCATTAATAGGCGGGGTAACTGCTGCACGGTTGCATTTAACTGTACAACACTTGCACGTGCATTGGTATGCACTTTATATCGATTTAAAAATTCAGAATCTCGCCCAAGTAATTTAACATCTTTGGCACCCCCAAGACCTTGCTGCAGGTGAAGGAGTCTCATCCCATCGTGCAGTTGACGAATTTCACCCCAGCGGGTCATCCTTTTTTTCGTCAGTTTCATAAATCCAAAACCTGTCAAGCTAAATATGGTGATAATAATCATGCTGCCGACAGGTTCAATCAGCACCACCATGATGCAGAGAGCAACAATAACGAGAGATTCCGTTATAAGTTGTAATGCCGGGGTTACAACGTTATTGGTAAACACCCCGACTTCGGTAATAACATTTTGTGTTAAAATTGCTGAGTTTCGTTGCAAGTGAAATACGTATGGCTGACGCAGATAGATAGTGAAGAGGCGAAGAGAGAGCCTTGCCTCTAAATTAGAGATAAAGCGATTTTGACCCCAGGCCAGCATGCCTAAATAAACCGCCTTGAAGAGATAGACAACAAACAGCAGCAAAACGCCACCGATCAAAAGTGTATTAGAATCCGGGTTCCCCAATAATTGGAGCAGCGGACGGATTGCCGGATATTTTTCAGCGATATCATGTTGTGAAAAAATAGCAAGCGTCGGTATCACCAAACCGATACCAAGGGCTTCAAGACAAACACCGACAAGCATCAAAAAAAGCAATATCGTAACATTCACCCGCTCTTTTGGCTGCAGGAACAGTTTGGCTTTTTTAAGAAACGACAAATGAGAGAGCGTCATTGTTTTGTTTTAGCGATAGTTTATCTATTTACCGAAAGAGTTTATTATCGTTGAATTTCCTTTGATAAGATTCATATCTCCTATTCCCATACTTATTATTTGCAATGACGGCATAATTTTTTCAAGTGTATAGTTGAATTTAGCCATACCTGTTGCGCTGATATAAACAATGTCATTAGGCAACAGCGTTAAGTTCTGACTGAAGTCACCATGAGCGATAAGTTTATTGAGATTAACCGTAATAACGTCGCCCTTCACCTCTTGTTGCCGGACAATAAAAACTTTTTCGGGGTTTGCATCTTTGTTCAAGCCTCCCGAAAGCATGATTGCTTTCAGGACGTTCATGCCATCTTTCAACTGCACCGCGCCGGGATTTCTTACCTCTCCCATGACATAGACAATTTCATCATTCAGCTCAGGAAGGAAAATCACATCATTGTTTCTAATCGGCGCATTCAGGCTCATATTGCCATTTTTAAGAAGATCCTGAAGATCGATCCATATAACACTGTTATTGCCCCGGATGATCGAGCACCTTGTCATTTTACCCTGATCAGGAAGTCCGCCGGCAAGAGCAAGGCCTTCAAGCAGCGTGCCATTCCCCGGGAAGTTGATGACACCGGGCTTGGCAACCCTGCCAAGCACAAAAGCTTTATTGTTATGAAACTCTTTGATCTGTACCGTTACTTCAGGCTCTATATAAAGTACCTCAAGTTTTGAGGTCAACAATTTCTGCACCTCTTCGGGGGTGTAGTTAATGACGTTGATGTTGCCAACCCTGGGCATAGCGATAAAGCCGTCAGGAGAGACCAGAATATTTTCCTGCGTCAGCTCAGGCCTCCGCCAAACCTTGATGGTGACAAGATCACCCGGGCCCAAACGGTACTGATAGGCCTCCTTGGGTCGTATAGCTTCTAACTGCTCTTTGGTAGCAAACTTCTGGTTTTTTTGAGGGAGTTCAATACTGAAATCTCTCTCAGGAGGAGAAGGTACCCGGGTGGGTTGTGGCGAAATGCCACTGCAGGCGCTGATCATCACTGAGAGCAGAAAGCCGCAGAGTATTGAAATTATATTTTGCTGTAACCTCATGAAGTCATCAAAAATAATGTTACCGAGCTTACCGGATAAATATAGTACAAAAAGCGTGGCACAAAAAGCTTGTCGATGGCTTGGTACCGGGTCAGGCGGTGACAAGAAGAGGTGGTTGCTCCTTTTTATGGGGAATAATCTTTGCTGGAATGCCTACGGCAAGGCAGTTGTCGGGGACTGAGGTGATTACTACGGCATTGGCACCGATATCGACGTTGTTGCCGATAGTGATATTTCCGAGGATTTTTGCGCCGGTGCCGATATTGACATTATTGCCGATTGAGGGGGCGACTTTCTGGTCGATATTTTTCAGGCCTATTGTTACTCCGTTTCGGATAATGCAGTTATCACCGAAACTGGCATAACCGCTGATGATGATATCACCGAAATGCTCAATACGGAAATTTGCTCCTACAGGAACCTCACAGGGTAGTTCTATACCCGTAAGCACCTGTACAACTTTATAGAGAAATTTGTAAAAAAGAGAACAGGGTTTTCGGATCAACCCGTTTTTTACGGTGTAACGCCAGCGCCCAAACCTGTAGACAATCATTACCCAAAAGCCTTGTGAACTCCAGACTCCATTATAGGTTGCTAAATCAGCTCGAATGTTCGCAAAGATGGTCATAAGTGATAAGTGATTACCAGAGTTATTACCAGGGTGTTGGAGGTGAAACGGTGCCCATGCGCGTATCATAAAGCGATTGGAGAATCAGCTTGCTTATTGCTATAGCTGCAACTCGTTTTTTTGCCGCATCTTTTGATGGCAGAACGTTCTTGATATATCGCGCGACATACCAGAAAAATTCGACGCCTGTTGCCAACAACATGGGAATAAGGCCTTTGTTTTTACGGTAATAGAGGCACTCGCTCCGCATTCTGAAGGAGAGTACCTGTGCAGCTCCCACATCAATGGCTTTGTCTTTTCTGGTTTTACTGCTGGCCCCGCCAACGTGTATGACCTCGGCATCCGGGGTAAAATAGACTTTCCATCCTGCTTTTTTGGCACGAAAGCAGAGATCGGTCTCCTCATAGTAGAGATAGAAGCGAAGGTCGAACAATCCGATTGCGTCGAGCATCTCTTTGCGCAGAATGGTATAGGTTCCTGGTACCCAGTCGACTTCCATTGGCCGGTCATGAGCAAATCCACCGAATTCGTGGTGGTTCAGAAGAGGAGATGCTGGAAATTTTCCGCTGATTCCTGAGAGTGTAAGCAGTTTATAGAGTGCATTGGGAAACCGGCGGGCTGAGGGCTCAATATGGCCTTGAGGTGAGATTATTTTACCTCCGCAAAGACCGCACTTCGGGGTGCGATCCATAAACTCAATGCAGTTGCGAATAGACGATGGTCTGATATAGGCGTCGGGGTTGAGCAGAATGATATATCGGCCGGTTGCGTGCTCGAACGCCTGGTTATTAGCCGCCGCAAAGCCGATGTTTTGCGTATTTGCAGTCAGGCGCACAGACGGGAATTCACGTTGCACCATAAGCGCGGAATCGTCGGAGGAGTTGTTATCGACAACAAAAACTTCAAGATCAATACCGGTACTATGGGTAAAAAGGGCCTGAAGACAGTTACGAAGAATATCCTTTGTGTTGTAACTGACGATGATTACGGATACCATGCGGATCGTGATTGAGTGTGATTGGTTATTACTGTACCGGTCTTGCCAGTTCCACCTGTTTGGTCATCATCAGCATGTTTTTTCCATCCACTCCAAGTTCAGGAGAGCTTATCATACGGTGATTGAGAAGAAACAGTCCGTACCCTCCTTCTGGATAACTGGATAGAACAGGAGTCTGTATATGAGGGTTGAACTGCGGATTAGAGTCAATTACTGTTGCTGTAAGCTCCTGATTATTGGCAGTGAAGGTGCATACAAAATAAGTGGCACCCTTTATGTCGGTAGCCTGACTTGTTCATGCAGCAAACATGCACTTCCCCCTCGTCTACCGTTAACTCTTCACTCTTTTTCTGATACTTGTCACACTTTTTGCTCAACCTTCAACATCTGCCCGCTAAACCTTATCTGGTGTACTGTTGACCAACGACTGACTCAGCCTCTCTACGTTAAACAATACAAAATATTCCTTTAATCCGCACAGTAATTCTGCTGCGGTGGCCTACACTTTTGGATCTCGAAACCGTTGTTGCGCAGATAATACACTGCATTACAATAATCAGAAAATAGATGCCGGGTATACTTATGACCGATCAGTTCAAGCAACCGTAACTTTTCCGGCTCAACAGCCGGCTCAACTAATTTTGCGAAAAACCCTCTACAGGTTATATCACTTGAAAACAAATATCAAGTGCACGCCCAAGAGCTGCGCCCCAACTCTGCTGGCGATCATAAAACTGCTCACTCTCAGCAGCACAGTTTACGCGAATTGATTCATAATAATTCTTATCGTTCGCCAAACGCTTAATGGCCGTAACCATTGCTTGCTGGTCGCCACATTCCACGGCAATTACCGAGCGAGGTAAAACATCAATTGCAGGACAAACTGCGGTTGCAACTACCGGGCGCCCGGATAAAACACCTTCAACCACCACACGATTCAATCCCTCCGGAAAATAAGCCGTCGTCGGTACAACAACAGCATGGCAGCGCTCATAGGCCGCAAACATTTCTGAACTGTTCAACTGGCCAAGTATCCGGATACAGCCATCCAGTCCACGTCGAGCACAATCGGTCTTGAGTTCGCTCAGGGCGGTTCCACCACCACAAATCTCAAGTGATACATTACTCTGGCCATCAGCATGCAAGCTGGCCATCACATCAAGCAAATCAAATACTCCCTTGCTGCGCTCGACACGTCCTGCATACATTAGTCTGAAAAAGCGAGCATCCCAGAAAGGCGGGGAAATCTCTGCAAAATAAGCGCGCTGATAGGAACTGCGCGCCTGCAGCAGCATACCGCTGACCTGATCACAGGTGAGCTCATGTACTTGCCGTTCGCACTCCGGTGATATACAAATAGTGGCAACAGGATGTTTTTTCCAAAACCTGCCATTTAAGCCCTGCAGAACACGTTCATACAGTGAAGTAGATCGATAACCCCGCGGCCAAAAAGTACACTGCAAATCAGTAATGACTTTAATACCAAAAAGGGACGGAATAGTCAACAACCACCAATGCTCACAATCAGCAATCAAAATCACACGTGGATGATGACGCAGTATGGTACCAATAACACCCAACCAATGCAACAAATAGAGCGATTTATAAGCGTAACCTGATTTACCACATGCCTTATTTGGGCGATGCTCAATCGTAATAAGGCCTTCAACCAACAACTCTTTACGCGCATGCGTAGAAATCACTAATGCTGAAAGGCCTCGAGCACTGATTTGATCGAAAAACTGGCCAGAATAGGTCTCAGAAACCTCCGATGCGTCATGCTTACCAGATAGCCAACTCCGCATTGTTCCTGCAATATCACCAGGACCTCCGCAATAAATCACTTGCGGGTGTAATTTGATTACCATTGTATCGGATTCTGGTTGACAACAAAAATAAAATCATTTAACGTATATTATCAAAAGGCCTTAAATCTCAACCTCAGGTATAATCATTTCCGCACCAAAGCCGGCAGAAATAACTTCTCCGCTCAAATGAACGCATCCTGACGCTGAACCCCATGCGCGCAAGCTTAGAAATATCCTATTCTGCAAAAAAATTTTTCGACGTTTCCAGCACCTCTTTCGCTGCCAAATTTCAGACAAAATACGAGCTGTATCCAGCGAGAGATGCAAGCTTCCCAAGTTTCAGCGTAAAGAGTAATGAATTCAATCCCCGCAGTAACTCCTTTAGCTGCCTATCGGGCAAAGGAATTGTCGGCTCGCAGCAAAGTCTCCAAACCTGAATTTCGATCAAAGCAATAAAACTCGCGAATCAAAAACGGCGATATCCTCTGCATTACCGATAGTCAAAGTCACCGAATAAGACAAAACACCCAACCATCCACCTCAGACAGAATATAGTCACTTCGCAGAGTACTCCACAAACATTATTCTTATACAATTCTTCTTTATCTATTACTCCGATGAAGGATAGAAAAGTCGTTCTTGAATAAAACCGAATCCGAACGGAACATCATCGCCAGACGAACCATCGCCTGACGACGCTTTTCTGCAACCCGAAAAAACATGCAGAGTTCGTGACAGACGGAAAATATTGTTGCAGAGTTCGAACTTTATTGATTTCTTGTGTCACGATTTTCATAAATGCGTTTTCAGCTCTCTACAACATGTTAGCCAAGCGAATCATACCCTGTCTCGATGTTCGTGACGGCAGGGTGGTAAAAGGAATAAACTTTGAAGGGTTACGAGATGCGGGCTCCATCCTTGAGCAGGCGCGCTTCTACAACAATGAACTGGCCGATGAACTTGTGTTCCTTGATATTTCGGCTTCACTGGAGTCCCGCAAAACAACACTTGAAGAGGTACTGAAAGTCTCCGGAGAGGTCTTCATTCCTCTCACTGTCGGCGGTGGGATCAGTTCTGTTGAACGGGCCAGGGAGGTTTTTTTGCACGGTGCTGACAAGGTTTCGGTCAATACCGCAGCGGTCAATGACCCATACCTGATTTCGCGGATTGCAGAAAAATACGGCTCACAGGCCGTTGTGGTCGCCATCGACATCAAGAAAACAGGGGATGAGTACCTTGTCTTCACGCATTCAGGGAAAAACCCAACATGCTACGAAGCGCTCGAATGGGCACATAAAGTGCAGGAGCTTGGTGCCGGTGAAATTCTTCTAACCAGCATGGATCGCGACGGTACCAAAGAGGGGTATGACAATGATATCCTCAGCCGTGTCTCCACATCAGTTCATATTCCCGTTATTGCATCCGGAGGAGCGGGAAATCTTGAACATCTCTACGACGGATTTACCAAAGGGCACGCTGATGCTGCGCTTGCCGCATCAATTTTCCACTTCCGGCAACATTCAATCCTTGAGGCAAAGGAGTACCTGCGAAAGAGGGGAATCCCCGTCAGGATCTGATCTCGCAGGCTTTCAGCCAACCTCTCCCATCAGCCGCTCGCGAATATCAGCCAGCTCCTTTTGGCGCTGCACAGAGGCTTCCGGATATGACAAATTGAGAGAGCTGAGGGTATGAAAAATGATTTGCGACACAATCAGCCTTGCGTTCTGTTTGTCATCGGCCGGAACAACGTACCAGGGCGCATGTTTGCTGCTTGTTGCACCAAGGCAAGCCTCGTATGCACGCATATATTGTGTCCAATACTTTCGCTCCTCAATATCAGCCACACTGAATTTCCAGTTCTTTGCCGGAGCGTCTATCCTGTCGAGAAACCGTTTTCGCTGCTCTTCTTTCGAAAGGTGAAGAAAAAACTTGACAACTCTTGTCCCGTTACGATAGAGATGATTTTCCAGATCGACAATCGACTGATAACGGTGTTCCCATACTTTCCCCCCCCGAATTAACTCATCTGGAATACCCTGCACAGCAAGTATTTCGGGATGCACACGAACAATAAGCACCTCCTCATAATAGGAGCGATTGAATATACCCATATGACCCCGTGACGGGAGAGATCGGTTGCTTCGCCAAAGAAAATCATGATCCAGCTCCTGCGCTGAAGGGTGTTTGAAACTGAACACCTGACACCCCTGAGGGTTGACGCCCGTCATGACATGGCGGATGACGCCATCTTTACCGGCAGCATCCATTGCCTGAAAAATCAGCAACAGGGCATAGCGATCATCAGCATAATGCACCTGCTGCAGTTTGCTCAACTGCGCAACATGATCGGCAAGCAGCTCTTTATACTCTTTTTTTGAACGGTACACCGGCTCAACCAGCGTCGGGCGCCGGTCAAGATCGACCTCCTCGCCTTCCCGGATCCTGAGAGAATCATGATCAAAACGCATAGGGATAATAATTGAGAACGTGATGTCATGTAAGGCCTGCCACAAGAGTGTACGACAGCCGATCAACCGATGACAAAATTTTAAACCTTTTTTAACCAACTTATTTCAAAATCAGTTCGTTCGTCAGCTCCCGGCGCACGGACAGGGAGCACTTTTTTTCCGTCCATGATTTTAAGCATAAATTAAGCTTTCTCTCATACTTCTTTAAGAATCTCCCTGCTACATTGGAACCTGTTGAGATAAAAATGCAAACTAACCACGACATACAAAACCACTATCGACACTATGGCACAAACGATTAAATCCTGGGCAACCCCTCTTGCCATTGGTTCATTTACGATTTCCGCAGTCACCGGCCTTCTGATTTTTTTTGATTTGGAAATTGGTATTATAGAGCCTGTTCACAAGTGGCTGAGCTGGCTTCTTGTTGCCGGAGTTCTTCTCCACCTCAGCTCAAACTGGAAACAGTTCACCGGATATTTTTCAAAAAAACCTGCATTAGGCATCATTGGCGCAGCACTCATCGTTGCCGTTGCCTCCCTTCTGCCGATCTTCGGTGAAGATGAAGATGGAAAAGAGGGCGGAAAAGAGGGCACTGGAAAAGTTGCAGTACAACTTCTTGAATCATCATCGCTGGAAACCATAGCTCTGGTTACAAAAACCACGCCGAAGCTTCTCGTTGAGCAACTTGAAAAAAACGGTATCATGGTCAAGGCGCAATCCTTAACCATTCAGGAAATTGCCAGTAACAACAGAAAAAGTGAGCGGGAGATTCTCGGTGCCGTGTTAGGCAACGTAAAAGGTTCCACAGAAAACGATGGTGACAACGATTAATACAAAAAAATAATTTACGTATGAGACTTCTTATTATCGAAGATGAGCCAGGCATAGCCGGCTTCCTCAAGGACGGACTTGAAGAAGAGTATTTTGCCGTCGATGTTGCCTACGATGGCAAAAGCGGACTTGATATGGCTCTGATCAACGAGTATGACCTGCTCATCGTTGATTGGATGATTCCTGCTCTTAGTGGTATTGAGGTCTGCCGGCAGGTACGAAAAGCCGGCAGCACGGTACCGATACTCTTTCTGACAGCCAAAGACACACTTGAAGATATCGTGTTCGGCCTTGATGCCGGCGCCAATGATTACATAAAAAAACCCTTTGAATTTGAAGAACTGCTGGCACGCATTCGTGTACAGTTACGAAATAAAAACAAGACTGAAGATTCATTAAGTGCCGGAAGCCTCACCATCAACCCTGTAACTCATCAGGTATTCTGCGCTTCAAATGAAATCACCCTTACCCCCAAGGAATTTGCCCTTCTTGAATACCTTGTGCGCAACAAAGACCGGGTATGTACCCGAAGCCGGATCATTGAACATGTCTGGGATATCCATTTTGATTCCGATACCTCGGTTATTGATGTCTACATCACCTTTCTGCGCAGAAAACTTGAAGCTGCAGGATGCGGCAACATCATTCAAACGATACGTGGAGTAGGCTATATCGTTCGCGAACCAGGCATGTCATGATTATGAAAGCGAAAAATTCTGTCAAAAAAAGTCACTCTTTCCTTAAAGAGTTGTCCGTCATGAGTTTGCGAAACAGGATCGCATTTTACTATACGATCACGACAGCAGTTTTAATCGCCCTTGTTTTTGCTACCATATACTTCACTGTTGAACGCATTGTGTACAAGCAATTCGATGAGGAAATAAAAAAAGAGGTTTCAGAAATCCTGTCGAATGCAAATATATCAACCCACGACTTCAAAGGGTTTGATAGCTTTCAGAACCGGGATATTGATGCTGGCGATGGAGACGGTGACAACGACAATGATTCGATAAAGAAAAAAAAGGTAAACGTTGATACGGAATTTATCCAACTGGTTGACAGTACCGGACAGGTCATCAACAAATCATCCAGTCTTTCATGGTGTGTCCTTGCATTTAATCCGGACAAGGCAGGAACCGCCTACTTCAACAGCAGTTTCGGTGGTTCAATGGTCCGGCAGGCACAAGTGCCTCTTGTCAACAGGAGCGGAAAAACCCTTGGGTACCTTATTGTTGCCGTTCCCCTGAAAAACGCCATGATCGTGCTGCACGACCTGCATGATATTTTTTTCTTTTCCTTTCCGGTCATCATTTTAACGCTGTTCATGCTGACCCGCCTGATTGCCGGCAGGAGCATAAGGCCCATTGAAAAGGTTATCGCCACGGCCGAAAAAATGACACAGGCACATCTCGATCAGCGAATTCCGCTTCCCTATCATCATGACGAATTGTATCGCCTCTCAGCCACCTTCAATGCCCTGCTCGACAGGATGCAGGATGCGTTTCAGCGTGAAAAACACTTTACGGCCAACGCTTCACACGAACTAAAAACACCGCTTGCCATAGTAAAAGGAACTCTTGAAGTATTGGTTCGCAAACCAAGAGAGAGAGAGCATTATGAAACAAGGATTCAGTTTTGCCTCAAGGAATTAAACCGAATGGCACGCCTGATCGACCAGTTACTCATGATTGCACGTTATGAAAGCAACAAGATGCAGCCACACATTGAAACCGTAGAGCTTTCAAAAAATCTTGAGAGTATTCGTGAAAGAATGCAGCCATCTGCCGACACAAAAAACATTTCGATCACCATCGACAACATGGAAAACGCCCGGATTGCCGCCGACCCTGGCATGCTTGACATGATCTGCGAAAACATTCTTTCTAATGCCATAAAGTACTCTCCAACTGGATCTTCGATAGCAATAACCGTACAACGCAACGCCGATACGATTGTCTGCAGCATAACCGATCAGGGTATCGGCATTCCTGCGGAGAAACTGCATGCCATTTTTGAGCGCTTTTACCGGGTCGATGAATCAAGAAACTCAGGTACGGGAGGTTTTGGCCTGGGACTCTCCATCGTCAAAAAACTTGCCGATCTGCAACACATCAAGGTAGGCGTCACCAGCGAAAACAACCTGGGAACAACCTTTTCCCTCACTTTTTCAGCGGCGGAAGTTCCCTGCTGAGGCCACCCTGTTCCGGTATGGCAGTATTGCCCTGCACCATCACCCAGTAGGGTTCCCCGTTATGTTCGACCAGCTTGAACCGGCCCGTAGCAAGCATCTCCTGCATAATCTCGGAAGCTTTATTGTCATCACCGGGAAATCGGTCCACCATGGCTTTCTGGAGTTCTCGCTGCTGCACCGGGTGACGCGAAACGATGGCTGTGACCGCTTCAAGCAGATCGGGGGCACTTCGAAGATCCATATTACCTTTAAGCGGATGAACAACCGTTGTTACCTCTGAAAGAATAGCAATTGCCCGCTCAATGCGCCCTTCTGAAGGGAGATGGATCTCCTGATCGGGCGCTGGCCTCGTAGGCAGCACGATGTGCACCATATCGGGATTAATCTTTTTGAGAACTGCGGCAAGATCGCGCAACGCCTCATCGGAATCGTTCATACCGCCAAGCAGCATCACCTCAATCCAGAGTTGCTTTTTGTACTCATTGCGGAATGCCACAAGACCTTCGACATGCTGCTTGAAGGTAAGCCCTTCGGCAGGCCGGCAGATCTGCACATGCAAAGCCTCCGTGCCGGCATTAAGTGACGGAAGCACAGCATCGGCCTGAAGAAGCTCTTTGCGCACCTCCGGCAAATAAAGCAGTGACCCGTTGGTGATAACCGCAACAGGTATGCTTGTCAGCTTTTTCACCTCTGTTATCAGCCACCCGAGCCCTCGATAAAGCGTGGTTTCACCGGAGCCGACAAAGGTGATCCAGTCGAGCCCCTTGTTGACCGTCAAAGCCTCGCGAATCTCAAAAAGTATCTCTTCACGCGGAAAAAACTCCTGCCTCTCTGTAACGAACCTCCTTGTCTTGCCCAACTGGCAATAGAGGCAGTTCCAGGTACAGCTTTTCGTAGGAAAAAGGTCAACACCAAGTGACTGACCAAGCCGTTTTGATGAGAGTGGCCCAAAAACGTATTTCATTGTCTCAAAACAGTTATAAGCATTCAGACTTTCCGGTCAAGGGCAAGCTCAGCCATCTTTGCCTCGCTTTCAGCCTCAAAAGCCTCCTTTGAGATATGCGGAAGCACCAGACTTGCAATGGCGAATGCGACAATTTCAATCGAAAAAATAGCAGCATAAGCCCAGACATATTGCCCGGAAAAATGATAGACCAAATCAATAATAATTCCTGCTCCGAGATGACCGACAAAGATGGCCAGACTTTGCGCCGTACCCCAGAGTCCGATATAGACGCCGCTGCGACCTGCCGTCATGGACATCATCATGGAGATATTGGAGACGCTCGAAGCGCCAAGGCCGATTCCGGTAACCACAAGAGCAGTACGCAGAAACTGGACATCAAGTATAAACCCTGCTGCAATCAGCATACCAAAACCAGCAATGCAGAACATATTGCCAATAAGGGCGCCCCGTTTCTGGCCAATACGGCTGAGCAGAAAACCGGTGATCAGCATAAAAATAAGCTGGGTACCACCCATGGTTGGCCTGAAAAGCTTGGTTGTCGTACCGACCGGCATGCCAAAAACGTGGGCGCCAAAAGGATCCATCACAATCTCATTGGCAAAGAGGGCGAAAATCGAGATAAAAATATAGAAGGCAAAGAGCAGGGTTTTAGGCGAAGAGGAGAGCAGCTTGATCGACTGCGAAAAAGAGATGGAGTGTTTGCTCTTCCCCTCTTTTGTTTCGACATTGCGCTGCTCGACGCCAACCACCGCCAGAAGACCGATTCCAAGGGCAATGAGGCCACCAACTTCAGCCACCGTAATGAGGCGCTCCGGTGTAAACACATCGAGATAGGTCCCGACAATACGGGTTGAAATAATGGTGGTAAGCACCATCAGCGTCCAACTGGCACCGGTCACTTTTCCGATATTCTCCTCCCCCACCGTATCAGCGAGCAAAGCATAATAGGCTGTTGTGGCCACCTGCAAGCCAAAACCAAAGACAAGAAAAATAATGGACAGCTTCAACAGGCCGATATCATGCATCATGGCTGGAAGCAACTCGGAAAATGCTATTCTCCCCACTTCGACCTCATAGGCGGCAGCAGGAGCAAGCATGAAGGAAAAGACACAGCAGAGCAAACCAATCAAAATATAGGGTGTACGCTTCAGTCCGAAAATCTGCGACCGGTCAGAGAGGTTGCCCGCCCAAACCTTTACTCCCAAAATCGCCAGCAGCTCCTTGAGGCTTATCAAACCAAAGACAATGGTTGCAGAAATACCGAGTTCCGTCGTCATAACCCGGTTGAGGGTATCAAGCAGAAAACCAAGCATGATACCAAATCCCATCTGGAAAAGGGAGAGACGAATAAGATTGATTTTCTTCATAAAAAAGCAATAAAAATGGTTATCAGGCAACCCTCATCCATTGAAATACATGGTCAGGAATATAACAAAAAGCGGTGATCATTGCCGGAGCTTATCCCCCATTCCTTGAGAAATCCTTGCTGCAAGGCCGGTCAAGCGCTGCGAAGAACGTTTGTTGCCGATGGCCATGGCAAGCGCCTTGTGCTCACCGATAATCATCACCAGCTTTTTTGCCCTTGTCACCGCCGTATAGATAAGGTTTCGTTCAAGAAGCGAAAAGTGGTGCATAGAGAGCGGTATCACCACCGCCGGGTACTCCGAACCCTGACTCTTATGAATGGTAATCGCGTATGCGAGGGCGATTTCATCAAGCTCACCAAACTCATAGAGCACCTCCCGGCCATCATACTCCACCCGAAGCGTACTATCCTCCTCGTCAACCAGTGTAATACGACCGATATCGCCGTTAAAAACCTCCTTGTCATAATTATTGACCATCTGGATCACCTTGTCACCCTCCGCATACATCGTCTCAAAACGCACAATCTTCCGTATCGCATGAGGGTTCAAAGTCTCCTGAAGAAGCCTGTTCAGCGCTTTGGTACCAAGTGCCCCCTTGTTCATCGGCGTCAGCACCTGAATATCACGAAACGGCTCCATGCCGAATCGAACAGGAATACGATCAGCAACCACCAGCAGCATCCGCCGCAAAATATCTGCGGTACTCTCTGAAGGAACAACATAAAAGTCGGACAACTCCGCCGCGCCCTCATCGGCAGCTCCCGCCTGAGGGGAGGGAAAGGGCAACTCCCCGCAGTTGATGCGGTGAGCATTGACAATAATCATAGATGATTGCGCCTGACGATAAATCTCCGTCAGACGCACCACCGGAAGAACGCCCGAATTGATCATATCAGCCAGCACAAATCCCGGCCCAACCGGAGGAAGCTGGTCAACATCACCTGCAAAGATCATCGCGGAACGGCTCGATACCGCCGCCAGCAATCGGTTCATCAACACCACATCAATCATGGATGCCTCATCAACAATCACCAGATCAGCTTCCAGCGGATAAGAGTTGCCCCGTCTGAAGTCGCGAACAAAGGGATCAAACTCAAGCAGGCGATGGATGGTTTTCGCCTCCAGGCCTGTTGCCTCAGCAAGGCGTTTGGCCGCCCGGCCCGTTGGAGCACAAAGCAGAACATTGAGCTTGGCCGTCGCGAGAATTTTGAGAATGGTGTTGATGATCGTTGTCTTGCCTACCCCCGGCCCGCCGGTTATAACCAGAAACTTGCTCGACAGCGCAAGCGCAACGGCACTCCGCTGCGATTCCGATAACTCAATGGCCGAAAGCTTCTCCGCTTCAGGAATAACCATTGCCGGATCAAGAGTTCCCCAGGGAAGTGCTCCCTCCATAATCCGGCTGATACTTTTGGCAACTCCCGTCTCGGCACGAAACAGCGAAAGAAGGTAATAGCTCTTTTCACCCTCCTCCTCAACAGCCACGATGGTGCCGATAGAGAGTTCCTGACGGATGGCCTCCTCAAGAACCGGTTCAGGAAGAGCAAGCAACCTCCTGCAGGCAGAAAGCAGCATCGGCTCAGGAACCCGGCAATGCCCTTCCAGCGAAAGCTCCTGAAGTGCATGACCGATACCTGCCCGGGCCCGCAACGGAGAATCTATCGGTATGCCGATGTTCCGTGCAATCTGGTCAGCACTCTTGAAACCGATTCCAGGTATATCGAGAATAAGCCGATAGGGATTGGCGCTTACCACCGCCACAGCATCATCACCATAAACACGAAAAATCCGGGCAATGCGCGATGTGCTGACCCCGTGAGCATGAAGAAAAAGCATGATTTTTTTAATCGCTTTCTGCTCCGCCCATGAAGCAACAATCTGCTGCAACTTTTTCTTGCCAATGCCGGGAAGCCCGAGAAGTTGTTCAGGGTGATCCTCAATAACCGTGAAGAGCTCCAGCCCATAAGCCCGCACGAGCAGCTTCGCCAGATGGGGACCAACTCCCTTTACCATGCCAGAGGAAAGATAACTGGTGATTCCTTCGAGCGTATCGGGCGGAATAACCCCGAGATGCGTCGCCTTGAACTGGATACCCCATGTTTTATCGTTATGCCAGCAGCCGACAGCCTCAACATGCTGCCCCGTATTCACCGCAGCAACATGGCCCACCACCGTCACCGCATCGCGATCCCCTTTTCTGCCAAGACGCAAAACACTGAACCCCGACGATTCGCTGAAAAAGCTCACCTTTTCAACAATGCCGGTAATGCGCTCCTCACCGGGAGAGAGGGTGGGGCTCTCGTTCATGAAATGGTTAATGGTGATACGTGATACTGTTCAAATTCCATAGACAAGGAAAATAAGGAGAGCCAATATATCCTTTCCAGCAGGCAAATGGAATGGATGACTCAACCCTCCAGAAAAACAATCCCGTCCGGCAAATCACTCAACCTGAGGCCGCCATCATCGGTAACCACAAAGGTATTCTCAATGCCAATCACCCCTTTGCCGGGTATAACAAACTTGGGTTCAACTGCAATCACCTGGCCTGCCTGCAACGGTACCGTGAACCCTTTGGCAAGCACCGGCAGCTCATCGAGTTCAAGGCCAACGCCATGACCGACAAATTTTGCCTGTTCACCCGGCATACCCATAAAGAAGGAGCCAAGCCCGGCACGCTCGGCCATTGCTGCGGCGGCAAGAAAAAGCTCTTCGCAGATGACACCTGGTTTCATGCCCTGACGAACCATCTCCTGAATCTCCAGCGCGACATCAAAGGCCCGCTGCAATTCCGGGTCAAGCGTTCCGATAACAAACATGCGCGTCATATCGGCAATATAGCCGTTGAAAACCCCTCCGAAATCAAGAAGTATCGGCTGGTTCACCCCAATCACATCGCAGGAAGCCCCATGCGGAGAGGCGCTCGACAACCCCTTTCCGGTCACCGGGCCATCAAAGAATCCGCCATTCAACCCTCCGGAAGAGACTGCCAGACCGAAGAAAAGCTCCTGGTTAAAAGCCCGCATCCTTACATATCCCTCATGCCCGGCCTTGCGAAGCCGGTATTCCATTTCTGCCGACAGATCAAGCTCCCGCATCCCCGCTTTGAGGAACTGTGGCACCTCGGCAAAGACCGAAGCAAGCTTGCCAGCACTCAGGCAGAGCTGCTCAAATTCAAAGGGCGACTTGACTGAGCGAAGCTCACGCAGCATCATTGAAATATCCACAAAAGTGCGTCCTGGCAACGCACGGGTGTAAAAGAGATGCTGCTGAACCGGCACAGCATCAAAGGTCATACCGATAGAGAGCTGATGCTCACTGAACAGCGAGGCAAACTCCTTGCTTGGAGGAAAAGGGCGGATATCGGCTATCGGGCTCTCCTCCCTCGCCCGCGAGAGACTCTTGCGCACCAGGAGCAAGGGCTCCCCCTCTGCCGGAATCCAGAGTATGGCGTTCTGGCGGGTACCTGCAAAATAGTAAACATCAATCGGCAGGATGAACAGGGCCGCATGGATATTCTTGCTCTGGAGCATTCCCTGCAAACGGAATACCCGCTCTTGTGATTCTGTTTTTGTCAGCATGGTTTGTTTACTATAGTTTATGACTGCTGCCCACGCAACCGTGCAATGCGCTCATCCAGCGTTGGGTGGGTAGAAAATAATCTCCTCAACCCACGACTCTCCCTGCCTGAAATTGCAAAGGCGGCAATTTGCTTGGGCATGGCTGATGGAAGTTGCTGAGCCTGCAACTTTTCAAGTGCGGCAATCATCTTTTGTTTGCCAGCCAGCAACGCCGCTCCGGCATCAGCACGGAACTCCCGCTGACGCGAAAACCACATCACCACAACGGATGCCGCTATGCCAAGCAAGATCTCTGCGACGATACGGACAAGAAAAGATGCAGGGCCAGTACCCCGTCTGGTGTCGAAAACAAATTTATCGACCGCATAGCCGATAACGCGTGAGAGGAAGACAACAAAGGTGTTCAGGACACCCTGAATCAACGTCAGCGTCACCATGTCGCCATTGGTAATATGCGACATCTCATGCGCCAACACCCCTTCAGCTTCGTCATGCGTCATGGCATTGAGCAAACCGGAAGAGACAGCAACCAGCGAACGGTTTTTTGTCATGCCGGTGGCAAATGCGTTGACTTCAGGCGAGTTGAATATGGCAACTTCAGGCATGGTGACGCCAACCCTCTGCGCCTGATTTCTCACGGTATTGATCAGCCATTGTTCCGTTGCTGTGGCGGGGGTTTTAATCACAACCGCGCCCGACATCCGTTTAGCTGACCATTTTGAAAGCGCCAGTGAGAGAAAGGCGCCACCAAACCCGATGATAAAGGAAAAAACAAGAAGGTTACCGAGATCAAGGCCGGAGGCGTTCAGATAAGGCTGTACGCCAAGGACGCTCATAGTGACCGAGAGCACCAGCATAATGGCAAGGTTGGTCACAAGAAAGTAAAAAATGCGCTTCATATTTTTCTCCAACAGGTTATGGATATTGATATTGATATCGACGATGTACGGCAACCAGAATTTCACAAAATTACCATAAAATTTGGTAGCAGCAAAGGGAGGGCAATGAATGACTCTTTTCATCTGATTATGTATATTGGCACTATACATCTCAGAGATCTTTAACCCTTTGATACCATGATAGCCCGAATTCAGACACTTTACCTTTTTCTTGTTGCTCTGCTTGCTGCAGCAAGCATGATGTTCCCTTTTTGGAGCTTCAACTCCAAGACGCTGTTTTTTGTCTTCGATTTCGTTCCATTCCCCGATGCGGGGATAATGCAAGTAACCAGCAGCTATGCCGCCGGCATCTTTTCTCCCCTTACCGCCATTGTCTCGCTTGCTGCTATTTTTTTCTATAAAAAAAGAGAGCTGCAAAAAAGGCTCATTCTGCTTGCTATGCTTTTCTTTGCGGGAGACCTGCTCTCGGGCCTTGCTGCTGCACATTTCCTGAACCAGTATTTTTGCACCTGCTTTACCTTCACACACAAACCTGACGCTGGATTTTTTATGCTTCTGCCTGAACCTGTACTGCTCTGGCTGGCGCTCACAGGAGTAAAGAAGGATGACAAGATTGCCAACGCATACAAACGGCTCTGAACGATGCGCATTGTCTGGTCAATCGGTGACCCCCACGGCATCGGGCCGGAAATCATACTGAAAAGCTTCCTGAAACTTGATGGCTCCTGCCACTCCTTTCTTGTCGCCGGATCATACCGCGTGATGGAATACTACCGGGATGCACTTAACATCCCGGTAAAGCTGGAACTGGTCAAAAGCGCAACGGCTCCGTTCCGGCAAGGAGTTCTCCCTGTACTGAGCGTTGCGGAACCAACGAGCATCATGCCCGGCACCATATCGGCTGAGGCGGGCATGATCGCCCTGGAGTCGCTCCGTGCGGCGGCTGAACTCTGCCGCGAAGGAGTGTGTGACGCCCTCGTCACCGCCCCGATCAACAAGGAGTCCATAGCACTGGCAGGCTCCAGCGAAAAGGGGCATACAGGATTTCTCGGCCGAATGTTCAACGTTCCCTCCCCCACCATGATGTTCTATGACCCGGTCACAGAACTCAAGGTTGCCCTTGCTACCATTCATGAACCCTTGGAGCGTGTTCCCGGCCTTATCCGAACAATGGATCTTGACGCTTTTTTCTCGGCAATGGCGACATCGCTTCAAAACGATTTTGCCATTGCCACACCCCGCATTGCCGTGCTCGGTCTCAATCCTCACGCTTCCGACGGCGGAGTAATGGGCTGCGAAGAGCAGGAGATTATTCGTCCCTGCATCGAAAGGTTGTCAGCCAACCTAAAGGTAGAAGGCCCATACCCGGCCGACGGCTTTTTCGGCGCAAAAATGTACCGTAACTATGATATTGTCGTAGCAATGTATCACGATCAGGGACTGCTCCCCTTCAAAGTGCTCGCCTTCGACACCGGAGTGAACGTCACCCTTGGCCTGCCGATTGTGCGAACATCGCCCGACCACGGCACCGGTTTTGCCATTGCCGGAAAAGGAGTCGCCTCCGAAAGAAGCTGCTATGAGGCAACCCAGCTTGCCATAACTATTGCCCAGAACAGAAAAAAATAGAACCATGATCTCCTTCAGCAACGTTGACCTTGAACTTGATAAAAAACCGGTTTTCAAAAACCTCAGCCTGACCATTGATTCCGGAGAGCTTGTCTATATTGTCGGCAAAAGCGGCAGCGGAAAAACAACGCTGCTCAAGTCGCTCTACATGGATGTGCGCCCGAAAAAGGGAGAGATACGCATTGCCGGATACAGTTCGCGCACCATTAAAAAGCGGCAAATCCCCTACCTGCGCCGCAAGCTCGGGATTGTATTTCAGGATTTCCGACTGCTCGAAGACCGCAATGTGTACGACAATCTGGCCTTTGTACTGAAAGTTACCGGTACAAAGGATGCACTCATCGAGGCAAAGGTAATGCATGCGCTCGAAAGCGTCGGCCTCGAACATGCCGCAAAACTGATGCCTCTCTGCTTGTCGGGGGGAGAACAGCAGAGAATATCCATCGCCCGTGCACTGGTACGCGAGCCTCTCGTCATCCTTGCCGACGAACCAACCGGCAACCTCGACCCCGACACCTCGCTCGAAATCCTTGAATACCTGAAACGAATCCATCAGAAAGGAATCACCGTCATCATCGGCACCCACGACTACGAACTGGTGCGCCACTCACCCTTCCGAACTTTGCAAATCAAGGATTTGAATCTGGTGGAGAGCACCATGGAGCCATCGAGCACAGGATTCAGGCCGGCGACAAGCAACTGCCCCTCGTAATCCCTTTTGATAAAATCAAATCCCGTAGGGGTATTCCTTGTGGATACCCTTTTACCGATTGGCAGATTTCACAGGAGCAGCTCTCGACAATCCTGATTTCCCAATCGATTTTATTCGGGACACCTTAGTTGCACGGGCAGAGGGAAAATCATACTCAACACCATTCGTGTCATTTTCCCACCTGATGGTATGGACGACGTCCGATACTTCGAATTTCCTGACGGTGTTGTAATCTTTCAGTTTTTCAAACATAGCGCCCCAAAGGGCCTCTTTCAGATCAACCACCCCGCTTGCACCGTTGTTAAAGGTAATCTGTATCCGATACTCTTCCATGTATTCAGCCTTGGTAACTTCTAACATAATCATTTACTCCAATGGCGGGATTTTATTTAAAGGTTCATGCCTTTCTGCCAAATTCCAGTCATCAAGAAGATTGTCTTTGTAAATCTCATACCATTCCATCAACGAGTGAAGGGCACGCTTTCTCCTTTTCTCTTTTCGTTTAAGACCAGCAAAAATTACATAGATTACCATCTCTCGACTGTTAAAACAAAGTTACCTGTGACCTCTTGCACAGGGTTTGCTTTGTAATAAAACCGCCTTTCGAAGTATAACAAACAATTTCAGGCCATCAAAACAGATGACTACGCACTATAACCCGGCATCAATGCTGCGAAGGTGCCTTCTTCTTGTCATGGCAAAGCCATAACATTAACCTCCCCCGATTCAAATATGCTTCCTCTTCGCCGACACCGGACTCGGCAAAAGCATCCTCGCCGTACAAATCGCCGACGCCATCACTCGCGGACAAGCCCTCCCCGGATTCAGAATGGAAGCCCAGGCCCAACCCGTCCTCTACCCCGACCTCGGAGCCCATGAAAAATGGCAAACCATAGCCTCCAGCCTTCCCAACGTCACCGTATCCACCATCCTCGAAAAACGAGCCACCCTGCCCGACCGAACCCAGGGCCTCGACCTCGCCGACGACCTCCTCGACGTACACTATCCGCCATTTTGAACACAAAAACCGGTAATTCCTTTGCTGATCGTTTCTTATTCTCCTGTTTCAGCAATATCTTGATAAGCATGTAAACGGGAGCCACTGGCCCGACTTGTTGAAGGATGAAGCAGAGCAGCAATCCCACGGGATCTAAGTTCTTATACATAGAAAAACTGTCTGCTTTTTCATGATTAGGCAGATCGGTCTGAACGATATTAGCTCAACATAACTTGATAGGCCAAAATGGCAAAACAAAAACAAGCCGAATTTTTGAAATGGATGGGCCCATGTCTTGATGCGTTGCGAAAACTTGGTGGCTCTGGAACCCCCCATGAGGTTTCAGACTCTATTGCTGATGAATTTAACCTTCCCGACGAAAAGAGGGAAGAGTTGACGTCGTCAGGTATTCCAAGATTCCACAACCAAATATGTTGGGCTCGTCAGTACCTCGTCTGGGAGGGATACATCGAAAGTTCAAAACGGGGTATCTGGAAGCTTAGTTTGACTGGTGCAAAAAAACATATCACTGCCGAAGATGCAAGGATGTTATTTCTAAAATGGGTCGATATCTTCTCCAAAAAACGGAAAGAAAAAAAACAACAAAACATTCCAGACTCTGCGCCTCCTGAAATTGAAGAAGTATTCGACGAAACGACTCAGAGATATAGCAATTATAAAGAGGATCTTATTTCTATATTACGATCATTAACACCAAGAGGGTTTGAGGAATTATGTCTTCTGCTGTTGCGCGAAAACGGCATTGAAAATCTTAAATTGACAAAGCAAGGGCGTGACGGAGGAATAGACGGTATCGGAACCTTGCGAATTAATCCAGTCGTGAGTTTTAAGGTTCTTTTTCAGTGCAAGCGCTACAATGATAAAAACTCCATTAAACGGGAACAAATAGGGGATTTTAGAAATGCAATGATGGGCCGGGCAGAAAAGGGTATTTTTATAACAACGGGATATTTTAGTGCCGATTCTGAAAGAGAAGCTTCCCGAGAGGGTGCGACTCAAATTGAACTTGTAGATTGTGATAAACTGATAGAAATGTTTGAAAATTCAGAACTTGGCCTGAAGCAGATAATAACTTATGAAGTTGATCGTCAGTTTTTTGAGAAATACATAAAGAGCTAACAACCGCATCAACTCGGACTAGCAATTTCGCCACGATCCATTGCCAGGTTTTTATGTGTAGTGTTCTTGCAGATTCTTTGAATTTGTCGCCTACACTGAAATCCCCCCCCCTCTCACACTCCGCGTCCAGAACGAACACCACCACCCCCAGCACATCATCCCGCGCCAACTGCCGGTCAATCTTTCGCTGCAACGTCGGCGACCCAATCTTCGCCGTCACCTCCTTCGCTCGCACCAGAAAATCCAGATCAGCCCGCAGGTCACACAACTCAAACCGCTGCGGATAGGTCACTACCACATTCGCCGCATCATAATCCACCCCCTCCCACCGGCAAAAAATCCTGACCATGTGCAACATCGTAGCTCTACACTCCCGCTCTGCACCGCCGAAGCCGCCACCGTCACCATACCCCGCTTCGGCATCCGCCTCGTCCGCGAATCTCAAATCATCTACACCAAAAACATCACCGGAGCCGAAATGGTCGTAGACCTCTGCCGCACCATCGGCCTCCAGGAACGCGCCAGCGAAGAACTTCACGTCTCTTCTACCTCAACACCAAAAACGATGTCATCGACATGGAACTCTCGTCAGCAAAGGCACCCTCAACACCTCACTCGTCCACCCCCGCAACAGCAGCATGAAGTTTCTTTTGTGAGGGACAATTCAAAAATCCGCAGTTTAGGCGGATCAATCTAATTATAGTTCGGCCCCATAGAAGATCGCCCAGTGGTTCGTTTGACAATCTCATTAATTGTAGCTACATTAAACTTATGAGAGTCGAGTTCGATCCCGCCAAGGACGCAGCAAACCAAGCGAAGCACGGTGTGTCTCTGGCTATGGCGGGCGACCTCAACTGGGAAGCTGCACTGGTGTGGGTTGATGAACGGTTTGAGTACGGCGAGTCGCGAATGATTGCGCTCGCTCCGCAAACCGAAATCCTGTATTGCGTGGCATTTGTAGACCGAGGCGAAGTGCGAAGGGTCATCAGCCTGCGCCGCGCCAATCGTCGCGAGGTGAAACACTATGTCGAAAATCTCTAAGCGTTCAACTATCCTCATGCCCACTGCGGAAGAGGACAAGATCATTACTGCGGCAGCTAAAAGTGATCCTGACGCGCAGCCACTCACGCCAAAGCAACTGAAGTCGATGGTGCCAATCAGTGCCCTGCGTGGTCGTCCCAAGTCTGAAAACAAGAAGCTGCTTGTATCGGTGCGTTATAGCCCTGAGGTCATCGCCTATTTCAAGTCAACCGGTGAAGGTTGGCAATCGCGAATGGATGGTGTGCTTCGTAAGTACGTAACGCGCCATTCCCGTAGCGAGTGAAATGTGACCTGACGCTGCCCGATAAGGCCGAGTAGCGCCGGTTACCTTGGTCGTTAAACCCCACCTCTCATTCTCTGTTCGTTACCTTTCTATAGTTGTTTCTATCTTACCGTTTAGATGCATTTAAACAAACTCCTCGGCACCATCAAAAAAAGAGTACTCTGATGCGTCATGCTGCACAAAAACGCACGATTCGCCACAGTCAGTCGGATCCGGTTACTATATCGAAGAACGATCAGGCAGACTATGGAGTCCATCATGGTTCCGATGTGTCCGTGCAGGTTCGTGTATGGTGTTTTTGATAGTTCTTCTTTCGCGTAAAGACAGGAAACGTTCTGCCAGAAAAGATCTCTCCCTTCGGTCGAGATGACAAAAAAAGGCAATCCAAAGAAAACCGATGAAAAAGCTTTAACTTCACCCCCAAAACAAGCCCGCTTCAGGCGGCGCTTTTTCCACCAGAAATCAATCGTGCACTTTTGGCTCTCGACTACTCCACCCTGAACCTGCTCCGTCAGAACCATCCTGCATGGCGACTCTTGTGCGCCCAGCACGCGCCGCTCGTGGCCGGGTTTCTGCACCGGGTCTTTATTGTGCCCAATGTGCGAATTCTCTCGCAGGCCGATCTGGTTGAGTCGCTGGAGGATGAGCTTTTTTCCCTGCGCCAGCAGCTCGGTGCCGACCAGTTTCCCGGTACGGCGCAAAACTACCTGAATGATTGGGCCGATAACGACAAGGGGTGGCTCCGCAAATTCTATCCGGACGGGACGGATGAGCCCCACTTTGACCTGACCGCTTCAACCGAAAAGGCGCTGGCCTGGCTGGAGGGGTTGGCCGAGCGTGCTTTTGTGGGCACGGAGTCGCGACTGCTCACCCTCTTTGAACTGTTGCGTCAGATGAGCATGGGAAGCCAGGCCGATCCTGAAGTACGGATTGCGGAGCTGCAAAAGCGGCGTGACGATATTGATGCCGAAATTGCCCGAATCCGCGACGGAGAGATATCGCTGCTTGATGATACCGGCCTGAAGGATCGCTTTCAGCAGTTTCTGCAATTGGCCCGTGAGTTGCTGACCGATTTTCGTGAGGTGGAGCATAACTTTCGCACCCTCGACCGCCGCGTGCGTGAGCGCATCGCTCTCTGGGAGGGGGCCAAGGGGGCGCTGCTGGAGCAGATCATGGGTGAGCGTGATGCCATTGCCGATTCCGATCAGGGCAAAAGCTTCCGCGCTTTCTGGGATTTTCTCATGTCGCAGTCACGCCAGGAGGAGCTGAGCCTGCTGCTCGAAGAGGTGCTCGCCTTGCCGCCGATTGTTTCGATGCACCCCGACAGCCGTCTGCGGCGCGTTCACTACGATTGGCTGGAGGCTGGGGAGCATACCCAGCGCACGGTGGCTCGCCTTTCCGAGCAGTTGCGCCGTTTTCTTGATGACAAGGCGTGGCTTGAGAATCGGCGCATCATGGATATCCTGCACGGAATCGAAAGCCAGG
>CAIJWE010000124.1 GCA_903824295.1 uncultured Chlorobiaceae bacterium
TCAGGTGTACAAAGCAGCCAATTGGGTCTCTTTTTGTGTACTATACGCTTGATATGGCTTTATGCGGCTAAAATGAGCGTAAAAAAGAGCGCTGAGTATTTTTTTGCGAATAGCGTCTCTATTGTTTGTCCGACAGGCTGCTAGATGCTTTGTCGCTTGATGCGACGGCGGAGCAAGTTCGGGGCTTGTTGACTGACAGGGTTAGGGCATGGTTATTGATTGGTTTTCATGGGCTTGTCGATTTCGAGAAAGTTGCAAGATGGGAAAGAGATGAAACCTTGGTGAGATCGGAGCAACGGGTTATGGAACGGGGCTTGATATTGCCGGATAAGCAGTTCTTTATATACAAGGCACTTGAACTTTTGAGAGGATTGTCTTCTGGCTTGCCAGTGGATCGATCCGTAGAGCCACCAATGCAGAGCGGGAAAGAAAGCTGTGAGTGGATTCCATCGGACAATGAACTTGTCGACATTCTATGTCGAATCCGTGAGACAGACTGGAAGTGGGCTGATTATAGGGCTAACCACGCTTTAGCTGAATTGACGGATGGAACTGTTAAATATAAGACTGGTGCACCGTTTGGAGAGTACGGTGAATATCTATGGAAAAGAAAGAGTTATCCTGAAATTCCGCCTGAGTATATGCTTTCTCCGAAGGCTTGGCGGATGATGGCACTGTCTGCGATTTTGAATGACCTTTTCAGTCATAAAGGGCCTAAGGCAGATGGCTACAGATTGAGCTTATCCAAAGCAATTGATGATTATCGGCTTGCTGCAAAATGCAAGTTGATTGATGTTCTGCAATGGCAAAGAGATCAGGATCAACCAGACAGTCCTGAATATGAGGCTTTAGAGTGCAGGATTCGGTCTGTTCGAGATGCAGAAGAGTTTGGGGCAGTGCACCTTTCTGATAGTCCGATAAGGGGTTGGCTTATTGAATTTCTGGGGGACGGTGAGAGAAGCGAGTATGATGTGACCAATGATGAGCATTTGGTTAAGAGAGTTATTATTGCACAAAAACTGAAAGATTTATTGTCAAGTTGCGCGGTTAGGAGTGATAATGGTTTGGTTGGTACGGATGCAGGATTATGTGTAGAAGTGCCAAAGCAAATCAGGTGGAGGGGTGAAAAGAAACTTTTGATTCGACTTGCAGAATGTTTACATGATGATGGTTTTGTTGTGAATCCTGAGTCGTTTATTATTCAATTCAATATGGATAAGCAAGAAGTTGAAAACCCGTGTGTATGGATCAAGAGTAATGCACTATTGGTTTACTTGTTTGATTTTTTGAGGGGCGATGAAATGAAGATGATATATAAAAATGATGCTACTGATAAGATTATTGAAAAACATTTCTGCAAAAGTAATTATTCGGTTATCAGTAATTTTAAACAAACAAGAAATGGATACCAAAACACAAAAGAGGGGAAGCCGAAAGGAGCAGAGAAAATTGATCGTATAGTCGGGATAGTGATTTCATGTGAATGATATCACAGGTTGATGTTTACCGCCTTTTACTGATATTTACCGGTAATAATAGGTCTATTCTTTCCTCTTTCATTCCTTCCGATTTTTCACCCATAGGTTACGGCTAAAGCCGATTTTCTCAACAAAAAGAAAATGAACTATGGGACTCCCTGAACTTGAACAAATCAACGACCGGTTGCAACGTATCGAGGGGCTTCTTGTGGCGAACAAGAGTGTTCTCAATATGCGTGAAGCGTCAATCCTCACCGGGTTATCAATCTCTCATCTTTACAAGCTGACCAGTACGGGCGGTATTCCTTGCTACAAACCGGGTGGCAAGGGCATTTATTTCAATCGTGAAGAGCTTGAGGCGTGGCTGCTCAGAGGACGAAAAGCGACGGCTGAAGAGATCGAGACGGCTGCTTGTACTCATGTTGCGATGCGCAGGAGGTGAGCGATGAACCGGAAAAGAATGCTCTTTTTCATAGTTGAAAAGAGAGGTGTTCAATGACAGAAAACAACAGTTTAATAGATGAACTTGCCCAAGAGGCAACCTCGGAAACTTTTTTTTCTGGTGGACAAAATGGGCAATCCCACGTTCACCATGTTCACCACGTTCACCAATCCGGGATAGATGAGCAAGAGCTGGAGCGTTGCGTTTCGGTCGTTGAGGATGTAATCAGGCGCGGTAAGGATGAACCTGGGCTGTATGGTGGAGAAGATTTCCGAGGTGCATGGAGGTATATCTATGAGAATTCACATGAACAGCGGTTACGATTGAGGGTCGATATTAAGAAGAATAAGCCGTCTGGTGTTCCTTTGGCAGAGATCGATGTGTTTGCATTTGGCAGCGATGGCGGAGAGAGCCAGAGCGTCGCGGATGAGTTGGTATCGTTGGCCACAAGTAACGGAGAGCTGTTTTTCGATGAGACAACGAGGGACGGCTTTGTTACCGTAAGTAATGAGACAATGAAGGTTCGTAGCGTAAGGTTCGCGGATTGGATGAGTTACCGCTATTATAAAGAAACCGGCGGATCGTCGGCAAGTGATGCCGCATTGAAACAGGCTTGCAGCACGTTGTCCGGGATATGCCAGCATGAGGGAAAACCGGGCCGTGTGTTTCTTCGGGCTGGGCAGCACAATGAGACTGGCGCCTATTATCTGCACGGAATCGGTGAGGAATGGAGGATTGTCGAAGTGATGGCGACGGGTTGGTGGTTGCTTGATGTTGCACCAGTAAAATTCTGGAAGTCGGGCTCAGGAATGCCGTTCCCGACTCCGGTTTCTGGAGGCGATATTGGCAAGCTTTGGGAGTTGGTCAACATTCCAAAAGAGGAGAGGTTACTTGTTCTTGCATGGATTCTTGAGGCATGGCGACCAGACACACCGTTTCCCGTTCTTGAGCTGTGCGGCGTTCAGGGATCGGCGAAGTCGAACACACAAAAGCGGCTTCGGTCGTTGATCGATGTGAGTTCAGCACCATTGAGAGCCTTACCCAAGAATGTTGAGGATGCCTTTGTTTCTGCCGGAAATAATTGGGTCGTAAGTCTGGACAATGTTTCCCACTTGAGTGCTGGCTTACAAGATGCATTCTGCATCATGGCGACAGATGGAGCCTATGCAGCCCGAACGCTTTTCACTAATGCCGATGAGACCGTCATAACGATTAAAAGGCCGATTCTGCTTTCCGGGATCAACAATGTTGTCACGGCTCAAGACCTGATTTCAAGAACGGTTCATATCGAGTTGCCGGTCATTGAAGGTCGACGGAGGCTTGAGTCGGAGCTTGATGCAGCATTCAATGAGGCGTGGCCTGAGATATTCGGCGGGTTGCTTGACCTGTTCGTAAAAACGCTTGCGATGTTGCCGAATACGGAACTCCCTGCCGATGCGCTCAGGATGGCCGATTTTAACCACTTGGGCGAAGCTATGGCGCAAAGCATGGGGTATGAGAAAGGAGTGTTCACGGCGCTGTATCGAGGCAATTACCAAGAGTCCGTTCAGCGGGCGATGGAGTCCTGCCCGGTGGCATTGGCTGTTATCCTGATGGCTGAAGATTCAGCGTATGAGATTGTTTTTGATGGGACGTATAAGGAGCTTCTTGGAAAGCTTATTCTGTTCAGGATTGACAATGAGGGATGGCCGAAAAGTGAGAAGGGCCTTGCCAATACCCTGAAACGGCAGTTGCCAGCGCTTCAGGAAGTCGGGGTTATTCTTATTCCAGAGACCGGAGCAAAAAAGAGTAAGAAAGGGCGGCGGATCGTTATCCGTAAGGGTGAACGTGGTGAACATAGTGAACTTGAAAACGTCCGAAATGCTCCCGAAAAAAATATTTCGCCGGTCGGCAGTGGCTTGATCGAGCATGATGGGGAACCGTTCTGATGCCAGGGTATCGTTACAGGCTACAGCAGGGGGGCGTTAAACAGTATTGCCCGGCGTGCAGGCAACGGAGGTTTGTCCGGTATGTCGATACCTTGACGGGTGAAGAGATTGCGGATGAGGTTGGGCGTTGTGACAGAGAGGATTCGTGCAGGTATCACCTGAGGCCGAGCGAGTATTTTCGGCAACGGGGCATACAACTGCCAAAGGCAACGGTTGTTCACAGGGAACCGGTGCTGGAACCTGAGCCGTCGTTCATATCTCTGGAGACGATGCAAGCGACGTTCAGCGGGTATGAGCGGAATAATTTCTGCCGGTGGTTAGTCGGTTTGTTCGGCGAATCAAAAGCACTGGAGCTTGCCCTTGCCTATCGGCTGGGTACCTCAAAGTATTGGCCTGGGTCATGTGTGTTCTGGCAGATTGATGCTGAAATGCGGATCAGGGGCGGCAAGATCATGCTGTATGATGCCGAAACAGGCCGCCGGGTGAAGGAGCCGTTCAGTCATGTTCAGTGGGTGCATAAGGTGCTGAAGATCGAACCGTACCATTTGAAGCAATGCCTGTTTGGGGTGCATCTGATTAAGGGGGATCAGGACAAGCCGGTTGCCGTGGTTGAGAGTGAGAAAACGGCGATTGTAGGAGCGGGCTTTATGCCGGAATACATCTGGCTTGCTACTGCCGGGAAGGGAAACATGAGCCAGGAGAAGCTGAGAGGATTACAAGGGCGCAAGGTTACGCTCTACCCTGACCTGGGCGCGTTTGAAAAGTGGCATGAGAAATCGAAAGGATTACAGAATGTTCGTGTCAGCAGCATTCTTGAAAAGCGGGCGACTCAAGAGGATCGGGCCGCCGGGCTTGACCTTGCCGATTATCTTTTGAGGGAGCATTTCGACAGACGAAATAAACAAGCTGTG
The DNA here is from genome assembly GCA_903824295.1 of uncultured Chlorobiaceae bacterium. GTDB lineage: Bacteria > Bacteroidota > Chlorobiia > Chlorobiales > Chlorobiaceae > Chlorobium. The sequence continues at coordinate 4,760 of CAIJWE010000124.1, forward strand.
TGAGCTGAAATTGTACTGTTGTTTGAGAAGATTTATCAACCAAAAAAGAAGAAATGCAATGAGCAACATGAGCGCACTTGAAAAACCGAAGAGGCAATTCCTGAACATGGAAAGCCTTATTGTTTTCGCAGAGGAGGTTTATGACCTCCCGGTCTCAAAGATTTCGATTTACCGGTCGGTGAAAAACGGATCATTACCAGCGCTGAAGGCGAATGGGCGTTTGCTGTTTCGTATTACTGATATTCAGAAGTGGATCGAAGGGGAGGCTTATGCTGCCGATGAAACGGGTATAGCTTGAGCAAAACAGAGATAACGGAAAAACAACCAGAATAGCATGTCGATGCCGAATTGCGGTTCCGGATGTTTCATCAGCTTGAAAACAGATTCCGGCTATCGCGTTGAGTAAAAAGAATTGTAAGGGCATTCTCCGGCGGATGCAGTGAGGTGGCCGGGGATTATTGGCCGACTCTTTTTTTGAGGGTGTCGAGGAGTTTGTTGAGTTCGAGGAGCTGTTTGTTCATGTCGATGGCGGCGTTTTGGAGCTGCTGGATTTTTTGGGTGCAGTCGGTGAGGATGAAGGTCAGGGCCGGGTCGGGCGGCGGAGGCGGGAGCTCTGGGGCTCCTTTTTTGCCGTAGAGGATGTAATTGACGTCGATGCCGACGGATTCGAGTTTTTCGCGGAGGATGTTGCCAATGCGGTTTTTGCCGGTGACGTAGGCGGTGATGTAAGAGGCGTCTTTGGCTCCGATGGCCTGGCAGAGGGCTACCTGGGTTTTGAATTTCTTTTTGATCTCTGCTCTGAGGCGTTTGGCTTCGTCGATGTACGCTCCTGGTATAGACATATATTTATATTTTATTCAATATTTTGCGTACATTTAACAGATAATTATACCTAAAAACAGAAATAAAAGCAAACGAAGAGCAGGAAAGATAGGAAATGATAAGGATAAAGAAGAGGATGGAGGGACGGGAAAAATGGA
>CAIJWE010000125.1 GCA_903824295.1 uncultured Chlorobiaceae bacterium
CACAGCGCATCAAGCTCTCGGCGGAACTTGCCAAAATACAGACCGGCAACACCCTCTATATTCTCGACGAACCCACCACCGGACTCCATTTCCAGGATATCCAGCACCTGCTCGAAGTGCTGCGCCGGCTCGTCGACAAAGGCAACAGCGTCATCATCATCGAACACAACCTCGACATCATCAAAAACAGCGACTGGATTATCGACATCGGCCCCGAAGGAGGCTTCGAAGGAGGCAAAATCATCGCCGAAGGCACGCCTGAAGCGATTGCCCGAACCGAACACTCCCACACCGGCCAGTTTTTAAAGGCCGAAATGGGCATCGTTTAAGGCTCTGAAGGCAGGAAATACCCGGGGTTCAGAGGAACTCTTCGTAGTAGTCGAGATCTTTGTGAAAGGTCTCTTCGAGGGCGCTGAGAGAGAAAAAGGCCGCCGTCACACAGAGAGCGCCAACCAGCAGCGCCCCCGACTCCAGACCGTAGAGGCCCCTGAAAAACTGAAAAAGCATGGTGATGGGCACCACCATGCCACGCACCAGGTTGGGCACCGTCGTGGCAACCGTAGCGCGAAGATTGGTACCGAACTGCTCAGCCGCAACCGTAACAAAAATAGCCCAGTAACCACCCGCAAACCCAAGGATGGCACAGACCATATAAAAAAACTGCGGGCTCTGATTCCCCTGCAAAAAATAGAGTGCCACCGAACCAACCGTCAACAGCATAAACAACAGGATAACCTTTTTACGGCTCTGCCACAGTTGACTCAACAGTCCGCTCGACAGGTCCCCGAAAACAAGGCCCAAATAGCAATACATCACCGCATTACCAGCCTTAACCGGCGCGGTAATGCCAAGCTCAACACCAAACTCCGGCGAAAAGGTAATCAGCACCCCAACAACAAACCAGATCGGCACACCAATCATGATGGAGTTCAAATAACGGAAAAAGCGCTTGCGGTCGGTAAACAGAGCCAGCATATTCCCCCGGCTCATGCCACTCTTTGCCTCCATGGCCTTGAACATCCCCGACTCGGCAACCCGCACCCGGGCAACCAGCAGCAAGAGACCGAGCCCTCCGCCAATAAAAAAAGCGTTATGCCACTCGTAGGTATTGGCCACAACATTGGCCAGAATCGCCCCCGAAACCCCAACCGAAGCCACCAGCATCGTGCCATAGCCCCGAATTTTGGTATGCAGCACCTCCGAAACAAGCGTAATGCCCGCCCCGAGCTCCCCCGCAAGACCGACACCGGCAATAAAACGCAAAGCCGCATACGCGGGCAGCGACGAAACAAACCCATTGGCAATATTGGCCAGCGAGTAAAGCAGGATTGAGGCAAACATGATCTTCAGGCGCCCCTTCTTGTCGCCAAGCCAGCCCCAGAGAATGCCGCCCACCAGCATACCGATCATCTGCATATTGAGCAAATAGACCCCGTAATCGATCAGCTCCTTCCCCGACAGCCCGAACGACTTCAGGCTCGGCACCCGCACAATGCTGAAAAGCACCAGATCATAGATATCAACAAAATAACCAAGAGCTGCCACAATAACCGGCAGGCTGAAGATATCCCGTAGAGACGCATGACCTGTTGGTTGCACAAAACCCTCCATTATTCTGCTTATCAGCGCAAATTCGCGCAAGCCCACACCTCACTTCAGCATGGACGGTGTCAGTAAACACTCCATCACATCATTTCACAACCGGAGCAAATGCCGCTCAACCGCCGAAATCTCACCCGGCAACAGCGCCGCGCCGTGAACCGGCAAAGGCGCCGCACCAGCAACCGCCAGCAGCACATCAGGAGAAAGAGTCACCTCGACGCCCTGCATGATACTCTCAAAAAAAACCACCAGCCGCGCCTCCCGTCCCTGCCTGACCACAACACCCTCAAAATCCTTGAAGGGCCCGGCAAGCACCCTCACCGTCTGGCCCGGCGGAAGAGCATCAACCGTACGGTGAATCGCATCCGGCTCCCTGACCAACTGCTTGAGCCACTCAATATCACGCGGAAAGATCACCGAAGGCGTTTTACCAATCCCGATAAACTTTACCACACCCTCCGTATCAAGCACCGCAATCTTCTCCCGCTGGATCGCAATATGGACAAACAGATAACCCCGAAACAAGGGTTCAGAGACCTTTTTCCTCCTGTCGCTCCACTGCTTCCAGGTATCAAGCAGCGGCAGAAAACTCACAACACCTTGCTCAAGAAGCTGCTGATGCACCCTCTTTTCATACCGGGAACGAACATAGAGCGCATACCACTTCAAATCATCAACATCACTCATGCAATCACATACCTGGTAATTTCAAAAACGAGAAGAGCCATAAAACCTGCACCCGGGAACACCGAGCTCAGACTCGGCAAAAAAAAAGATAACACCTGCGCATCATATATCAAATACTCTACCCTCAATCAAGCCCCACCAAACTCCGCAACCGGTAATAGAGCAACCCCATCACCTCACGCAACGCAAGCTCCGACTGCGCGAGCGCCTCCGCATTCGGCAGATAACGCAACACCGGCAAAACGCTCTTTTCACTCACCTGATAATCGACCGGAAACGATTCAACGGCAAAACCGGCACGCTCAAACAAAAAACGCGCCCGACGAATATGGAAGGCACTGGTCACCAGAATAATCCGTTTGGGCACCCCCTTTACGGCACCAAGCACCGCTCTTGCTGCAAGGGCTTCATCCGCTGTATTTCCAACCTTGCCGGTCAAACGAATGACCGATTTCGGCACCCCAAGCAGCAACGCCCTTTTGGCCAGCACCTCACCCTCAGGCTCCGCATCCGGCTGCCACGGCATCTGACCGCGCGTAAAAAGAATCAGAGGCGCACGGCCTGCCTTGAACAGCTCAACGCCACCTTCAAACCGATCCACCGCATCACCCCACTCCCCCAGCGGCGCTCCCTCAACCGTCACCATCATACCGCTCAGCACCACAATCGCATCAGCTTTTTCAACACGGCTGACCGGCACCCTTCCGGAACCAACCTCAACCGAGCGCATCAAAAAATCACTCACCAGAGGCATACTGAACACCAGAAGCACCAGCATCCCGAGCAACACAAAAAAGCGGTTGCGCAACAGTAGACCAGCCAGCAGGCACAAAAAGCTGAACCCCGAAGGCAAGAACAGCATAGGCAATACTTTATTCAAAAGAAGCCCGTTCATAGCCGCCCGTCTACCTCTTCCTTCGGCAAAACTCCCTTCACATCATACACAACAGTATGATCGTCGAAACAGAGCGAACGGATAGCAAGATCTCGAAAAGCCTGATGCGCAACGGCAAGAATGATCGCCTCATAGCGGTTGCCGTTCAGCTCCGGAAGGCATGACAGGCCATACTCATGCATCACCTCCCCGGGATTGGCCCAGGGGTCGTGAATTTCAACCTCGGCACCATACTGCTGCAACTCGCGGACAATATCGACCACATGGGTATTGCGGATATCGGGGCAATTCTCCTTAAACGTGATACCGAGCATCAGCACCTTGGCCCCCTTGATCTTGTGATCAGCCGCAATCATCAGCTTGATAACCTGCGAGGCAATATATCGCCCCATATTGTCATTAAGCCTGCGGCCCGCAAGAATGATTTCAGGATGATAGCCATACTCCTGCGCCTTCTGGGCAAGATAATAGGGGTCAACCCCGATACAGTGGCCGCCAACAAGGCCCGGCTTGAAGGCCATAAAGTTCCACTTGGTACCCGCAGCCGCCAGCACCTCATGCGTATCAATACCCATACGGTTAAAAATCATCGCCAGCTCATTGACAAAGGCAATATTGATATCGCGCTGCGAATTCTCAATCACCTTGGCCGCCTCAGCAACCTTGATGGATGAAGCGAGGTGGGTACCGGCCGTGATGATCGAACGATAAAGCGCATCAACCTTGGCCGCCGCTGCAGGAGTCGAGCCCGAGGTAACCTTCTTTATTTTGGTCACCATATGCTCCTTGTCGCCGGGATTGATCCGCTCCGGAGAGTACCCGGCAAAAAAGTCACGATTGAAGGTAAGGCCGGATACCCTTTCGAGCACCGGCACACAATCCTCCTCCGTAGCACCGGGATAGACGGTTGACTCGTAGATAACCAGGTCACCCGGCTTCAGCACTCGACCGATGGTCTCGCTCGCCTTGATGAGCGGCGTCAAAACCGGTCGATTGTTCTTGTCAGTCGGAGTCGGAACCGTAACGATATAACAATTTGACGCACCGAGGTCGCTGCTCTCTGCGGTAACAAAAAGACCCCGGCTCTCCACCCCCGCACGGTGGTTCCCCTTGCAGAGCACCACCTGCAGCTCCTCACGGCTCACCTCAAGCGTCGTATCGTGACCCTCCTGCAGCTCACCAACACGCTCCCGCTTGATATCAAAACCCACAACCGGATACTTTTTGGCAAACTCCACAGCAAGCGGCAAGCCGACATAACCAAGACCGATAACAGCAATTTTTATTGAACTCATAGCAGAAGTCGACCAGGTTTTTTCACTGAAAATAAAATTTCAACTCTCTTTACTGACCGCCACACGGTACCCGTTGGCCTTGAGCAGCGCATGACGCCGGGCAAGATCAAGATCATACGCCACCATCTCCTCAACCATCTCGTCAAGCGTAATCTCCGGTACCCAGCCCAGTTCCGCTTTCGCCTTTGCCGGATCACCAAGCAGCGTCTCCACCTCTGCAGGACGGAAATAGCGCGGATCAATCCGCACAATCACCTCTCCAGTGCTGAGCGAAGGGTGCGGAATCGTGAGCGACTCAATAATGCCCTCCTCCTCCCGTCCCTCTCCCTGCCATCGAATGGTAATGCCAAGCTGTGCCGCCGCCTTTTCAATAAACTGGCGGACGCTGTACTGCACTCCGGTGGCAATCACATAATCCTTCGGCTCCTGCTGCTGCAGCATCATCCACTGCATACGCACATAATCCTTTGCATGACCCCAGTCGCGCAAAGCGTTCATATTGCCGATATAGAGGCACTCTTCGAGCCCCTGCGAGATGTTCGCCAGGCTCCGCGTAATCTTGCGCGTCACAAAAGTCTCACCGCGGCGCGATGACTCATGGTTGAACAAGATGCCGTTACAGGCGTACATACCGTAGGCTTCACGATAGTTGACCGTCATCCAGTAGGCGTAGAGTTTGGCAACAGCATAGGGGCTGCGGGGATAAAACGGAGTGCTCTCCCGCTGCGGAATCTCCTGCACCAGGCCATAAAGCTCCGAAGTAGAGGCCTGGTAAAAGCGCGTTTTCCTCTCAAGCCCCAAAAAACGGATCGCCTCAAGCAAGCGGAGGGTACCCATGGCATCAACATCCGCCGTATATTCCGGCGACTCAAAGCTCACCGCAACATGGCTCTGCGCTCCAAGGTTATAGACCTCATCCGGCTGCACCTCTTCAAGAATGCGGGTGAGATTGCTGCTGTCGGTCAAATCACCATAATGGAGATAGAGTTCCGGGTGCGTAACGCTGGGGAGCGACTCTTTTTCGATATCATGACGATCGCGATAGAGATGATCAATGCGCTGGGTGTTGAGGGAGCTGGCCCGACGCTTGATGCCATGCACCTCATACCCCTTTTCAAGCAGCAACTCCGCAAGATAAGAGCCATCCTGGCCGGTTATACCCGTAATAAGAGCAACTTTCATCGGTGCTGATGCGCCATGATGCGTAACAGGCAATATCTTAGTCATGTAAAAGTATCGTTATGTATTCAAAAAATCGTTATAGGCCAAGGCCAACCCCTCTTCAAGCCCCACGTTCGGCTTCCATCCAAGGCTATTAAGTCGGCGGCTCTCCATCAGCTTTCGGGGTGACCCATCCGGTTTTGCCGGATCAAACTCAATCGCTCCCCTGTAGCCGACAACGGTCGCGATGGTTTCAGCAAGCTCCTTTATGGTCACCTCCCGGCCACTCCCGACATTGATGTGGCTCTGCATGGGAGTGGTATGGGCGGCAAAAACCGCAGGGTCGAGGTTCATCACAAAAACGCTTGCCGCCGCCATATCATCAACATAGAGGAACTCCCGCAGCGGTGTGCCAGTACCCCATAGAAGTACGGAGTGCTGAGTGCTGAGTGCTGAGTTAACCTCCATTTTGAGTTTTGCTTCGTGGATGCGGCGAATCATGGCCGGAATAACATGGCTGTTTTCAGGGTGATAATTGTCACCGGGGCCATAGAGATTGGTTGGCATGACGCTGCGGTAATCGGTACCATGGCTCTCGCCATATTGCCGGTTATAACTTTCGCAGAGCTTGATACCGGCAATTTTGGCAACGGCATAAGGCTCATTGGTTGGCTCAAGCGGGCCAGTCAAAAGAGCGCTTTCCTGCATCGGCTGCGGTGCCAATCGAGGATAGATACAGCTTGAACCAAGAAAAAGCAGCTTTTGAACCCTGACCCGCCAGCTCTCGTGAATAACATTGGCCTCCATCATCAGATTCTGGTAGATGAACTCTGCCGGATAGGAGTTATTGGCATGAATACCGCCAACCTTTGCCGCCGCAAGGTAGACCTGGGAGGGTTTTTCTTTCTCAAAAAATGCCCGAACCTCCGCCTGGCAGGTCAGGTCGAGCTCAGCATGAGTTCTGACAAGTAAATTCTCCGCCTGTAACCCCCCGGCAAGCAGGTGCCGCACAATGGCTGAACCAACCATCCCCCGGTGACCGGCTACAAATATTTTATGCACAAAAATTTCTCAATTCATTGAACGTTAAATAGCGTAAAACGGCAATATAGGCGCAAATTCTTTCTTGCCCAACACCCACCCATTCTTTGACACGCCCGGATGGAAAAGTGTGCAACGCATAGTTTATATCGGTAGCGGAGGTTCCATTTTACCTTACGAGTTTTCACGCAGCAACTGATTGAGCTGTCCGACACTGACCTCCGCTTGACGAAGGATTGCCCTGAGTGTACCACGATCAAGCTCCTTGTGATCGGGAACCACTGTTTGGCACCAAGGATCCGCACGCCGAAGAATTATATGACTTCCATGCTGACGTTTGGTCAGAAACCCAACCTTTCCAAAAGCTTTGACCAAATCCCTGCCCTAAAGCCTTGCAGCCTGTCGGACAAACAATAGAGACGCTATTCGCAAAAAAATACTCAGCGCTCTTTTTTACGCTCATTTTAGCCGCATAAAGCCATATCAAGCGTATAGTACACAAAAAGAGACCCAATTGGCTGCTTTGTACACCTGA
>CAIJWE010000126.1 GCA_903824295.1 uncultured Chlorobiaceae bacterium
AATGTAACCAAGCATACAGGCGGTTGCTTCGTCGATGAAGGTGATCCCTCCCGGAAAGCGTTTTATCGCCGCTTCGCGAAGCCAGTCGATATAGTGATCGAAGGCTTCGACAGGGACTGTCAGCACAATTTCCTCATCGATATCGCCGAAATAGCCGCGCACGAACATCAGAATGCGATCAACAAGTTCGTCTGCTGCATGGCGGGGATAGATAACCCTGCCATTGACGCGCCGCCCGCGATTGGCTCCGCCGTTGCGAAGCATATCCATTTTCAGCCATCTGAACGTTCCCGGATGATTGACTACTCCTGCTGCGTCAACCTGGCTGCCGACAAGGAGGGTGTTCTCCACGGCGAAGTGAATGACGGAGGGAATGACCCTCGCGGGCTCCGATCCCGGCTGCGGATAGAGGATTCCGAGGTTGGGCAGGTCGGGGGTCTCTATGTCGTTCAGGGCTTCGTTCCAGCGTGCGACCACACTGTTGCAAGTCCCGAAATCAAAAGCGAGAGCCATTAATTCAAACGGTTATCCTGATTTACCACTCTGCATCCGTCAGCTCCTCGGTCTCCACGGCATTTTTTTCTGCAGCGTCATCGTTACTGTCAACGGTGATCAGACCGCGAAGAAAGTACCCCTGCAGGAGGCTGAGCAACTGCAGGAGTTTACGCTGGAGCTGTGCCGACTGATCAGCCACTCCGGGACTGGCATGAACTCTCTCGTCCAACAGAGTGCTCTCTTCAAGCGAACCGGGCAGGCGTGTCGTCAGTATGGCGGCCACAATATTATTCTGTGGCTGGAGCCAAGAGACGTGCTCCTGCCGGGAGCTTGCGTCCGGCACAGTAAACAGGTACTGCAGCGCGAGTTTTTCAGGCCACGTACCGTTCAGGGAGATCTCCTGCATCCTGTTGCGGGGAACCAGCCTTCGCTGCGCCGCTGAAAAGAGCGCACCAGCCCGTCTGAAAGGGTCCGGGCTTGAGAGATCCTGCTGCAGCAGCTCGTCGGAATGATACCGTTCCGTCCAGAAAGAGAAGATTTCCCTCGTGCCGGGCGGAGCGGAAGAACGCGAATCCGGAAGAAGTCCGGCCAGTTCATGATAGAGAGCGACAGCCCTCTCGACAACGGCTTTTTTTGAGGGACGTTTCGGCCTTCCACTGCTCTCTTCCCAGAAAGCGATAATCTCGAGCGCACAGGTGAAGGGCAAACCGTGGAGCCGGTCGAGCAGCGCGTCGTGATCTCCGCAGAGTTTCAGCGCCTCGATGACCAGTTGCGGGTCATGCCCCTCCTTGACGGCATGGTCGTAAGCTGCTACAAGCCGGGGATCCTGACTTTTCAGGACTGTTGTGCTGATACGCTGCCTTTGAGCGCCTGAAGCGGCAAGCCAAGCTTTTTCAAAAATGGAGTAATCGGGATCTTCAAGATTGAGGTAGCGCCCCGGATTGCCCCGCACAAGTCCGAAAAGGGCATCCATTTCAAGAGCGGGTGCATGGCGACCCTTCGCTTCAATCTTTTCGGCAATGTCGTCGCGGTCAAGAATGCTCCAGAGCATGAAGAGCAGGCCGTTGCCCCAGTCGTTTTCCGGCATGGCAACGATGGCCTGCAGCAGATCACTCTGAAGCGTTGCAGAGGCGTGCATCCTCTTCAGCAGCTCTTCAAACCGACGCGATTTCCAGTAGTTCCAGAGAGCAGTGTGCATAACAGGCTGGCTGCTGTGCTGCAAAAGCAGAAGACGGTGGAATATCGCATCGGCTTCTGGATGCCCCTCTTCTACCGCACCAGCCAAAGCAAACGCGGCTTCACGGCTCCCGCTCGAAAAAAGGCGTTCGACCGCCCTCTTCCTGAGGATGCTGCCGAGGAGAGGGGTTGTAGCAAAAAGGTGTTTTTCAGCTTGCATTACTGATCCGGCGTCAATGAATGATCGATTCACAGGAGTATACATATATCACGCTGAATTAAGCAAATCAGAGGGCTGAACCTTGACAGGGTTTCCAGCGGAATCTGCTGTAATAGGTAAACCAGTGTGCGGGACGCCGATTAACTCTCCACCGCATTCACGATGCTTTGCGCGACACTCTTGCAATAATGGTGTACCTGTTCGAAGAGGTTGATGAGTTCCATGTGCATATCGTGGGTAAGCTCCGCTTCGCGAATAAGGAAGACTCTTTTCAGGTGAGCGGTTTCAGCCTGCTCCACCAGCCGTTTAAACCGCTCATCACCCTTGAGAAGCACCCCGGCTTTCAGTGCATCCATCTCCTTCAGAACAACGACCAGATGTTCAACCTCAAGACAGACAAGGCAGTGTATCTCTGTGAGTTCATGTTTGCCATCCTGGCTCAAATCGCTCTTCACTCCCCGTTTTTTGTTGAACAGTTTTTCTTCAAGAGTCTCAATAACGTCACCGATGGATTCCAGCCCCTTGATAATGTTCATGAGAGCAAAAACCTCCCTCGACTCCCGCTCGCTGAGCGCACTGCGGCTGATTTTGATGAGATAATCAGAAATCCGGGCTTCAAGAAAATCAAGTTTCTCCTCTCTCATGTCCATGCCCTTGATAACGGAAAGCTTCGGAAAAACCGCATCATGACCGGGATCACTGCTGAGAAAAGGATAGAGTGAGGCGCGCACCATTTTGGCCGCAATACTGCCCATCCTCGCCACCTCGGCCTTTACATAACCGATTGCCAGCACAGGGGTTGAAAGTGCTGACTCCTTCAAATACCAGACTGCAGGAATAAGCCTTATCTCCTGCGGGTCATCCGGAAGCAACCGGCAAAGCAGGCGATCGAAGGGCACAAGAAAGGGAAGAATAAAAAAAGACATAAAAATATTGAGCAGTGAATGGGCATTGGCTATCTGACGTGGCACCTCAAGAGCAAACCTCTCTGCACCCGTACCCTCTGCTGCAGGAGAAATAATGCGGATAAACTCCGCAAACTGTAGAATGAAAGGAAAAAAAATGAGCACACCTGTCACATTGAAAAGCACCTGCGCCAGCGCAACCCTCTTTGCTGCACGCTGCATACCGGCACTTGCCAGCACCCCCGTTATACAGGTGCCGATATTGGCCCCAAGCAGCAACGCAATGCCGGCTTCAAGACTCAACGCGCCCTGCAAGGCCAACGTTATAAGGATACCGATAAAGGCCGCGCTGCTGTGCATCAGGGCGGTCAAGGCCATCCCGGCGGCAACGCCAAGAAATGGATTGTCGAGATAACGCAAGAGCGAGAGAAACGGTGCATAGCTTTCCAGTGGTGCGACCGCCTCCGACATCACCTTCAACCCGAAAAAAAGAAGCCCGAACCCCGAAAGAGCCTCACCGGTAAAACGAAGGGGTTCCGATTTTCCAAAAGAGTTCAAGGCAAAGCCAACCGCAAAAATGATGAGGGCATAATCTTGCAGCCGGAAGGCTACAAGCTGTGCCATGGCCGTTGTCCCTATTTCAGCACCAAGAATGATGGCCAGCGACTGCGTACTGGTCATAAGCCGGGACTGCACCAGCCCTACAAGGGTCGCTATAATGGTGCTGCTGCTCTGAACAACCATGGTGGCAAACGCTCCGGCAAGCATTCCGTAAAAGCTGTTGCCGGTTACCTTCGTGATCAGCCGCCTCATGCGCGACCCCGATGCCTTTTTCAGGCCGCTGCTCATCATCCTGATCCCATAGAGAAAAAGCGCCAGTCCGCCGACAAAAAGAACGGCGATTCCTCCGAGCGAGAGTGTTTCATTCATGACCGCGTCTCCACCATAGCCCTGTTACAAAAGGTTCACAGCGTACCTAAAATCGCCTCAATTTTTTTCCGTCTATAGGCAAAGACCTCTTCAAGCCGCCTGCTGACAATCAAGGTATTGACGATGTCACCAAAAAAGTCCAGAGGCATGACATAAACAACGTGATCGATCATTTCAACACCACCAGGAATTTCATGAAACTGATGGCGGTGATTCCAGCTCTCATACGGCCCGGATTTCTGACGGTCTTCAAACAGTAATGGCCGCTCAACCCTGATTATTTCGGTCTCCCACTGCAGCGGCAGCATCATAAAAGGATAAAGCGTATAGGTAATGAGCATTCCTTCATAAATCGGCTGATTGCCATCACCACTCGTTATCCTGAACATCATTTCCGGAGGCGTTATCCGGGCAAGATTTGCAGGAGAAGAAAAAAAGTCCCAAGCTTCCCCTATTGAGACCGGAATAGATTGTTGACAAGTCAGGGAGTGTGATCCCATGATACTGGACGGTTAAACCTTTTTCGGTAATGCTTTCAAGTCCAAGCTGTAACAATTTTTTCTGGTAAAAGGTATCCGCAACCATGCAGGCATCTCATCTTTTATTGCCATTTTTCCCTTACAAAACCTATTCAACAAACAAAAGCAAACTCCAGCATGACAAAAGCTGCCCGTTCGTGCAACAGGCAGGCCGACTCTCAGTACCGGGGCGGTTTACATCAGTCCGGAAGCTGATAGCCTTTTTCGCGAAACAGGCGGAGCATGGCATCAACCACAACAGGATCGAATAAGCTGCCACGATGCATCTCAATCTCACTTATGGCAGCGTCAATGCCCAGGGAGGCTCGGTAAGGTCTATTTGAGGCCATGGCTTCAAGCACATCGGCTACGGCAACTATGCGGGATTCAGGAAGCGTATTTTCTCCTTTCAGGCCCAGCGGGTAACCGCTGCCATCCATACGCTCGTGATGCTCCCGGATGATTTGTGCAATCGGCAGAGGGAACTCGACATCATGGAGGATTTGATAGCCATTTTCAGCATGAGTCTTGACGAGCTCAAACTCGATTGCTGTCAATTTGCCTGGTTTGGTAAGTATTTCGGTAGGTATGCTCATTTTGCCTATGTCGTGCACTAATCCGACAAGCTGCATGGTATGACACTTCTCTTCGCTCCAACCCATCTCCCGTGCTATATCCGCCGCAATGATGCCAACGCGACAATCATGACCTGAGGTGTAAGGATCATGAACTTCCACAACTTTTGCAACGGCCTCGAGAGTGCTTCTCATTGCGCCTTCCAACTGTTTTACATAGTCCCTTATCTTTTGTTCTGCAGCTTTTTTCTCGGTGATGTCTTGAATGATTGAAAAAAAGAGCTCTTTGCCTCCGATCTCAATGGCATTGGTGAACACTTCAACATCACGAAGGGAGCCATCTGCCATGCGGTGTTGTGATAAAAACTGTTTTTTTCCTCCCAATCTGACTTGCTGCATACGATCGCCAAACTCTTCTGACGAGAGATTCGTGATCTCCTGTACAGACATCGTGCGGAGTTTTTCAATTGACCACCCATAGAAATCAGCGGCAGATTGGTTGGCATCGGTAATGTTACCGCTATCCGAATCAATAACTACTTTTATGGCGGAATGCTCCTCAAACATCTTCCTGAAGCGCTCTTCACTTTGCCTCAGATCAACCTCTGAGCGGTGTTTTGCTTCACGGGTTCGCAACATCGTGATTCCATAGGCCAGATTGTCAGCCAGTGTGGTGAGCAGTTCTATTTCCTCTGCATTAAAAGCACCCAGAAGGGAAGAATAGATCGAAAATGCACCAAATACCTCATGATCTGCCTTTAAGGGCAAGCTGAGAGAAGAAGCATAACCGTGCTTGATGGCTTGGCTTCGCCATGGTTTCATGATCGGGTCATGGATGATATCAATTGAGGATATTGGCTTGCCCGTGCGGATTACGGTTCCTGTGGGACCTCGTCCAAATTCGGTATCGTCCCATGATATGGTAACGGTTTCAAGGTAACCATCCTCGGAACCTGATTGAGCTATCGGACGGATGCGTTTTGCATTGTCGTGTTCCGCATAACCAATCCATGCCATCCGATAGCCACCAATATCGACAACGATATTGCAAATCTTTTGAACCAATTCCCGTTCATCAGTGCTGTGAATCAGTGTCTGATTGCAAATTGTGGTGGCCCGGAGTATGCGGTTCAGCCTGTACAGTTCATTTTCAGTATTTTTTTGCTCACTAATATCCGAGAGAATAACCCGGCATGAACACTCAGTTTCACTTATGGTGGCGTTGACTCGAACCATGCGGCCAAGGAGAGTCTGGTGAGCTTTCGATGGTTGCGCAGCATCTGCTAAAAGCTTTACCTCGCAGATTCCGGTTTCTTTCTTCGTAAACACGTTCTCAAGCAATGTATCAAGGACTCGATGGTCTTCTGGAACAACAAGGGTTATTAACCGCATGCCCTGTAATCGGGAGCGGTCAACTCCAAGCAGTTTGGTGGCGGTCAGGTTTGCATGATGGATCTTACTGTCTCTGCCCAAAGTCAAATACCCGACTGGTGCAAAGTCATAAAGTTCAGTATACAGAGTAAGACTATCCTCGAGCTTAATCCTGGTTTGGGTAAGTTCTTTCTGCTGCATTTCAAGCTCTATTTGGTGCACCTCAAGCTCATGAACAAGCCTGAGCATCTCTTCGGGTGTGGACAGAGGGCTTAATGCTGAAACGCCTGTGCTGAGATGTTTTTGCTCGATACGCTCTACAGCCAGAGCTCGTAAATCTGCCATTGTTGGAGAGTTATTGCTGGGCAGTTTGTCCATATAGGAAATAAAAATATTCTGAAGTGATCGTATTACCCGTTATTGGCCATCCATGACGACGTGTAGCGAAAAAATAAGCGAAAAAAATAACGGTGAGCAGGTACTCAAAGACTTATATGGCAAATATATGCATGAATTTTGACTGCCGAAAGTTTTGACCGTGCATTATTTTTATTCGGGGCTGCCAGGATAACAGATAGTGTGAGGTATGGCAATCGGACAGAACCACAAAGCGCTGAAAACAGAATTACCGGTTTTTATGCTCATAATGCCGGATGGTGTCCGTCGAGGAGGTCGTCGGCGAGGTCGAGGCCCTGGGTTTGACTGGCAGGGGCGGCCCGTTTTTCGAGGATGGTGAATACGGTCACGTTGGGGATGTCTGCCGGTGCGAGTTGCGGTTTTTTGGGAGAACCAACCAAAATCCTTAAAATGAGTTACAATGTAAAAGGCGACATCACCTCCGGCCACCTTTACTATTAATAAGAATTTAACAGAATGCAAAAAGAACGCGATTCTATGAAAAACTGCAGATCGTTCAGCACTGTGCGCAACAGCTATCAGGCTAATCGCCTTCTGGCGTTTTTTTTCTCGATACTTTTGCTTCTGCCAGTCGGATGCACAAAAAAACAGGATGCAAAACCGCGGGCCGCAACTGGCAAACCCGCCATCGTCAGTCTTGCGCCCAGCCTGACCGAGATGATTTTTGCCATCGGCGCCGGTGAGCAGCTCGTTGGCAGAACCACCGCCTGCGACTGGCCAGCCGCAGCGGCCAAAGTGCCTGTCGTGGGATCTTTTGGACGCCCCTCACTTGAAGTGCTTGCGGCCATTCATCCTGATCTGGTGGTTGATGTCGATCTGGCCGATGAGGAGATGGGAAAAAAAATATCGGCGCTGGGCATTCAGCAGGAGAGCATCACCTGCAAGAGCCCGGATGATATTCCCGCTGCGCTCCGAAAACTGGGAAAATTGACTGGCCACACAAGAGTGGCTGACAGCCTGGCAAACTCCATAAGTGAGGGCCTTGCGCTATTCAAAAAGAGGGCTGAAAGTCAAAAGAACAAAAAAAGCGTCTATCTCGAAATCTGGAACGACCCCTTCTGGACGGGTGGAAAAGGAAGTTATACCTCAGCGCTTATTGCCTGCGCCGGTGGCCGCAATATTGGTGACGCGGTTGAAAAGGAGTATTTCGAAGTATCTCAGGAGTGGGTGATTGAGAAAAGTCCCGGGATGATTGCCTGCATGTACATGGCAAACGAGTCTTCTGCCGCCGACAACGTGATGAACCGCCCTGGATGGAACAGCGTTGCGGCCGTCCAGCACCACCAGGTTTACGACAGGCTCGACAACAACCTCTTTCTTCGTCCCGGACCAAGAGTCCTTGAAGGCATTGCCCGTTTGCACCGAATGATTTATCCGAATGATCGTGCTGAGCCCTGATTTTTTGACACTCCCCTGTCAGAATCGGTGTTAATTTTTTTATCTTTGTCGCTTTAGCGGAACAATTACAAAATGCACGGCATGAAGCGCTCTCCACTGCTCATCTTACTCCTGACGGTTTTACTGGATCTCATCGGATTCGGAATTGTGCTTCCGCTTCTGCCGACATACGCAAAGGATCTCGGAGCAAGTCCATTCATGATCGGACTGATTGCCTCGATTTTTTCCATCATGCAGTTTATCTTTTCCCCACTGTGGGGCAAGCTGAGCGACAAAATAGGCCGGCGACCGGTCATGCTGATCAGTATTTTTATCACAGCCCTCTCCTATCTGGTTTTTTCGCAGGCATCGACCATTCCTCTGCTTATTTTTGCCAGAGGACTTTCAGGTATCGGGTCAGCCAATATTGCTGCTGCACAAGCCTATATCACTGATGTTACTGACAGCAAAAGCCGCTCAGGAGCGATGGGCATGATCGGGGCGGCTTTTGGCATTGGTTTCATTATCGGCCCGCTCATCGGCGGAGTTTTGAAACACAATTATGGCATTCCTATGGTGGGGTATGTCTCAGCCTCACTGATCGCTATAGACTTTATCCTTGCCATTTTTTTGCTTCCCGAGTCGAACAAAAATGCACAGAAGATGGCATTCGGCTTTCTGAAAAAACGACCACTCAACAGCGAACCCCGGCGATCGGTCTCTCTCTTTCTTGCTGAAAAACGGGATGAGTATGTTGACGGGCTCAAACTGACCTTCAGTTCACGCCCCTTGGCACTGCTCATGATTGCAAACTATATCTATACCTTTGCCATTGTCAACATGCAGGTAGCCTCCATCCTCCTCTGGAAAGAGTACTTCATGGCTACCGACGAGCAGATCGGCTACATCTTTGCTTACGTCGGTATCTGGTCGGTCGTCGTACAGGGCGGCCTTATCCGTAAGCTTATTAAAAAACTGGGCGAGCACAAGCTTTTTTTGTGGGGCCACCTTTTCACCTTTATCGGCGTCTTTTTTGTTCCTTTCGCTCCTCAGAGTTCGCTCTTTACTCTCGGACTGATCATCCTCTTCTTTTTTGCTATCGGCACCAGTCTGGTAGCCCCCATCAACCTCTCCATGATTTCGCTCTACAGCTATAAACAGCAACAGGGGCAGATTCTCGGTCTTTCACAATCAGTCAACTCTTTTGCCCGTATTATGGGTCCCTTCAGCGGAAGCGTCCTTTACGGTATGAATTTTCACGCACCCTATATTGTTGCGGGAATTTTAACTGTTGCAGGAGCTGTCATTGCACTCAGCCTCTTCAAGTACAAAATTGAGGCCCTTGATCCTTCAAATGAATCCGTCAATGGCTGATCCAGACTCATTATCACTATCGACAGGAAATTCCATGAATATTGGAGTCATTGGGGTCGGCAAGCTTGGAGAGTTTCATACAAAGCTCCTCACTGAAATCGCGCGGGAGTGCGGTGATCTTCATTTCGCAGGAGTCTATGATCTCGATCGTCAGCGGGCAGAAGAGATGGCCGGAAAATACGGTGTCGCCACGTTCAGCTCGCTTGAACTCTTTGCAAAGTCATGCGATGCAGCCATCATTGCCACCACGACAAGCTCCCACTATGAGATAGCCCGCACACTGCTCGGCGAGCGGTTGCACCTCTTTATTGAAAAGCCTATAACCACAACGGTTGAAGAGGCCGATGAACTGATACGGCTCGAAGCTGAAAACGGGGTGCACATACAGGTTGGCCATATTGAACGCTTCAATCCTGCCCTGCGAGCAGTGGAGGCCCATATCGGACGTCCGCTCTATATCCAGGCCGAACGGCTGAGCGGTTTTTCCCGTCGGGTTACCGATGTTTCAGTGGTGCTCGACCTCATGATTCACGACATCGACCTGGTGCTCTCACTCATACCCTCCGACATCAAGCATATCTCTGCTTCGGGGGTCAAGGTCTTCTCCAACCAGCTCGACATGGCGACGGCAAGAATCGATTTTATAAACGGTGCAACCGCAAATGTCACAGCCAGCAGGCTGAGCCGTATCAAAATGCGCAAGCTCCGTTTTTTTTGCGACTCTCCGAAAAGTTATGCTTCGCTGGATCTGACTACTGGAAAATCAGAAATCTTCAGGCTTGTAAAACAGAGTGAAGCCTCCTCAAAAAATCCGCTCAAATCATTTGCTGCGCGTAAAATACTTGAACAGTTCGGAGAAATTCACGAGACCATGCAAGGGATGGTTCTTGACTATATTAACCCGGAAGTTCCAAAAATTAACGCACTGCGTGACGAACTCGAACATTTTATCAATACCGTCAGAAACAACACACCGGCAACCGTCAGCTCTTCAGACGGGCGCCGGGCAATTATGGTTGCAGGCAAAATTGCAGAAGAAATTGCCGCCAATGCTGCCTTACGTGAATGACTGACCAATGAACAGGCAAGCTGGTAATGACTATACTCCCACAATCGTCCATCCCGGAGATCCTCTACCGCATCGGCGACATGGCCGATACAATCGGCATCAGTTGTTACCTTGTCGGCGGCTATGTCCGCGACGTGATCATGCAGAGGCCCTGTGCTGATATCGACATCATGGTCATCGGTGACCCGGTCCTTTTTGCAAAAGCGGTCCGCGACGAACTGAACGGGCGGAATTTTGTCCTTTTTGAGCGCTTCCGAACTGCACAACTCGAACTTTCAGACCCGATGGGCACGTTCAAGGTTGAACTTGTCGGCGCCCGCAAAGAGTCGTACAACAACGACTCAAGAAAACCGGTTACACTGATTGGAACACTTGATGACGATCTGTCACGGAGGGATTTCACCATCAATTCGCTTGCTCTTGTGCTCAACAGCGAAGGGCGGAACCAGATAATCGACCATTTTCACGGGATTGAGGATCTCCATGCCCGCATCCTGAGAACGCCGCTTGACCCCCTGCAGACCTTCTCGGATGACCCGTTGCGCATGATGAGGGCGGCACGTTTTGCTGCCCAGCTCGATTTTACCCTGCTCCCTGAAGTGATTGAGGCAATGAAGACCATGCACGAGAGAATCGGCATTGTTTCAATCGAGCGAGTAAGTCAGGAATTGTTCAAAATCATGCTCTCTCCCCGTCCATCGAAGGGACTGATTATTCTCCATGAAACCGGTGTGCTGAAGGAGATTATGCCGGAAGTTTCCGCCATGGCTGGTATTGAACAGGTTGACGGTCTGGGGCACAAGGATACCCTCTTCCACACGTTCCAGGTTATCGACAATCTTGCTCCGCACGCCGAAAACCTCTGGCTCAGAATGGCGGCACTACTGCACGATATTGCAAAACCTGCTACAAAACGGTTCAGCAAGTCTGCCGGATGGACCTTCCATGGTCACGATGCCGTTGGCACCAGAATTGTGGCCAAAATATTCCGCCAGATGCGCTGGCCGCTTGACCCGCTCGACTACGTACAAAAGATGGTACGCCTCCATCATCGACCGATTCCCCTCTCAAAAGAGGAGATATCCGATTCGGCCATCCGTCGGCTCATGTTTGATGCCGGAGAGGATCTCCAGGATCTGATGAACCTCTGCCGGGCTGACGTCACCAGCAAAAATCCGAAAAAGGTATTGCGGATCATGAGCAACTTCAACCATGTTGAAGAAAAAATTGCCGAAGTTGGCGAAAAAGACCAGCTCGCCAAATGGCGTCCACCTTTAAGCGGCGAGGATATCATGGCAACGCTCAATCTGCCAGAGGGAAAAATGGTCGGCATGATCAAAAAAAGAATGGAAAATGCGGTCATTGATGGACTCATCCCCTACGACCGCGATGCGGCTCTCGACTATATCCGCCAGATATACCGTGAACTGGGTAGCGAAACCGGCAACGGGGGGAAACAATAACAGCTTTTAGCCGGAAGAGTGGTTTTTCATGGTTCCGGTCACTATATTGCACAAACTTACCGGTAACAACACTAAACCAAAATACAACAAGTGATACCACGTTATTCACCCAAAGATATTTCAGCCATCTGGACAGATGATGCAAAATTTGAACGCTGGTTGCAGCTTGAAATTGCTGCGGTCGAGGCACGCATGGAAGCTGGCCTTGTCCCCGAAGAAGCACTTGCAAGCATCCGGCAGAAGGCGGCATTCAATGTCGATGAAATTCTTGAGATTGAGAAAGAGACAAAACACGATGTCATTGCCTTTTTGACCAATGTCGCCAACCATGTCGGCCCCGATTCCCGCTACATTCACGAAGGGCTCACCTCTTCGGATGTCGTTGATACCTCTCTTGCCATGCAAATGCGCGATGCAGGAAAAATCCTTGTTGCCGATATTGAGCAACTGGTTGAGGTTCTTGCAAAAAGGGCTGTAGAGTTTAAATACACTCTTGAGATGGGCCGAACACACGGCATTCATGCCGAACCAACCACCTTCGGCTTGAAACTGCTCCTGTGGCATCAGGAGATGCTCAGGAACCTCGACCGTATGAAAAAGGCTGTCGCCATCATCTCTGTCGGTAAAATTTCCGGTGCTGTAGGTACCTATCAGCACCTTTCGCCCGATATCGAAGCCGCAGTATGCCGCAAACTCGGACTCGAACCCTCTTCTATATCAACACAGATTCTCCAGCGCGACCGCCACGCTGAATTTGCCACAACACTGGCCATCATTGCATCCTCAATCGAGAAATTCTCCGTTGAGCTGCGCCACCTGCAGCGTACGGAAGTTCGTGAGGCCGAAGAGTTTTTCAGCAAAGGACAGAAAGGCAGTTCCGCCATGCCCCACAAGCGCAACCCGATCACCTTCGAGCGCCTTACCGGTCTTGCCCGCGTGGTTCGTTCGAACTCCCTTGCTGCTATGGAAAACGTCGCACTCTGGCATGAACGGGACATCTCCCACTCATCGGTTGAGCGCATCATCATGCCCGACTCGACCACCGCACTCTGCTATATGCTTCGGACCTTCAGCGAAGCAGTCGATACACTGCTTGTCTATCCAGAGAGAATGGAGGAAAACTTCAATTCATCTTACGGCCTGACCACCTCACAGACCATCCTTCTCGCCCTTACAGGAAGAGGGCTCACCCGTGAAGAGGCCTACCGTCTTGTGCAGCGCAACGCCATGGAAAGCTGGTCGACCAAAGTGCACCTGCGCGAACTGGTACTGAAAGATGAGGAGTTATTGAAACATATCAGCCCTGCAGAGATTGCCGAACTCTTCAGCTCCGAAAATATCCTGAAAAAGCTGAAGAGCAGTGTTGACATCATCTTTGAACGCAACGGACTGTAAACAAAAAAGAGATGAAAAGGCATCCTTTCAATAAAGTGGGAATTATCTTATTCCTTGCCGGACGTTATCTCTTTGCTGCGTTTTTTCTCTACGGGTTTTGGCACAAGCTGGTAAAGGGGTGGCTCTGGAGCGACCTCATGCAGGGATTTTTCACCACACGGCTTGGTGAACTTCCCGCCAGCTCTTTTCAGGCCCTCTATCTTGAGCAGTTTGCCATACCCCTGGCATACCCGATCGCATGGATTGTGACCATCGGTGAGCTCATCATCGGCCTCGGGCTTGTTTTTGGCTTTGCGGTAAGGGCCAATGCGGCTTTTGCGCTCTTCATGGTTCTGAATTTTGCGGCAGGCGGCTACTATAATCTTTCGCTCCCTCCCTTTATGCTCTTTGCCATCATGATGATGCTCTTACCGTCAGGCCACTGGCTTGGGCTCGACAAACAGCTCCACCATAAATATCCAGAGTCAATCTGGTTTAGATAAACAATGAATAGTGCCAAACATCAATTCCGTTATCTTCGTCTCTGGCTCTACCCTCTTCTGGCCTTTTCACTGCTCGCACTGATTGCCTCCGTTATCCCTGAAACTCCGGTAAAAGAGCGGGCTGGAGCAGGGGTGGACCTTGCTGACAAAGAGTTGCGAAGAATGAACTATCCAAAAGCTGATTCACTCTACACCTCAGAACTGCGCAAAAATCCTGGAAATGCTGAACTCTGCTGGAAGCTGGCCAGGCTGGAGGTAAGCAGGGGCGAATCCGTCTCGTTCGAAAATGCCGATGCCGCACTGCAACACTACCGGAAAGCTGCAGAATATGCCCGCACAAGTATCAGTCTTGACAGTACGAACTCGAAAGGATACACCTGGCTCGCTGCATCGCTCGGGATCATGGCCGACAAGATCGGCACAAAGGAGAAATTAAACCGCGCCAACGAAATAAAACGAGAGCTTGACACCGCCCTCCGACACAACCCGAACGATGAAACCGCCCTCTCCCTGCTCGGTTCCTATTACCGTGAAGCCGCCAATATTGGATGGTTCAACAGAGTATTAGCCTCAACCTTCATTGGACACGTGCCAAAAGGCAATTATGAACTGGCCGAAAAAGCGTTCAGAAAAGCAATGAGCCTTGACCCGGAAATCATCAGAAACTATCACGAACTTGCCTTGATCTGTATTGAGAAAGGGAATCGGGAAGAGGCTCTCCACCTTATGAAAATCGCCGTTGAGAAACCGGTATTGTTTGCGAGCGACAAAAGACGAATCGAGAAGATGCGCGCGCTTCTGAAAAAATACTCCCCGGCTCAACCGTCAACTCTTTCGCTATAACGTAACCGAAATACAAAAATGCCGAAGCAAGATCATCAAGATTTCAGTACATCCGAACTCCCGGGCCGGTCAGCCTCTGATCAGGCGACGCAGTTACAGAGGGCGCTTGCGTTGCATCAACAAGGTCATTTAGCTGAAGCAGAAGCACTCTACAAAAAGATATTGATCGCTAATCCCGCCCACTTTGATGCACTGCAACTTCTGGCAACCATTGCCGGTCAACAAAACAGGTTAAGCGATGCTGTTGTGTTATTTGATCGTGCGCTTAACATCAATCCCCGTCACCCTGCTTCACTGAACAATTGCGGAAATGCCTTGCAGATGTTGAAGCGTTACGAGGAGGCTTTGTTGAGCTATGACAAGGCTGTAGCCGTCCAGCCTGACAATGCTGATACTTGGTGTAATCGCGGTGTTGTGTTACAGGCGCTGAAGCGTTACGAGGACGCTGTTGCGAGTTATGAGAGGGCAATAGCTCTCAGGCCGAACTACGCGCTTGCGTACAATAATCGCAGTTTTTCATTGCTTGAGTTGAAACGCTACGAAGAAGCCGTGTTGAGTTATGACAAAACGATAAAGCTTAATGCGAACTATTCGGAACCTCACTATAATCGTGGCAATGCGTTACTTGCGTTGAAGCGCTATGAAGAGGCTGTTTTGAGTTTCGAGAAGGCTGTAAAAATTAAGCCAGACTATGTAACTGCTTACAATAAGAGCGGTTTTGCATTATTTGAGCTGAAACGATTCAATGAAGCTCTATCACGTTATGATAAATCGATAGCACTCAATCCGAACGATCCTAATTCCCTTTATAATCACGGAAATACGTTACTGGAGTTGAGGCGCTACGAAGAGGCCGTTTGGAGTTATGAGCGGGTGATAAAACTCAAGCCGGATCATGCAGAGGCATATACAAATTGCGGTAGTGCATTACTGAAAAGCGGTCTACGCTCTGCGGAAGCTGAAGCCTGTTTCCGTCAAACACTTCTGCTTAAACCGGATTGCAACCAAACGTACAGTAATCTTCTGTTTTTTCTGACCCACGATGCAAATTTGACACCTGAAGCTCTCTTTCATGAACACATGGAGTTTGGCGAAAGATTAGATGCTCATCTTGATGAAACGCAACCTGCACACAATAATGCAAAAATTGCTGATCGCCGTCTGACTATAGGCTTTGTATCGGGTGATTTTCGCAGTCACCCGGTCGCATTCCTCATTGAACCTGTTTGGCAAATGTTTGACTGCGAAAAGTTCAAGCTGATCGCTTATTCCAATTATGACCGTGAAGACCATGTCACTGAACGCCTGCGAGAGAAAGTTCATCTCTGGCGGCAGGTATTCAGAATGAGTGATCTTTCGCTTGCCGAACAGATTCGTGCAGACGAGGTTGATATTCTTATTGACCTCTCTGGTCATACAGGTCTTAACCGGTTACCCGTATTTGCCCTGAAACCCGCACCAGTGCAGGTTAGCTGTATTGGCTATCCCGCAACCACTGGATTGAAAGCCATTGACTATCGCCTTACGGACATACACTGCGCTCCTGTTGGTCTGCTGGATTGGCAATTTTCAGAAAAACTGGTATACCTTCCCTCTTCAAACGTTTTTCATACCTACAACGAAAGCCCGGAACTGAACCCGTTACCGGCTCTCACCTCGAACGGATTCACTTTTGGGAGTTTTAACCGTTTATGCAAAATTGGTGATAGTGTCATCGAACTTTGGTCTCGTGTGTTAAACGCTGTTCCGGCTTCTCGTCTGCTTCTTGGCGATGTAACCGAAAAAACGCAACAGGAGCGTTTTACCACCATCTTTGAGCAACATGGCGTTGCCCGTGACCGTTTGCTTTTTTATCCAAGGGTGCCGATGGACGACTATTTAAAACTTCACCATAATATCGATCTGCTCCTCGACACGTTTCCTTATTCAGGCGGTACAACAACAAATCACGGTTTATCAATGGGTGTTCCTACCATCACGTTAGCCGGGCAAACACTGCCGAGTCGTCATGGTGTCACCATTCTGGGTCGGGTTGGTTTGGAGCGTTTTGTGGCAGAAACTATGGAAGAATTTGTTGAAATAGCCGTTTACTGGAGTGCACATTTGGATGAACTTAACGAGATACGTTCCGGCATACGGGATCGAATTACCAATTCCAGAACTCGATCACCCGAATTTGTTACACGGGCTACGGAGTCAGCACTTCGGCAAATGTGGCAGCGCTGGTGCGCTGGTATGCAACCTGAAAGCTTTGAGGTGCACCTGTGAAGATCAACCCCATATACGTTACCCAGCCGTATCTTCCTCCGTTAGAAGAATTTCTTCCGTTGCTGGAGCAAATATGGGAGAGCAAGAGAGTTACCAACGCGGGAACATTCCATAAGGAATTTGAAGCTGCGCTTTGTAACTATCTTGGCGTTGAGCATATATCGATCTTTGCAAATGGTACGTTAGCTTTAGTTACCGCATTGCAGTCCCTGAATATTTCAGGTGAAGTGATAACAACCCCGTATTCATTCGTAGCCACGGCACATTCGCTGCTCTGGAACGCTATCAGCCCGGTATTTGTCGATATTGATCCCGATACACTCAACCTTGATCCTGCCAGAATTGAAGCCGCTATCACTCCGGAAACTACCGCCATAATGCCGGTACACTGTTATGGCACTCCATGTGACGTAAAAGCAATTCGGCGTATTGCGGATAGTTATAACTTGAAGGTAATATACGACGCGGCTCATGCCTTCGGTGTGTGTGATGCTGGCGGTTCTATCTTGCGTCATGGCGACTTGAGTGTCTTGAGCTTTCACGCAACAAAGGTATTCAATACCTTTGAAGGCGGGGCTATCATAAGCCCGGACGCTGATACAAAAAAGCGTATAGATTACCTGAAAAACTTCGGATTTGCAGATGAGACGACTGTTGTGGCGCTCGGAATAAATGGCAAAATGAACGAAATACAGGCCGCTTTTGGTCTACTGCAACTGAAGCACATCGACCAGGCTTTAGTTTTGCGCAAGCAGATTGACAGCGCCTATCGGGAAGCTTTAAAAGGGTTGGCTGGAATAACGGTTCTTCCCCCCAATATCGCAACGAAAGGCAATAACAGCTACTTCCCGATTCTTGTCGAAACCGATTTTCCGTTGAGCAGGGATAATCTCTACATGAAACTGAAGGAAAACAACATTTTTGCGCGACGCTATTTCTATCCTCTGATCAGCGAATTTCCAATGTATCAGGGTTTGCCTTCCGCTCAATCCGCCAATTTACCGGCAGCTCATGCTATCGCAAATAAAATACTTTGCCTGCCTATCTACCCTGCTCTCTCCAGGGAAGATCAGGATTATATCATTTCAACAATAAAAAGTATTGCATGATCTTTTCAGGAATTAACATCTGAATCATAAGGACGATTAATGAGTTTTTTATCTGAAATCAAGGTTGGTATTACCAGTATTGGCAGCGGTGTTGGACAATCTATTGTCGATTCATGCCGACTATCAAGGCTGCCAATCAAAACATTTGGTTATGGAATGAATCCGTTTGCTTTCGGGGCCTATGATTGTGATGTACAACGATCGCTTCCGTCAATTTATTGTAGCGATTATATCGAGCGGCTTCTTGAGTGTTGCAGCAAAGATCATCTCGACATCCTTATTCCTGGTCATGATGACGAGTTGCTTCTCCTTGCCGACAACATGCAAAAATTCAATACGATTGGAATATACATTCCTGTTCCGGACAGAAATGTCATTGAACTTTGCCGGGACAAGGTGTTGATGTCGCGCACTCTTTCAAAAATCACGCATACATTTGTCAAAAGTTACAGCAAAACAGAGCTCATTGAAGCAGTCGAACGAGGCGAAGTTGCATACCCGTTGATTGCCAAGCCGATTTCCGGATTTGCATCCAAAGGGTTATTGATCATAAACGGTGTTGACGATCTGACGTTAGTGACCAACGATCATGTCATCCAGGAGTTGGTTGCGCCTTGCATAGGAGACAAGAATCATGCAATTTTTATGACCGCGCTTGAAAAGGGACAAATTGCACAGGTTAGCGAAATCTCCTTGCAGGTCGTGACGGGAAAACATGGTCAGGAACTCGGGCGATTTGCCAGCTTCAACAAATTGAAGAATGGCGTGCCGATTGAGATTGTTCCTGCAAATGTACCTGAAGCGTGGAAAGCTGTTGATGAGTTTCTTCCCTTTTTACAAAAATATGGACTGAGAGGTCCAATCAATATCCAGGGCCGGATGACCAACCTGGGTGTCCTTTTTTTTGAAATGAATGCGCGCTTCACCGGAATCACCGGCCTTCGTGCATTAATGGGATTCAACGAAGTCGAAACGGTCATAGCTGATGCCATCAATCTATTGGGCAACGGTTTCAAACTGACTCAACACAGACGCAAAATCGGCATAAGACAAGTTCGAAGCAGGGTTATTGATGTTGAGACCACACTTGACCTTGCGTCTGCAGCGGTATCTACCGGTGTCTACCCATGGAGGAAATCAGGCCGGACTATTCTTGTCACCGGAGCCAACAGTTTCCTCGGACGCGCTGTACTCTCTGCCCTGGCTGGGTATAACGGAATAGACCGGGTAATTGCCGTTGTTCGTGATCCTTCGCGTTTTGACGGCATCGTAGAACCATTGTTACCACCAGGTATTGAGCTTATTGATCAAAAAGAGCTGTTGAACGGCTGTTTTTCGATTGGCAGTGTTGACATAATCTGTCATCTTGCATTCGCCAGACTGCATAACTCCAAACTTGAGCTTGCGAAGTCCTCAAAGTATACCCAGTTTCTCACTGCTTGTGCGATGAATTATCAGATACCCGGATTTATCAATGCTTCCAGCCAGTCAGTTTACGGGACAACCAGCCCACCTCTATGGACCGAAGAGAGCCCGCCAGCTCCGGAAACGCCCTATGCAACGGCAAAATGGTGTTCTGAACTACAGGCAGCAAACATTTTACAAGCAAGCAGCAGATCAAAAGTGACCTCTTTGCGTTTAGCACATCTTATCGGTCCGAATACCATACTGCGGGAAAATGAGCTGTTATGCAAATATATTAATCGAGCCATGCGCGGCGACGATATTGAAGTTTTTGGAGGAATGCAGCAACTTGATCTTATTGATGTCAGGGATGCCGCAGAACTCATCGTCATACTTGCAACATCACCTTATGAAAAATGGCCTGCGACACTGAATGTTGCAGGCGGTAGTCCGGTTACCGTTGCCTCCCTTGCCGAGATTGTTGCCAGTATGACAGAAAAAAACGGGGCAGGCAGACCGGCAATAAAAACGTATCCGAGCCATGCAGCGCCAAGTTTCGGAATGAATATCAGCAAAGCAAAAACTATTTTTGGCTGGCACCCCGCACGTGACCTTGAGTTCACGTTGCAAGAGATGATTGACATGCTAAAACGTGCATAGAACCCGCTTTCAGGCAGTTGTATGTATTTAGATAAGAGGTATTTAAATGTGTCACTATTACGCTTCTGCTCATTTTATTTCAAATATCATCTACCTTCAAATACTAAAAAGAAATGAGTCTATGTGATGAAATCAATTTTTCGTTCAAACCCTAAATATCAAATTCAGAGTTCAAGCCGCCCATGTCACACTATATTTTATGCCTTTTTATAGGCCAGAGGCGGATCTTTCTGATAATACCCATATTTATTTAAGTTTAAATTTTCATCTTGATCCAATTGTTGATTTTTACTTTTAAAAAATGCAATAACTTTATTTGAAATATGCGGACTCAACACAATTGAGTTCTCTTTTCCAAACCCAAATGAAATTACCCTTGTATCGTATTTATCAAAAAAACTGTACGGCTTAAAATAGTACATCCGCTTCTTTGTCCTCCATTCATTCTCCCCGGTACTATTTTTATTTAATACATCAATAGATGAATTTATTACACCATCATCATCAACAAAATCAGCAAGCCTGTGAAGATAGTCAGATGGATTTTCAACGAGCAATTCGTGTGGAAGAATAAGATAATTTCCTTTGCCGGTTATTTCCAGAACACAGTCCCGAATCAATTTATAATTCCCCCAAATACCTTCCCAATAATATCTGAATTCCGGATTTATCATATGCTCAACCTGAGTTTCAAAATCAAGTTGCGATGCTCTTGGTATCAGATGAGAAAATTGAGAATAATTTGAAGCGAACCAATAATCCTGCCTTCTGATAGTCAGGATTATTTTAATATTATCAAATCCATATTTGGCAATAATTTTTCTGAGGTTTCTAAAATGAAATATCAAAAGGTGCGGGTCATTTACTGGTGAAAAAGGATCTATCATCGGATCAGTATTCCTCAAAAATATCCTGGCCCCTGTAATACCTTCACTTGAAATCAATACGTTTTGATTTTTCGAAAGAATATGCTCCGGAATAGCTGCCTGAATTAACTGATCACCATAGTCAAGCCAGAACTCAGGGGATCTGGCAAATCCCATTTCAAAATCACGACTGATTTTCCATCCTTTAAACGGTCCTTCTTTATTAATCAATCTGAGTTCATTTCTTTTAATAAAGAACAAACTATTACACTCTGGAAATACTTTTTTCTGAAGAAATGTCGTTGCTGTTTTATGTAAACCAATATGGAAATAAAAAGTCTTACTCATCTCCCCGACTCCCACTTACCACGTTGAAGTATATTAATATTATCCATAGGAAGACAGTGTGTTTGCAATGTCTTAATTATTCGACAAGAATACGCATCAGTTGATGGGGTGTATAAAGGAAAACCGGCAAATGGAAGCGCATAATTAATTATTATTCCGATTTCATCCTGTCCCAAAAGAAATCTTGTAAACGTGTTGCCGTTTGATCTCAAATTGAATTCCATAGCTTTCCAGTTACCCTGGATATCCTGTCTGAATTGAATACTCATTGGCCCAAAACCACCTTCTGAAAAGTATGCCTTGGCAAATCGCAATGCTATAGCCTCAAGTTCGGGATTATCAACCCTTCTGCAATTAATCGTTAATCCGTATTGATGATAGTTTTCCAAGGTTAGAAATGGTGTGATTTCTCCATGAGGACTAATAATGGTAGCACTTGAATAAATTATTATCTGAGGAGCTTGAATAAATAAAGGGATTGACCTGGTAAAATTATCAAAATAGTTTTTCAATGTATCAGGATCTCCCAGATACTCCTGGAAAATATTATTTCTTTCTTCGAACAATGGCAATAACTCCTCCCAATTTCGAACAAAAACGACACCGTTAGAAGCAAACCCTTCCAATGGTTTCGAAATCAGCGGAAAACCAACTTTATTGACAAATGCTTTCAAATCGTCTTTGTTACCACTTTTTTCTGAAACAAATGATATCGCAAACGGCAGATCATGACGCTGTGAAAAACGTAATGATTCCCCAGCAATTCCCGATTTACAAATGTTAAATAGAATTATATCAATTAATCCCAGCTATCAATTTTATCTCATAAAGATTTCCATTACCACAAAAAAAGTGGTTATTCGGAGAGATTAATCGAGACATAAAAATGAAATACAA
>CAIJWE010000127.1 GCA_903824295.1 uncultured Chlorobiaceae bacterium
CTCTCTTTCCCTTTCTTCTTTACTCTTAACTTTTCGGAATATTCCCTAAGAAATAAAGGGGAATGCTTACCATGAAGGCAGTTTATCCATGGCCGCCGTTTTCGTTTCATCTACAACCTTTGCATAAATCTGTGTCATTGCAATGGTGGCATGCCCCATGAGTTTTGATAGGGTGAAAAGGTCATCGCCATTCTGAAGGATCATCACTGCGAACGAATGCCGCCCGCAATGCCACCCAAGATTGAACGGTATGCCTGCCGCCGCGCCCCATTCTCGAAGAATTTTTCCTGAATGGGTTCTACTGGGAAGAACTAAAGCCCTGCTGTCATTGTCTGCCCTGTCCTTATGAAGTTCTTTTGCCTTTTCAAGATACTTCAACGCCTGCGCACCAAGGGTCAAACGTTCCCATTTTTGGGTTTTCTGCATTTTGTAACGAACCGTTACCCTGTCGCCGTCCTGTTGAATATCGCCATCGCTCAAAGCTTCAAGGTCTGAAACTCTCAGGCCTGTAAAGCAAGAGAATAGAAATGCCGCCCTTACTGCCGGGTGCTTGCATGGTGCCGCCTCAAGGTTTTTGATCTGCTCAACGGTCAAGAATTTCGAAGAAACATCATTCTTTTTGAACGACTCCAAATTCCTTGAAAAATCAGGAATGAGTTTATCCTTTGCCGCTCGGTTTAGAATGATCTTCAAACCGTGCAGGTAGTTATTTTTTGTAGTTCCTTTCAGGTTCAAACAATCAACATACTCCCGGAACCGCTCCGCCCATGTTTGGCAAATATTCCCCATTGGTAAGGGTTTTGTGCCGTTAAAGTCACGAAGATGTTTCAACGCGTTACTGTAAAGCGGTGCGCTGTTTTTTTTTTCACGCATCACCTTTTCAAAATATTCAATGAAATCAGTGCCGCGCCTCTCTTTGCCAAGAAAAACCGCTGCCGGGTCAATCTTCAATTGGGCTTCTTTCTCTGCCGCCATCGCTTCAGCTTGCTGCCGTGCTTTTTTGTACTCTCTCCCTGCTGATCTCTCGGTCTGAATCTCTGTTTTAACCTGCTGCCTCTGGCCCTTGTGGTAGATATCAAGAGAGAAGGTGAAGCCGCCCTCTTTCAGTGGAATTTCACGAACCGAAACGCCCATATAACACCCCGTTTTTGCCTGTCCTGTTTACAGAAACTTTACAAATTCAGGGGAATATTACAGAAAAGGAAAGAATAATCAAAGGAAAAAGGGGAACGATTAAGAAAGGTTTCAAGCTCTAAAGCATTTTAAAATAAGCATATTCTGAAAAATGGTGAACAGGAAAGAAAAAGCAAGAAAACTTTGTGCGTGAAATACCGATTTTCATATTAAAAACATATATTAAAATGATTTAGATAATCATTGCCATGTATTATGGCAGAGCGGAATACAAAATCCGTGCGTTTAAACATACAAAAAAGCCTGAACATGGAGGGGAAAAAGCCGAACCGTTATTTCCACAGCATCCATAACAGAGTGCCGGATTCTTGAGCTAAAGGAGAGTGGCTATAATGGGCTGAACCGACCCGTCAACATGGAAGTTCCGGCCGAACTGCTACCGGATGCTGAACCGGCAACACCCTCTTTATTGCATAAGAACCCTTCAGGTAAAGCACTGATATAACCGCGCATGGCAGTATTTCACATTGCAAAATATAAGCCACTTTGCCGCCGCCCGCTTCATCGCCGATCGTGAGCGGTACTGCTGTTTTTATTCACCTTTTTTCAGTGTATTGAGGATCACGGGTTTCAACATGAAATTTTTTATTACGATACAGAGACGCATGGTTTTTCAGGGTGAGTTGCGTTCATAAGTGACGCTCCCGGTAAGTCGTGCTTGCCTTGCCGTGCCCTGCGAATTCCCGTCATGGAAACCGATCCCTTCAAGCTTGTCGGTTGACGTTCTGGTATCCGACCAATAGAGCGCTGGAGAAGCATCGGCCTTTGCGACAATGATCGCTTGCTCGACGCTTTCAGCATAACCCTTGTCACCAGGCTGCAAAATCCAGGCGACTACGCCTCCTCCATAGGCATCGCCGATCTTGAGCGCCGCCGAAGAGCGTGGTGCAAGAGCAACCACGCCCAAAGCGGCAAGCAGCAGGAGCTTCAGCGGTCGAGTAAAAACTTTTTGTATACTATTATTCATAACCGTTCCATTTTTTAAAAAAAATCCAGGCAAAAACTTCAAAATTTCCTTATGGGCCTGACCCGCAAGCGCATCTCCCTGGGACGAATATACTCTTTGCCGCCAAGAAAGTGCTGACACCAGGCACTGTCGGGCTCAAACGCTGAAGAGCTCCAGTAGTCGGCCTCCTGAAACCCCCCAACCATCTCGTTGTTTATAAGGAGCCTGCTCAAATCCTCCCTGGTTGGAAGTGTCCAATCCGTAAAACCGTTTAAGGTCAGGCTGTCGCATGTCGCTTTGGCATCAGACCAGCTCAGTGGGTTTGCCAAATCGGACGACGCGGCAATAAAGCCGTGCTGTAGCGGCGCCTTGGAGTTACTTTGTTTGACAAAGACAATTATTCCACCCCCATGGCTGTCGCCTTTTTTGAGCGGCTCAGCCATCAAAATAACAAAAACAGCAACCATACTGCAAGAGGATACGAGCATGACCTGCCAGAGTCGTCGAATCAAAGCGTTAACAAGATCATCCATCATCGTTTCTCTGCCCTGATGAGTGTTGCACGTTTTTCCAGGCTCTCAGCATCGCTCTGCTTCCCTGTTTTTTTATAGATAAAAGCCAGATTATCAAGAACTATGGCGATGTTGGGGTGAAGAGGCCCCAGGGAGCTCTCTGCAATTGCGAGTGAGCGGATGCAGAGTGGTTCTGCCTCTTCGTACCTCTTTTCCGCAGTATACAATGCGGCTAAATTGTTGATGCTTATTGCCAAATCAGGATGATTGCGGCCCAAAAATTTTTCCTGTATGGCAAGGGCACGCTTGAAGAAAAGCGTTGCTGCATGGTATTTGCGCTGCTCACTGTAGAGCAAGGCAAGGTTGTTGAGCGTTATGGCGACAGCAGGATGTGTGGCACCATAAATCTTCTGCCGAATGGCAAGCGCTTGCTTGCAGAGAGTCCATGCGTCACGGTAATTACCCTCAAGACGGAGCAACTCTCCGAGGTTATTAAGCGTTGTTGCAACATCAGGGTGCGCGATTCCCAAAAGCTTTTTTTGGATGGCGAGAGCTTGGCGGTACAGTAATTCAGCCTCACTGTATTTGCCTTGAGCTTTTTTCAGTTCTGCCAGGTTGTTCATGCTCAGGGCAGTAGTGACGTGCTGCTGGCCAAAAATATGTTCATTGATGGCTTGCGCCCTGAGATAGAGCGCTTCACCCTCCGTAAACCGCCCTAAAGAAAAACAGAGCCCGGCGAGATTGTTGAGGCTTGTTGCGACATCGGGATGCTGAGGGCCAAAGTTATGTTCGCGGATGGCGAGCGCACGCCGGTAGAGTGGTTCGGCCTCTCCATATTTTGCCTGGTTTTTGTACAGTACTGCAAGATTATTCAGGCTTGTCGCCACGAGGGGATGCTGCGAGCCAAAGAGCTTCTCGCGGATGGCCTGTGCCTGATTAAAGCACGAGAGAGCCTCGGCAAAGCGACTTTGCACGCGGTATAACTCTCCAAGGTTATTGAGACTTATCGCCAAATCAGGATGACCCGGGGGATAAATTTTCTGCCTGATGCTGAGTGCACGCAAATAGAGTGCTTCCGCCTTTTTATACTCCCCCTCGGCAAAGTATATTCCCGCAAGGTTGTTGAGACTTGTTGCCACATCGGGCTGGTCTGCGCCAAAAAGCTTTTCACTGATGGCGAGCACACGCGCCGAGAGTCGCACAGCATCGTGGTATCTGCTTTCGGCAGTATAAAGCCCGGCGAGGTTGTTCATAACCATTATTCTATCGGGATGATTCGGCTTGAAAAGTCTCTCCCGAATGGCGAGTGCACCCAGGTAAAGCGGTTCAGCCTCCTTATACCTCCCCAATGCAAAATAGAGCCCGGCAAGATTGTTGAGGCTTGTTGCTACGGCAGGATTATCCGCCTTAAAGATATTTTTCTGAATGGTGAGTGCACGCAGGTAGAGCGGTTCAGCCTCCTTATACCGCCCCAATGCAAAATAGAGCCCGGCGAGATTGTTAAGACTTGACGCTACCAAAGGGTGGTCAGGATCAAAAGCCTTCTCACGAAGAGCGAGTGCTTGCAGACAGAGTGGTTCAGACTCGCTGTAGCGACCCTGAATGCGATACAAATCGGCAAGATTGCTCAATGGCGTTGCGATTTCTGATTGCTCTGCACTCAAGCTCTTTTGCCAAAAAGTGAGCGATCGGAGGTAATATGCTTCGGCCTCAGCATACCGGCCTTCAGCAACCAGAATTCTCGCAAGGTTGTTCATGCTTTGTGCCACATCAGAGGAAGAGGCACCGGAACTCTTTTCGCGGATGGCAAGTGCGCGCTTGCAGAGTGACTCCGCTTCAGCATACCGGCACTGCATGCGATATAACTCCGAGAGGTTTGACAGGCTAAGGGCAACATCAGGGAGAAATGGAGGATTGATTTCTTCGCGGATGGTGAGTGCTCGCAGGTAGAGTGGCTCAGCCTCATGGTAATTTCCTTGAGCCCTGTAGACCTCTGCCAGGTTATTCAAACTGACAGCGAGATCGGGATGAAGAGGGTTCAAGTTTTTTTCACGGATGGCAAGTGCCTGTCTGAGTAGAGGAACGGCTTCTCCATAGCGACCATGGGTAGAGTAAAGTGCTGCAAGATTATTGAGAGTCAGGGCAAAATCAGGATGAAGTGTACCGATCTTCTTTTCAGCGACCAGTAACATCTGCTGTGCAATTTCGAGAGCTGACTCATATTTCGATGAACGATAAATCTCCTCAGCATCCATGTTGACTGCCGCAAGGAGGACTCCCACCCTACTCCCCATAAAGGAGAAAGCCACAAAAAAGGCAAGAATCCTCATGGAGGTTGTCGACAAGCCACGCACAAAACAACCCCGACAGAAACTGGACATAAACGCAAAAAATATGGCTATCAAACCGTTTTTAAACTCCACCCCACCTTAATACAGCGAATATACAACATCGAACAAAGATAAACCGTAATGACGGTTCTTTTTTATTTCTCACAACCATGGTTGCCTTATGGTTTTTGATAATTGATTTCTCCTGATTCCGCCATCCTGCATTATAAACTGAAGGCAATTCGTGCTATTATAGGCAAGAGTCGGTCCGCAGTTCTTCTCGCTCTGCTTCCGGTATGGCGAAAACAAATGGACAACTTATGATCAAAAAACTTTCGAAAGGCAGTTATAGCGACACACTCACACAAACACCCATGAAAAATAATCATAAAAAGCAGCAGGTTGCCCTTAGCTCGGTTCTGGCAAGCCTCCTTCTTACCGTCATGAAACTTATGGTCGGCATAATGACCGGCAGTATCGGCATTATTTCCGAAGCGGCCCACTCCGCCCTCGACTTTGGCGCTGCCTCCCTGACACTCTTCGCCGTCAAAATGAGCGATAAACCAGCCGACAGCAAACACCACTACGGACATGCCAAGGTTGAAAGCGTCTCGGCACTCATTGAGACTGGTCTTCTGATTGTAACGAGCGTCTGGATTATCTCCACGGCAGTGGAGAGGCTGATTGCCGGAAAAACAGAGATTGATGTCACCTGGTATTGGTATGCGGTGGCCGTTATGATCATCTCAATTGTTGTTGATTTTTCCCGTTCGAGAGCACTGTCGAGAGTTGCCAAAGAGACCAACAGCCAGGCCCTCGAAGCCGATGCGCTCCACTTCAGCTCCGATATTCTCAGCTCAGCGGTCGTACTCCTCGGTCTTTTTTGCGTCTCTCTGGGTATCACCTGGGCTGATGCCGTTGCCGGTATTGCGGTTGCGTTGCTGGTGGGATGGGCCGCATTCAGCCTTGGCAAAAAAACCATCGATGTGCTGATCGACGCTGCACCCGAAGGTCTTGCTGACCGTATTGAGGAGATAACCATGGCGATCGGCGGCGTCATCGCAATCGACAAAATCCGTGTAAAACCGACCGGGCCGCAGGTCTTCATTGAAATGGCCATCTGTGTCAACAGAACCCTCTCTGTTGAAAAAGTTCAGGTAATATGCGCCGATATTGAAAAAAGAGTACGCGAAGAGTTTCCCGTGGGTGATGTCACCATCAACACTCGC
Source organism: uncultured Chlorobiaceae bacterium (assembly GCA_903824295.1). Lineage (GTDB taxonomy): Bacteria > Bacteroidota > Chlorobiia > Chlorobiales > Chlorobiaceae > Chlorobium. The sequence goes on from CAIJWE010000127.1 coordinate 6,212, forward strand.
CCCATTGCGCTCAACAGCGAAACCATTGCTGAGCGAGTCCACGTCATAGGCCTCAATCACAACCTTCACGCCCACAACATTTCGACAAACCTCACCGGGCAGAAGAAACACATCTGCTTTGATGTGGAAATTGACCAGCAACTCACCATAAAGCAGGCGCACGATACCGTGAACGCTCTTGAAGATGAGTTGCGTCGGGAGTTCGACGGAGAGCTCGATATCTGCATCCATCTTGATCCGCTCCGCAATGAAGAGCATTCTACCGATGCCCTTCAGGCTGATGAAAAAGAGCTTGTCTACAACACCATTATCAAGGCATCAGATGGCATTGAAAAAATCCAGAATGTTCACGACATTCATATCCATAAAACAGAAAAGGAGAAACTCTTCATTACCCTCCATTGCTCATTCAATGATGAGGTGCTTCTTGAAGAGGTACACGGCCTGACCAGCCAGCTCGAAGGCGCAATATACCGCTCCCTGCCCAACGCCGGGAGGGTCATCATTCATGCGGAACCTTTTCTGGGATAACATCGTGCAACAGCACCCTTTCTCATACGGCAATCATCCCTTGTTAACTGCCGCCTCTTTATCGAGAGTTTTTTTTTCGGAACTGGTTATTAGTTTGTGCAGAATGCCGATAACCAGCAGAGATGCAAGCAGAAGGCCATAATGCAATGGACTGAAAAGTTGCTCGGCATTCTGCCCGGCAGTCGCTGTTCTTACCGGTTCAACAATCAGTTGCCGCAACAGGGTAATCATGGCAACCTCAATGAAAACAACGACATGAAAAACGCCGGTCTGCACATAGTTGATTTCCGCAGAAATCAAACTTGACAGGGTCCACACGATGAAGAGAGTGCCCAAAGACTGCAAAAAACCATGGGCAAGATTATTCATCTCAACGGCATGAACAACAGCTACCGAAAATTCCCATAGCACCATAAGGCTTGCCAAAACAAGCGCTATGGCCAAAAAAGCATGGAGAAGATGATTAAAGGCCCGCAGCACAGTCAACAGGCGATCCTCAAACGTTGCTATCATCGGTGTAATGATCTGTTTTGGTGGCGAGATACAACAAAAAGTACACGCAACAACCTCATGAAAACGCAGAACCGCAAAACCCTGTACGATTTTGAGTGTTTCTGACGCTTGTTTATCTTGCCTTTAAAAGTATGCGGCTGCGTTGGCAATAAAGACAAGGTAACAAATATGAAAGAAAAGGCTTCGGCCAAACGGTTTTTACAGGGCAATATTAATTCATAAGCATGTCGACGGAGCGATTTTCAATAACTATCGAAGTGCAGCCAAACGATATTGATGGACAGGGGCATGTCAACAACGTTGTCTATTTGCGCTGGGTGCAGGATGCCGCTGTTGCTCACTGGAGTGCTGTCGCCCCGAAACATGAACAGGAAACGCTGATATGGGTAGTACGCCGCCATGAGATTGACTATAAAAAGCCAGCGATACATGGCGATACCATTATTGTACAAACATGGATCGGGGCTGCGTCACGACTGGCATTCGACCGCCATACGGAAATGGTCCGCGCTTCCGATGGCCGGTTGCTTGCCTTGGCCCGAACGGTCTGGTGCCCCATTGACCGAAAAAACGGCAGACCGACCGATGTCAGCCCCGAAATCCGATCACTCTTTTCCGTTTCTCGATGAACTCGATGCGATAACGTTGGAGAGTTTCTGAACTGGATGTACATTACAGCGAGACACTCTTTTCTTCTGTCCCTCCGGGAAGTATCGGGGGTGGTGCTCTTGACGTAGTGCGGTCACCGAGCCGCTTTATTTCCGATCATTTTTTCAGTTTTGCGGCGTAGCGGATTTTGACGTTTCTGCTCAAAACATACCGCCAAAAGATCGACTCATACACTTACAAAACAACCATGAAGAGCAACCAGCCAGTATGCGTTACCGGAGCTTCCGGATTTATAGCCGCCCATATCGTCAAGGAATTGCTTGAGCGAGGATACCGCGTCAGGGGTACCGTACGCAAAAACCCTCAGAACTACCCTTTTCTGCTTGCGCTTCCCGGTGCGGCGGAACGACTTGAGCTTGTCGAAGCAAATCTTCTTACGGAAGGCTCTTATGACAAAATCGTCGAAGGGTGTGACTTTGTGCTCCACACAGCAAGCCCCTACACCATGAATGTCAAAAACCCGCAAACCGATCTGGTTGATCCTGCGGTAAACGGAACCGAAACCATCCTTGAAAGTTGTCTGAAATCGGGCTCGGTCAAACGGGTAATTTTTACCTCTTCAATTGCCGCCATTACCGATGAGCCGGACAGCAAAAAGGTTTTTACGGAAAAAGACTGGAACACCATGTCCTCTCTTGAAAGGAATCCGTATCATTACTCAAAGACGCTCGCTGAACTGGCTGCATGGGATTTCATCATGAAAAAAAAACCATCTTTTGATCTGGTTGTTATCAATCCCTTTATGGTTATCGGTCCTTCGATCGGGCCATCGCTCAATACCTCCAACCAGATTCTCCGCGACATCATGATGGGCGTCTACCCGGTAATTATGGATCTGAACTGGGGATTTGTTGATGTACGGGATGTAGCAACAGCTCATATTCTTGCCATGGAAACTGATACAGCAAGCGGCCGTTACCTTTGCTCGGCTGAGGCAATGCACATGAGAGAGCTGGTGGCACTGCTCAAATCCGCTGGTTTCGATGGCTATGCACTGCCAAAAATAGATCTTTCAGGAAAGGCAGGGAGTGTGCTCATGAAGATGCTCTCTTTCACGCAACCAAGGGATACCGGCATGTATATCCGCACAACCATCGGACGAACAATGCATTATGACAATTCAAAAATAAGGCGGGAACTGCACCTCTCCTTCATGGATGTCAAAAAAAGCATCATTGAAACCGTAAACGATATGGTGAAATGGGGTCACCTCCCACCACAAAAACGATAACAGCTTATTGAGACCAGGCTCCGGGAGCAATAAGCCGGGATCCGGTATTTATTCAACTATAAATTCATTCAACATGCAGAGATTTGTCAGACCGTTGCTTTGCACCGCACTGCCACTTATGGCCTTGCTGTTTTCTTTTCTTTCCTCTCCCGTTATGGCGCTGCCCGTAACGGCGGTCAACAGTAGTACCTTGACGGAAGAGAGGTCAAGACTCTTGACCGGCGAGGTCATTGTAGCTCTATCCAGCCTTCAGGAGGGTGTTACCGGAGTAGAGGGGCACATTTATATTGCAGCACCTCCAAAAAAGGTGTGGGAAGTTATCACCGACTATAACAATCATAAAAACTTTGTACCCAACATTATCGACAGCGGTATCATTTCGGACAATGGTATTGAAAAAGTGATGTTTGAAAAGGGAAAAAGCCGGATGTTTATCTTCTCGAAAGAGGTCTACATAAAAATGAAGGTGTGGGGGGAACACTTGACTCGTCTCTGTTTTCAGCAAATTACCGGAGACTTCAAGGTCTATCAGGGAGAGTGGACCCTGGTCGATTACCCGCAGGGAGCTGGAACATTTCTGACCTACAAGGCTGAGGTAAAACCGGATTTTTATGCTCCCCAGTTCGCAGTGAAGAATGTGCAGAACCGCGATTGTCCATTGATGATGATCGCCATGAAAAAACAGGCTGAACTCAACAGCGACAAAACCTTACCCTCTTCTGACAATGAATGATACAGGGGAGTTGCGGAAAATGGTTTGGTCGTCAACAACTCTTGACGACTGCACCTTGCGGCGTTTCTTCATGGTAGCGGCAAAGTTCCGGATATTGAACGACCAGGCACGGAACACCGCTCCTGATTTTTTTAAACACCCCGGAAACTGGGTAAAATAGAAGAGCGCTGCCGCCACGTCGAGCAGCATGCGCAGCGGGATTACCCAGAGGAGGTTCGCTGCGCCAAGGTTCTTCAAAAGCATGGCCACGTTATTGCGATGATTAAAATATATTTTTTCTGCCGATCCACCCGGCAAAGAGGCTCCCCCTTCGTGCAGCACAACTGAGGAGGGAACCGATCGAACCAGGTAACCGGCAAGCTGCATACGCCAGGCGAGATCAATCTCCTCCATCTGCATGAAAAAATCATCATCAAACCCGCCAAGCACTTCGGCTACAGACCTGTTAACAAACATGGCAACACCGGAGGCCCAAAAAATATCCTGCCCACGCTCATACTGCCCCTTGTCGGCCTCAACCCCCGAAAAGGTACGGCCAAGACACCAGGGATAACCAAGACGGTCAATCATGCCGCCCGCCGCACCAGCATAGTCAAAAACCTTTTTCCCTTTATGGTATGGCTTCAGTGCAAGGATTTTCGGTTGCAGGGCACCAATGCGCTCATCCTTAAGCGCGACACCGACAAGCTGCTCAAGCCACAACGGGTCGTGCTCCGTGTCGTCATTCAGAAAAACCACATAGTCAGCCGTAGAGCTTTTCAGCCCTGCGTTGCATCCTCCGGCATAGCCCCTGTTTTCCGCCAGCCGCAACAATCGCGCATTGCGGTAACGCTTGACAAGAAAAACAAGGCCCGCCTCCGTTCCGCCATTATCGACCACAATAATGCCCAGATATGGGTAGCTGCACTGCTCAAGCGAGTCAAGACAGCGCTCAAGCATGTCACGCCGCCTGTAAAATGGAATAATGATATCAACCGAGGGAGAGTGCTGTTCGGTTTTGTCAAAAATGTGCATCGCTCAGCGCAGCGTTTTCCAGAACTCGGCGGCAAGAGCGGCGCACTCTTCCGGAGTCGCAGAGGCTGCAATATGCTGCAGAAGGGCACTCCCTACGACGGCACCATCTGCAACCTTCCACATCGACTCAACTCGAGCCTTGTCTTTGATACCAAAGCCGACAACAAATTTTTTCCGTGTATGCCGCCGAACCCTTTTCAGATAATCATCAACCCTCTCCCCCGACGACGCATCAGAGAGCTTGGCCGTACCAGTCGTGCCATTGACCGCAAGGCAGTAGGAAAAATCGGTTGAGAGGCTGTCGATCCACTCGATCCTTTCAGGCGGAGTGACCGGTGAAACAAGAAAAACAACCGTCAGACCTGCCTTTTTGGCCTTTTCGAGAAAATGTGCCGCCTCTTCGGGAGGAAGATCAGGAATAAGGAGCCCGTCAACTCCAGCCTCTATGGCATCGTGCAAAAAAGAATCAACACCGTAGGCAATAACCGGATTACAGTAACCCATGAGAAGAATGGGCGCCGCAATCGCTCTGCACCCTTCACCCTGCCGGGCCCTGCGCACCAGCTCAAGAAGGTGGCGAATGGTGACACCGTTGCGGATAGCGGTGTGCGCCGCCTCCTGAATCACCGGCCCGTCACCTATCGGGTCAGAGTAGGGCATACCAAGTTCGATGATGTCTGCGCCGCTCGCCTCCAGCGCCTCAAGCACCGGAAGCGTCGCACCAACAACCGGAAACTCGGGCATATAGTAGGCGATCAGCAGTTTTTTATCCTGCTGCAACAGGGTGGTGATTCTGTTTTGGGGCATAACGAATGAATCAATCAGCGCAAAAGTTGTGGAATAAGGAAAATGTCGAGTATCATGGAGAGCATGGTGATGATATGGACAAGAACGCTCCCCCAGAGATTACGGGTTTTCAGGACAAGATAGCCTCCAAAAATACCAATCGGAAAGGCCATCATCCCCATCAGTGCCCGCTCCTTAAAACCAACCGGAGCAACGGCAAAGTGGTTGACAACATAGAAAATAGTGGTAAGGAAGACCGTCAGATGCTTGTTGAAACCCCGCTCAATCATGGATGAGAACATGATGCCGCGCCAGAGAAACTCTTCAGCAAGAATCAGTACAGGAAAAAGGATAAGCAATGAACGGTTGACAAGAAGAAACTCCATTCCGGCCATTGGAGCTCCACCGTTTTTGTAGTACATCACCGTGTTGGCGATATCCATACAAAAAAGCAAGCCGCCGGCAATGCCGCCCCACAACAGCGACTTCTTCAAATCTCCGCCGCCAACGTACATATCCTCCCATTCCCCCTTCGTTTTGCCCCGCCAGAGCACAAGGCCAATGGAGCCAAGAACATAAAGAGCAAGAGCGGGCCACTCCTGCAGTATCGTAAAATGGCCGATAAAACCGAGAATCCAGATGGCTGCCATGAGGCCAAACGAGAGCTTGAACCTTGCGGCCGATGAGTCGGGTTCAAAAGAGAGTGTTTTAGCAGATTTCATGACTGAAAGTAGGTTTGAAAAGTGATGATTACTCTATCGTTGACTGTAAAAGGCTAAATATACAGCGGCCGCTCTTCATAATCAATCGGGTCGCGCAAGCCCGCTTGGCTGAAGGCCCTGAGACGACGGGCGCAACTGTCACAAACTCCGCAGGCACTCCCCTCACTTTTATAGCATGACCAGCTCAATGCAAAAGGTGCCAGAAGTTCCATGCCTTTGCCGACAATCTCCGATTTCTGCATTTCGATAAGCGGAGTAAGGATTTCAATATCGGTTTCCGGTTTTGTACCAAGCTCTATGACCTTGTTGAAAGCATCATAAAAAACCTTGCGACAGTCAGGATAACCGGAGGAGTCCTCCTCAACCGCCCCGATAAAAATCTTGCCGGCACCGATCACTTCTGACCAACTGACCGCCATCGAGAGAAAACCGGCATTGCGAAAAGGAACATAACTGCTGGGAATAGTAGAACCCTGAAGATCGGCACCACCCACAGGCATGGTGTAATCGGTCAGGGAAGAACCGCCAATCTGGGCAAGAAAATCGGCATTGACCTCCAGGCGCTGCTCTATATGGTAGTGGTTACAGATAGAGCGGAACGATTCCAGCTCCTTCTGCCAGGTGCGCTGCCCGTAATTGACATGCATGGCCGCAAGCTCAAAACCTTGCTCATGGGCCATTGCCGTGGCAACAAGGCTGTCCATGCCTCCGCTGAGAAGAAGTACTGCTTTCATATCGATTGTGGATAAATCCTTCCAAGTAAATAATTTTTCTGTAATGCCTGATTTCTTCTTTCTTGATTTCTGTAACGGCCACTATCGGGCGGACAAGTGCTTGCAAGTTATCGCTTCAAATCCCGATAAAAGTTTTCGTGTGGCCCAACCGCTTCAAGGTATACCAGCCGAACACTCTCATCCAATGAATAGCCAAGCAAATACAACTGGCCTGAACTGCAAAACTTGTAGACGTACAATGCCCCGAGATCACCTTTCTTTCGTTCTCCGGCTTCAGGACTTTGCCGTACCTTTTCAACGGCACTGTCCACATCAGCAGCAGTATTGTCGTGAAGCTTTTTGTATTGTCGTGCAAATCGGCGGGTTTGCTGTACCGACCACCTCATTGCTTGACACTCCGGGGTACGAATGGTGTAGAGTGCTCCCGTGGTTCGGCCAGTGATGCCAACGACTCTGCAACAAAACTGACCGGCAAATCAGGGTTGTCAAGCGCCGCCCGTCCCACCCGTGCCCAAAACTCAATCTGTCCTGAAATCGAACGATGCTCCAGTACTGCGTCTTGCCGGGCCTGTTCGTAAAGCTGCTTGTTAATCCTTATTGAAGTGCTTACCAACATTCTGCGACCTTTCGTTTAATTTGACTACATTTGTGGTAGGAGTATACGTATTATTAAATAAAAATAGAACAAAAAAAGCCAGCCCGAAGGCTGGCTTTTTTTATAGAGTATGGAGGCGCCAAAAATTAATACATGCCGCCCATTCCACCCATTCCGCCTGGAGGCATTGCCGGCATGTCGGATTTATCTTCCTTCACATCGGTAATTGCTGCTTCGGTAGTCAAAAGAATACTGGCAACTGATGCAGCGTTCTCACGAGCGCTTCTGGTTACCTTGGTAGGATCGACCACACCTGCTTCAACCAGGTTTTCGTATGTTTCTGTTCTGGCGTTGAAACCAAAGTCACCGGTTCCAGCCTTGACTCTCTCAAGAACAACAGCGCCATCGGTGGTGCCGGTGTTTGCCACAATCTGGCGAAGAGGCTCTTCAAGTGCACGGCGGATAATTTCAATACCGGTTTTCTGATCTTCGTTGTCAGCAATTGCACGGTCAAGACCCTTGATTGCACGAATCAGGGCAACACCGCCACCAACGACGATACCTTCCTGAACAGCGGCACGGGTAGCGTGCAGTGCATCTTCAACACGTGCTTTTTTCTCTTTCATCTCGACTTCGGTTGATGCACCGATGTTGAGGACAGCAACGCCGCCAGAAAGCTTTGCAAGACGCTCCTGCAATTTTTCTGTATCGTAATCAGAGGTCGATTTTTCAACCTGTCCCTTGATTTCGTTGATGCGAGCCTTGATCTCTTCAGCGCCGCCCTTGCCTTCGACAATGATGGTGTTATCCTTGTCAACCGTCACGCGACCAGCCTGGCCGAGGTAAGAAATTGTTGCATTTTCGAGCTTGTAGCCCTTCTCTTCGGAAATAACGGTACCGCCGGTAAGAATTGCGATATCTTCAAGCATTGCCTTGCGGCGATCGCCGAAGCCAGGAGCCTTGACAGCGCAAACTCTCAGGGTGCCACGAAGCTTGTTGACAACGATTGTTGCAAGAGCCTCGCCTTCGATATCTTCTGAAATGATCAGAAGCGGACGGCCAGACTGTGCTGATTTTTCAAGAATCGGAAGCAGCTCCTTCATGTTGCTGATCTTCTTGTCGTAGATAAGAATCAGCGGATCTTCGAGCTCGGCATCCATCGTCTCTGGATTGGTCACGAAGTACGGTGAAAGGTAGCCACGGTCGAACTGCATACCTTCAACAACCTTCAACTCAGTGTCCATCCCTTTTGCCTCTTCAACAGTGATAACACCATCTTTACCAACCTTGTCCATCGCTTCAGCAATCAGTTCGCCGATTTCAGGATCGTTGTTGGCGGAAATGGTTCCAACCTGGGCAATCTCTTTTTTACCGGAGATGCTGCGGCTGATGTTTCTCAGCTCCTGTACAACCTCTTTGACAGCGCGGTCAATGCCTCTCTTGAGGTCAATCGGACGAGCACCGGCAGTTACATTCTTCAAGCCTTCACGGTAGATTGCCTGAGCAAGAACGGTAGCAGTGGTGGTACCGTCACCGGCAACATCGCTGGTTTTTGAAGCAACTTCACGCACCATCTGTGCACCCATATTTTCGAAGGGGTCAGAAAGTTCGATCTCTTTTGCAACAGTAACGCCATCCTTGGTTGAGGTCGGTGCACCGAATTTTTTGTCGATCAAAACGTTACGTCCGGCAGGTCCGAGTGTAACTTTTACAGCATTGGCCAGTTTATCAACGACAACTTTAAGTTTTGCTCTGGCTTCAGTATCAAAAAGAATATCTTTAGCAGTCATTGTAACGCGTTCCTCCAGTAGGTTTTAAAAAAAAGTTAATTACAGATCAGCCAAGAATAGCAAAAATGTCGGACTCGCGCATGATGAGGTAATCCTCGCCTTCCACGCTTACTTCGGTACCGGAATATTTGCCATACAGCACTTTACTGCCTACCGTGACCTGCATTTCGAGCAACTGGCCATTGTCGGCAATTTTACCTGCTCCTACAGCAACAACTTCACCATACTGTGGCTTCTCTTTTCCGGTATCAGGAATGTAAAGGCCGCCTTTGGTTTTTTCTTCCGCCGCTGCAGGCTTAACAATAACTCGATCAGATAAAGGTTTCAAGTTCATTGTTTTCTCTTGTTTTGGTTTTAGATTTAATAGTAAGACACTATTGACTTAAGTAAAGGGTTCATGTCGTTAGCACTCAAAGAGGTCGAGTGCTAACGGAACAGTCAATAATAACAAAAATAGACTTCCCTCCAAAAATTTTCTTTATCTCTGGAAGAGATCTTTTTCACCATCATACAAATTATGAACCCGCCAATCTATTATAGCACAATCGGTAAAATCGCACTGGAAAAGCTGCAAAGCATAACGTCAAAAATGCGCGACGATACGGCCACCGCAGAAGAGCGGCAATTTGCCCCTCTTTTGCAAGAAATCGTTGCCTTGGCGAAAAACCGCCTCTCGGTCACCGAAAACGAGAGCGAGTTCAGCAGAGGAGAGTCGGTTTGGGTAGAGCGCACCGAAACGCACTTTCCGCATATCAGGCTGCATGGCGGCACACTCGAAGACGATCCTGTTACAATGAAGGGGTGAGGAACCTCGTCATCGTTCGAGCGCAAACTGGAGATAGCGACCGGTGAGGGAGTCCGTGCGGAGTGCAATCTCCTCTGGCGTTCCTTCAGCAACAAGAGAGCCCCCCTTGTCCCCCGCGCCCGGCCCGAGGTCAATAACCCAATCGGCCTGTATAATGATATCAGGGTTGTGCTCGATTATCACAAGGGTGTTCTTCTGCTCAAGAAGTTTTTCAAAACAGCAGATAAGCTTTTTGATATCTTCAAAATGGAGACCCGTTGTCGGTTCGTCAAAAATAAAAAGGGTGTGCGCTGTATCGGCATGAGCGATGAAACTTGCCAGCTTCAACCGTTGAGCCTCACCGCCAGAGAGAGTGCTTGAAGACTGGCCAAGCTTGATATAGCCAAGCCCGACCTCATCAAGTACCAGAAGTTTTCGGGCAATCGATTTCTCTTTACTGAAAAAGGTGATGGCCTCCTCGACCGTCAGGGCAAGCACCTCCGCAATGGAGAGTCCGTTGTACTTCACTTCGAGAGTCTCGGCCTTGTAGCGGAGACCGTTGCAATCCTCACAAACAGCCTCTATGTCGGCAAGAAACTGCATCTCAATGTGGACACTCCCCTCTCCGGCACAGGTTTCACAACGGCCGCCGGGAATGTTGAAGGAAAAATAGCCCGCCTTGAGCCCCCTTTGCCGCGCATCTTTCGTTTGCGCAAAAAGGGTGCGGATGTCATCAAATATCTTCAGGTAGGTAACAGGGTTACTGCGACTCGATTTTCCAATGGGTGACTGATCGACATGCTCAACGCGGTCAACAAGCCATGAGCCCGAAATTGAGCGGTGTGTGCCGACCTTCTCCTTCAGGCCAACCTTATCCTTCATGATCCCCTTGTTGAGGATATCATTGACCAGAGTAGACTTGCCAGAACCACTCACCCCCGTCACGCAGGTCATGACACCAAGGGGAAAGCGGACATCAATATTTTTCAGATTGTTCTGCATGGCACCGGTAATTTCAATGCAGGAGCTGAAATCCACTGTTCTGCGCACAACCGGCACCGCAATCTCTTTCATGCCGTTGAGGTACTGGGCAGTCAGGGAGGTACCCGACTCTTTCATTGCCGCCACCGAACCATGAAAAACAACCTCACCGCCGAGACGACCGGCAAAGGGGCCAAGATCAATCACTTCATCCGCAGCCTCAATGATTTCACGGTCATGCTCAACAACAACAACGGTATTGCCCAGGTCACGCAACTTTCTGAGCAGCGTAATGAGGCGAGAAGAGTCGCTCTGGTGCAGCCCGATGCTCGGCTCGTCAAGAATATAGATGGCCCCCACCAGCGGAGAGCCAAGGGAGGTCGAAAGATTGATGCGCTGAAATTCGCCGCCGCTCAGGGAATGGGTCAGACGGTCGAGGGTGAGGTAGTTCAATCCCACATCGAGCAGATAGCCGAGCCTCTTGATGATCTCCTGCAGCACAACTTCGGCCACCTTGCGGTCAAAGGGCGAAATGTTGAGGTTGCGGAAAAAATCGGAGGCGTCGGCAATGTTCATGCGCGCAACCTCGCTGATATGGCGGCCCGAAACCCTGACCAATCGGGCATCAGGATTAAGGCGGCTCCCTTCGCAATCAGGACAGGTCGCGTAACCGCGATAACGGCTCAAAAAGACTCGATAGTGCATCTTGTAACCGGCATCCTTCTCTATTGCAGCAAAAAAAGGCCAGATGCCCTCATAGCGGCCATCCTGGGTCCCCTTCCAGATAATCTCCTTCTGCCCGAAAGAGAGCTTTTCATAGGGCTGATCAGTCGGAATACCAAGAACATCGGCATGTTCAAGCAGAGCCTGAAGATTCCAGCGATACTTTTCAGAATTCCAGCAGGCAATGGCGCCCTCTTCAAGCGAAAGCGACTTGTCGGGCACAACGGCATCCTCATCAATACCGGCAATGCGTCCAAACCCCTGGCAGGTCGTGCAGGCGCCGATGGGAGAGTTGAAGGCAAAGAGCTGAGGAGAGGGCTCCTGATATTCAATGCCGTTCAGTTCAAGCCGGTCGCTGAAGAGGTAGGTTTTCCCTCCAACAACCTTCAAAACGGCATATCCGCCGGATTCATTGAAACAGCTCTCGGCCGCCTGTGCAACGCGGCTGAACACCTTCTCATCATCGCGCGCCACAAAACGGTCGACCAGCACAAGAAGCGTTGAGCGCTCGGCATTTGCCATCTCAACCACCCGCTTGCTGGCTGACTCCTGATTGAGATCCAGCGTCTCCTCCCCTGCAACCACCCTGAAAAAGCCCTTTTTCAGAAGGTTGGCAATTTCATCCTCTACCGAACAGGTGTGGTGGCCAGCATCCTCATGGGCAGGGAAAAAAAAACCGGCGTAAAATTTTGTGCCATCGTCAAAAAATCCGGCCTGCAAGCTCACATCATCGGGAGTATGACGCAAAACAAGCTCATTGGTGTCACGGGAGTAGATTTTGCCAATGCGGGCATAAAGCAGGCGGAGATAGTCATAAATTTCCGACACCGTACCAACCGTTGAGCGGGGGTTTTTCGGGATGGGTTTCTGCTCAATGGCAATGGCCGGGGCAATTCCTTCGACACTTTCAATATCGGGTCGAGGCATACGCTCAAGGAACTGGCGCACATAGGCTGAAAGGGATTCAACATAACGACGATGGCCTTCTGCGTAGAGAGTATCGAACGCAAGGCTCGATTTGCCCGAACCGCTGACTCCGGTCAGCACCACAAACTTGTTGCGGGGGATACAAACCGAGATGTTTCGGAGATTGTGGGTGTTAATGCCTTTAAGGACGATATCAGGCAGACTCGTTTCAGCAACGGCTGAATTTTTGAGCCTATGAGTGGTCATGTTTCGAGTGTCATCTGGTTTCATACAAAAAAGTCGAACTGAGCCTGAAGATAAGAAACGAAGCCCGGGAAGCTCATGGAAAAAACTTTCTGGTACAGAGCATGCTCACCGCTCAATCTCCTTCAGAAGCGTATGGATGGTGGTCTCATCCAGAAGTGCCTGTATTTTGTGCTGCAGGATATTCATGTAACCCCTGTGATGACATGATGAAAAAATTTCACACCGATCGGCCTTCACTCCACAACGCACCAGGTGCGGCTCTCCCTCAATGGCAATCGCAATATCGGCAACGGTAATCTCTTCAGGGGCTTTACCAAGCCTGTAGCCCCCTTTTACCCCCTGGACAGAGGCGGCAATACCTGCCCTTTTGAGACTCTGCATCGCTTTTGAAAGAAACTCTTGAGAAAAACCCATCTCATCGGCCATCTCCTTGACCGTAACCACCCTGCCGAGACCCTTGGTTGCCAGATAGGTAACCGCATGAAGGCCATATTCAAATTTTCTGGAAACCTGAAGCATAGCATCGAATTTTATTAAATAGGACTATTTTAAACCTATTACCCGCAAAAACCAAATATATTTTCTCTTCTCTTAAAAAACTATATTGCTTGTCAAGTCCGGCGTTATCATCTGAATCTGATTTTTATCATGAGCAACATTGTAAAAGATCAATATTTTCTCTGGCAATTCTCCCCTCAAAACGAGGCAAAAATTCGATGGCAGGAGTTTGGTGAGGATCACGAAGAAAAGAGCCCGATTCTTTTTCTTCACGGTTACGGTGGAATGATTGAGCACTGGGACCTGAATATCCCTGAATTTGCCCGTGACCATAAAATCTATGCCATGGATTTGATCGGATTCGGAAAATCGCAAAAGCCCAATGTACGTTACTCTCTTGAGCTCTTCGCCTCACAGATTGAGACGTTTCTCTTGATGAAAAAACTTGACTCGGTCATTATTGTCGGCCACTCCATGGGTGCCGCAAGCGCAGTCTACTTTGCCCACCATCAACCCGAAAAAGTAAAGGCACTCGTTCTCGTCAATCCTTCCGGCCTTTTTGGAGACACGATGGATGGCATGAGCACTCTTTTTTTTGGCCTTGTTGCCTCACCGCTTATCGGCGAAATGCTTCTGGCCGCCTTTGCTAATCCTGTTGCTGTGGGTCAGAGCCTCATGCCAACGTACTTTAATCAGAGCAAGGTTGACGATAAACTGATCAACCAGTTCACCCAGCCAATCCAGGATCAGGGGGCTCAATTCTCTTACCTCTCACCCTCAAAAAGACCTCTTGATTTCAGGCTCGACGACATCGCAAAACCCTGCGATTACACGGGTCCGGCTTTTCTTGTCTGGGGAGCAGAAGACAGCGCACTTCCGCCACATAAAATCATACCTGAATTTCAACAGCTTCTACCGCAGGCCGGAGCATTTATCATCCCGAAAGCATCGCACTGCATGCACCACGACGCCCATGAAGAGTTCAATAAACGGCTTGCCTGGATCCTTGCATTAATTGAATAACCTCATCATTCCCGGCAGAGTTCACATGCTTCCACCCTGTCTGAAATGAATATCCTTCAACTCAGGTGCCTTCAGGCCAATTTCGAGAGCGTAGCTCCGGAACTGGCCGAAAGGAACCCACTGAACGCTCATCTGCCAGCAATGAAGATTGCGGGTAAACTGCAGCATCGGTAAAACCAGCTCCCTGTTTTGAAAATCATAGCCCGTATTCACAGCCATCTGCCAGTTTTTTGTCAGTTCTGTTTTTGCCGCAGCATTGAACAACGTGATGGTCTCCGGCTCAAGAGGATTGCTCTTGTCGGATTGCAGAAACAGAGAAAACCGAAGCTCCCAGGGCAGGCTGTTATCGACAGTATTGAACTCCCCCATGTCAAAAAATGACTGAAGAGTATTCATCATAAGTGGCGACCTGACTGATGACTTGGCCGTACCGGCCTCTTTGTGTCCCTGAATGCTGAAGCTCATGTCAAGAAATCCCTTGACAAAACGAAGCACGCCATTACCCTCCTCACTATTGGAACGGTTAACCCTCGCACCGGTCAACGGATCAAAGCCGTAAAAATCATACATGGAACCCGCACTGAAAAGCAGATTCTCTGAAAAAGCATTGCTTGAAGCGGAAAAAGTCAGAGGTGCCATATGAAAAGAATCAGCCGCAGCATTGTAAGCAGTCGAAATAGTCAATGCAAGAAGCTGCTTCGAATAATCTCCTTCCGGCGCTCCCTCTTCAAGCAGAGAGGATGAACCCCTGAATTTACCATGAAAAAGATTTTTCAGTGAAATACCAACCGTGCTTTGACCTTCAGGAATACCCGGATGGAGAGTGTTCTGATCTGGCCAGTCATAGATATGGTGGGAGTAATCATACCCGCTGCCGGAAAACGCAGGATTCCATGTGTATGAAATCGTAGGAATAAAGGTATGACGCAACGCCTTGAGACCAATAATTTTTTCAAGAAACCCGGTATCAAGAATACCATAAACCCTGGTGCTTGCATCAAGGTCAAAAATGGTTGTTGAGAATTCATCATTACCACCAGCCGGATGCAGCGAATGGACAAAAGTCAGGCTTGGATTGACATTAAAATGGCTGAACAGTGTCGATTGCATGCGCAATGGAAACACAAGACTCGTACCGCTGTAGGTATCATCATAGCGTCCATTATTGGGTCGTCTCCCTTGCAGAGTGAACCCCTGCGTAAAAAGCGCCTTTGATCCACGGCCAAATTCACGGTAGTATCCCACTTCTCCATTGACATTTGCAGCATATCCGGAAGAAGCGGCAAAATCATAAGAGGTAACCTCAGAAACAACTGAGCCACCGGCGGTTATGGAAAGATCATTTTTCCAGTCATCGCCATAAATACCGGACCGAAAGGGGTAGACTCGGTTCTGATAGAACGATGCTCCGACACTCTGCGAGGCATAATGAGTGCTCAAATCCTCAGCCCGATCGTAAAAAAGAGCTAAAATACCCTTCTCATCATTGAATGTTCTTGACAGTGAGGCACGGGCATTGGATTGCTGTGTCACCATGGTTTCTGAATTGATGGAATTCAGATTGTACCCCTGAGGATCCCCCTGCAACCGAAAATTGACATCAAGACGGGTTGAGGAATCAATAACCTGATTGTGCACAATGGTTGCATTCCAGTCACTGTATCGGGGATAGCGCGTGTATTCACCGGAAATCAAACCGGAAAACATATTGGGCACAACGTAGCGAAACCGGTCACCGAGTCGCCAGCTCCCATTCAGAGAGATATCTCCCTCAAAGCGGAGATCCATATAATCGTTAATGGCCCAGAAGTATCCGAGATTTGACAACGAGTAACCCCGATCTATGTCATTGGCCAAACTGGGCATGAGAAAACCGGACGATCGAGCATCATTGAGCGAGAACGCCATATAGGGAAATGCAAGAAGCGGCATGGCAGGAAGACGCCTGGAAAAAAGCTCCGGACGAACATACATGACGAGTGATGTCGCTGTCACTTTTTTCTCAGGAATAACAGTCATCCGGGAGCAGGTGAACCAATAGTGCGGATCAGGATTATCGCAGGTCGTCAAAATACCATCCTTGATGATCATCTCACCATTTTCAAGCCTCGTAACGTGCTCGCCGCTATAAATCATTGTCTGTGTAGAGGAGGAGACCCGGGAAGTCTCGCCCTTTCCACTCTTGAAATCGTAGGTCATCGTTTCTGCGCTGAAACTCCCTTCACGGTCGCTAAAGAGAGCTGGCTCTACCATTTTACCGGAAGAATCAACGTCACTGAAAGCATGAAGCAGTGAAGTTTCAAGATCAATAACAATTTTGGGCGACTTGATGCTCGTGCCCTCATGGTCAAGAGTTGCCTTTCCCCACAACTCCATGTTGCGTTTGTTAAGATTGTAAATCACCGAATCCCGGGCCGTAAAGAAAATAGTGCTCTTGAGCCCCCCCGTTCCAGAAAGCCCTTCGGCCAATGCCTTCTTTTTTCCTGGAAGCTCCTGACTCCTCCCTCCCGGCAAATCGGCAGCGTAAAGTACCTTCTGAGAAAGAAAAGGCACGCCCGAGATGAAGAGGCAGAAAATGGTCAGAAACGATTTTTTTTGCTTGATAAACTTCAACGCAGTAATGCTCCGATACAGTATTATGATATTCTGTGATAAAAGTTTAAATATATTAATTTTATTTGTCGTGTGACTGGTTTTTTCTGTAAAAGCTCTTTGTTGCAGGCAGTGTAACCACCCTGCTCGGAATTTATTAACTTTTTTTATTTCATGGTGCCCTCTGATTATTCTGCGCCCGACTCCGCGGGTCATTTCGGCTGTTTTGGCGGCAAGTTTATCCCTGAAACGCTTGTAAAAAATGCTGCCGATCTTGAATCGGAATACCTCAAGGCAAAAAACGATCCGACATTTCAGGCAACTCTTGACCATCTCCTGCGTGATTATGTAGGCCGGCCAACCCCGCTCTATCATGCAGAACGCCTCAGCAGAACACTGAAGGGTGCTCAAATATTTCTCAAACGAGAGGATCTCTGCCATACCGGAGCCCACAAAATCAACAATGCGCTCGGCCAGGTGCTGCTTGCTCGCCGCATGGGCAAAAAGAGGGTGATTGCCGAAACCGGCGCCGGGCAGCATGGAGTAGCCACGGCCACGGTCTGTGCCTTGTTTGATCTTGAGTGTGTGGTCTATATGGGTGAGGAAGATATCCGGCGGCAGGCACCAAATGTTGCACGAATGAAGCTGCTTGGCGCAGAGGTTCGACCGGTCGGGAGCGGCTCAAAAACCCTGAAAGATGCAACAAGCGAAGCGATCCGCGACTGGATGAACAATCCGGAAGAGACCTTTTACATTATCGGCTCAGTGGTCGGCATGCATCCCTACCCGATGATTGTGCGCGATTTTCAAGCCGTCATAGGGCAGGAAACCCGCTCACAGATAATTGCTCAGGCAGGAAAACTGCCCGATGTCATTACCGCTTGTGTTGGCGGTGGCAGCAATGCTGTTGGTATGTTTTATGAATTTCTGAGAGATGCCGCAGAGATTGAGCTGGTTGGCGTCGAAGCTGCCGGAGAGGGGCTCGACAAGCGACATGCCGCCTCCCTCACGCTCGGAACACCCGGAGTGCTGCACGGTGCCATGACAAAACTGCTGCAGAATGAAGACGGCCAGGTTCAGGAGGCGCACTCCATCTCTGCAGGTCTTGACTATCCGGGTGTCGGCCCTGAACATTGCTACTTTCAGGAACTCGGTTTGGTAAACTACACCTCCACCACCGACAGTGAGGCACTTGCCGCGCTTGAAACACTGGCAAAAACCGAAGGCATCATCTGTGCACTTGAATCAGCCCATGCCATGCACTATGCCATCACAAGGGCACCCTCGATGCCACAGGACGCTATCATCGTGGTCAATCTTTCGGGACGGGGTGACAAGGATATGGAAACGATCATGCGTGAGCTTTCGTTATAAAGCGGTGAGTAAAAAAAGCTTTAAAAAAAGTGCATCCAGAAGTTGCACAGAAATAAAAAAACTTTATATTTGCACTCATTAAGCGGGAATAGCTCAGTTGGTAGAGCACAACCTTGCCAAGGTTGGGGTCGCGAGTTCGAGTCTCGTTTCCCGCTCGGAAAGAAACAAAAAAGCCTCATCACCTGATTGAGGCTTTTTTGTTTCTAAAATGCACGGATCGCCCTGACATAATCAAGACCAAACGCCTTGCTGATTAAATACCGGGTACCATTGGAGAAATTCTGCACCCATGCAATATCAGCACTGTACTCGGATGAAGTCCAGTAGTAATGGTTACCTGTAAAATTGCCAACTGCTTTTTGGAGATAGAGAAGGTGAAGTTGTTCCTTGTTCGGTAAAAACCAGTCGCAATAACCATTGCTCTCAAGCGTATTGCACGCCGCATCAGCATCATACCAGGTAAAGCCCTCTTTACCCTCTCCAGAAAAACGACATGGCAGATCATCCTTGGCAACAATAAGTCCGTGCATTCCTGTACCATCGACATAAAAAATGATACCCCCGCCAAACTCTGCGCCTATTGCTATCGTTCCTTCGTCTCCTGATAACAGCGATTGATGGTTCCGACCCATTGTTCCCGACTGACGGCATAACTGATTTTCAAAAACATGACCATAATCAGAACGGTTGCGTTCTAATACAGCGCACGAGTCCATCGACTCGACGGGACCGGCGCTGCTGCTGGTAAATACCTTATTTTCCATGGTTTAAAAAAATAATACCAATTAATCATAAACAAATCGTACCGCCATATGTTACGCTTATTATACAAATGTACAACAATAAAATAAATATATAAAATGTATAGTTTTTTGGTAAAAAAATATACATTTTGACCATTTTACGTCTGCAGTAAATGCCCGAACGCCACGTTTACTATCGGCCAAATATGCAGCATCAAACCTGCCTTCCGCATGGTTGGAGTAACCATAGCGAGGCATTCGAAAAGTTTCCAGGCTAGCATGCATTTGCAACGCAAGCCCACTACAGTCTTCTTCTGAGGCAAGGTGAGCAGAATACATCTGAGAAAAATAACGGCACCACTGTAAAATTCCTGGTAATGCTCAAGGAAATGCCGAGACTTTTTTTATTTTAGGGCTCAAAATGACCACTTGGAGAGGTGCGAGAGTGGTTGAATCGGACGGTCTCGAAAACCGTTGTGCGCGTAAGTGTACCGTGGGTTCGAATCCCACCCTCTCCGCCAAAGGATAGTCCAGCACTATCCGATATAGTCCGAAAAGCCCTGTAAAATCAGGGCTTTTCTTGTTTCCGGGTCTACCCTTCTCCTCTCGGCAGCACTGCTGTTTGTCCGCTCTGGCGAACTGCAGAAAATGGAGTGGTCTGAACTTGATTTACAGGCGGCTTTGTGGCTGATTCCTGCTGAGCGGATGAAGATGAATCTGCCGCACGTTGTCCCGCTTGCAAAACAGGCTCTGGAGATCTTTAAGGCGCTTCAGCCTGTGACGGGCTCGGGAAGTTATGTTTTTCCTGGCCGGACAAGTTCACGCCCTATGAGTGATAACAGCGTCAATGCTGCTCTCCGATACCTCGGTTTTGACAGAGAGACGGTAACCGGTCACGGGTTCAGGGCGACTGCTCGAACGATTCCGGATGAAGTTCTGGGGTTCCGTGTTGACTTGATTGAGCACCAGTTGGCTCATGCCGTGAGGGATACGAATGGACGCGTCTATAATCGGACTTCTTTTTATTGATGAGCCCCGACAGATCATATCAAGGGTGTGTATGCCAAGATTGGGCAGTATGCCGTTCGTCTTTCCCTTGTTATTGGCCTATTCTTTTTTTGAGGGTGTCGAGAAGTTTGTTGAGTTCGAGGAGCTGTTTGTTCATGTCGATGGCGGCTGTTTGGAGCTGCTGGATTTTTTGGGTGCAGTCGGTGAGGATGATGGTCAGGGTGGGGTCAGGCGGCGGTGGCGGAAGCTGCGGGGTGCCTTTTTTGCCGTAGAGGATGTAGTTGACGTCGATGCCAACGGCTTCGAGTTTTTCGCGGAGGATGTTGCCGATGCGGTTTTTGCCGGTGACGTAGGCGGTGATGTAGGAGGCGTCTTTGGCTCCGATGGCCTGGCAGAGTGCTACCTGGGTTTTGAATTTCTTTTTGATTTCTGCTCTGAGGCGTTTGGCTTCGTCGGTGTACGCTCCTGATATAGGCATATATTTATATTTTATTCAATATTTTGCGTACATTTAACAGATAATTATACCTAAAAACAGAAATAAAAGCAAACGAAGAGCAGGAAAGATAGGAAATGATAAGGATAAAGAAGAGGATGGAGGGACGGGAAAAATGGA
>CAIJWE010000128.1 GCA_903824295.1 uncultured Chlorobiaceae bacterium
AAGTTTTCAGATTTAACAGAGAAATCCCATGATAAGGCATGGCAAAAAGCGGTATCCAATAGTGAAATAGATCTCCTTGATGTTGCAACGTGTGGCGGTGCCGGGAATGACATGATTGAGTATATTAAAGAGGGTCGGGAGAACCGCTTGGCTTTATTTGAATGAGTTTAGGCGAATTTTTTCCGGAAGTCTTTACGGCTGATTACGCCAGAAGAAATCTGGAAGTTGGGAGTGTTCTTAAACTCTACGTCAAGGATACAAAACAGCCAAAAAAAAAGCGATTTATTATTGTAGGAAAGAATATTGATGGGCTATGCCTGGCAAGTGTATACATCAATTCAGAGATCAATGAGAAGATCAATTACTCCCCTGAACTCAAAGAACTCCATCTTTCTTTTCTGGCAGCAGGAAGAACATATCTTGATCATGACTCTTTTGTAGATTGTTCAGAATTTGTGATTAGAGAGCAAAAAGAAATAGAGCTCGCAATAAAAAACAGACCAGGGGTTGTGATTGGAAAGTTATGCGAGGTGGATTTGACTGCTGTGAAAAATAAACTCATCAACTCACCAAAAATCAAAGGAAAAGATAAAAAGAAGTTTGGGTTCTATCCGGAATAGTTGAATTAAAATTGCATATAATCACACCCTGATTTAAAGATGTAGCGTCAATGGATTGGGCTTTTCTCGGTTGATAACGAGGCTCTGGACTGTTTCCGTGGTGTTGCAGCTCCGCTCACGGCAACTGGCGATTGCAGGCGTGCAGCAGCAGGCAGGGCTTGGCGTAGCGGCAACCGGAAGCTCCCCCTTGCGACCCCAGGTTCATCTCTTTCATGAGCAGATGCGCCCGCGCTCCCCGCACGCATTGGCTCATTTCAACATGCAAAAGCATTTGCGGTGCTCTTTTGTATTGGCAGCGAAAAGATAAACGTTGAGCCCCCTTCAGGCAAACAAGCCGCAGAGAGGGTTCCTTTATGCTTGTTGACAATGATGTCATAGCTGATACTTAAACCAAGACCGGTTCCTTTCCCCGGTTCCTTGGTTGTAAAGAAGGGTTCAAATACTCTGTTTATGATTGTTTCGGGGATTCCCGGGCCATCATCAGTAATTGAGCAAAAGAGGCTCTCATCGCCGAAACCTGTGGTAATCTCAATCTTGCCAGGATAGCTTCTGTTTTGTGACTTGATGGCATAACTGCTGTTGACAATCAGGTTGAGAATTACTTGACTGATCTGTGAAGGATCGCAAAAGATCTCCGGTAGTTCTTCGAGGCTTAATGTCACTGTTGCATGATTATCATATTCGTGTTTTGCAAGAACAAGCGCTTCATGAATTGCCTTGTTGAGATCAAACAGGAATAACTGCTCATCAGCGTTCTTGAACGAGTAACTCCTCATGCTGTTGGTGATGGTCGATATGCGATCGAGCCCATTCTTTGATTTTTCAAGAGATCGGGGGATGTTTTTGAGTATATCGTCAAGGTCAAGTTCCCTCTCTTTTTCCCGGAGTTGACTGATCTCTTTGTCAAGCACCGGGATTTTTTCTCCTTTTTCCATGATCCGGCGATAATGATCAACAAGTTCAAGGAGATCGTTAAAATCGGCCAGAATATTATGAGCATTGAGGGTAATGAAATTGAGCGGATTATTGATTTCGTGGGCAATTCCCGCTGAAAGCTGGCCGATCATCTCCATTTTTGATGCATGCTGCAGTTGGGTCGCAAGCTTGTTTTTTTCCTCTTCAGCAATCTTTTTGGCAACAATATCCCAGACTTGATTGGCTAAAATTTCCATCCATGTAACATCATTGTGGTCATAGTTCGTCTGCTTGTTTCCGACTCCCATGATTGCAACAATTTTGCCATTACGGATGACCGGAATAACCAGTTCACGCACTATTTCAGCATGGCCTTCAGGCAACTCGTTGCGATGCTCAAGCGAGGAGTAATCGTTGTGGATAATCACTTTTTGCTCACGGATTGCGTCGGCCCATACGCCAGCCTTGTCAAGAGGATAGTGTTGACCGCGACCCTCTGCTTTGCACATATTCTTCAAAGTATTGGTCGACCATGCCTGAAGCTTAAGAGTTCTCTGGTCATCGTCGACAAAATGAACGAACCCGATTGAGCTTCCCGTTATCTTTTCAGCCTCATCAAGCGTCAACGTCAGCAACTCTTCTATCGAATGAGTATCTGCCATCTGAAGTATGCTGACCCGGAATGCATTTACCTGTTCATACCGTTTTTTCGCGGTGACGTCGAAAATAATGGCGTTGATCAAATCTTTGTTACCGTCATTGATTTTCGTGCTGAGTACATCAACATCACGCAGAGATCTGTCCCTCATAATATGACAAAACGAAAATCTGGCATGGCCTTTATCGAGAACTTTGGCCATCTCGCCTTTGATTACTTCCGGTTTTGTCAAAAAGTTAATGTCCACAAGGTCCATTCGCCTTAACTCATCAACTGACCATCCATAAAAGTCTGAAGCCGCATGATTGGCATCAATAATATTCCCATTCTCCGGATCAACAAGGAGCTTGATTGCGGCATTGCGTTCAAAAAGTTTTCTGAACCGTTCCTCGCTTTGTTTCAGTGTTTTATGGTTGCGTAACATCGAAATTCCATAAGCAAGATTCTCGGCAAGGCTGTCAAGCAGTTCAGCCTCTGATTTGTGAGTATCAAACCGCTTCGAATAGACACTCAAGACGCCGAATACACGGTTGCCAACGTTGAGCGGCATGCTGTAGATGGAGGCAAAATTGTGTTTTTTTGCCTCAGCCATCCATACCGCAAACCGTGGATTATGCTCCATATCTTCTATATGGATCAACTGGGTTTTGCCAGTGCGTATCGCCCTCGCAGCAGTGCCTTGTCCATATTCGTTATCCGCCCACGACATGGTAACCGTCTTGAAATAATCATCAGCAATCCCTGCCTGAGCTACTGGCAAGATGCTTTTTTCCTCGTTATCCATGGCATACCCGACCCAAGTTGTCAGGTAACCACTCTTTTCAATAATAATGTTGCAGATTTTTTGCAGTAACTCCGCTTCATCATCAGTATGCAGCAGTGCCTCATTGCAGGCGTTTATCGTTGCAAGTAATTGAGTAAGCCGATCAAGCTCCTCTTCTGCCAGCTTTCGTTCGGTAATGTCATCAATCAAGGCTATAAAATATCCTTTGTTCGTGCAATACAACGAGATATCGAACCATTTTTTCAAAGAGTCAAGGCAGTGTTCAAACCGTTCCGGATTTCCGGTTTCAGCAACCCTGAAATGCCTTTTAACAAACTCAGGATTGGAGGTCGTTATCCCAGGAAAGATCTCAGACATCTTTTTACCGACAACATCCGTTAAACCGGTCAAACGTTCATACCCGGCATTGACCTCCAAATGAATAAAGTCAACAGGAACACCCTCATCATAAACAACACGGGCATAGATAAAGCCATTCCGCATGTACGAAATAAGCTCCTTGTGTTGGTATGTCTCGTTGGCACTATCCATGATGCTGTTTTTATTAAAAGGGGTGATTTGTCGGTCTAAGACCTTTTTGCGTTCTTTTTACGAGAGAAATCCAATTCTGCCAAACTGATAAAGCAATAAAAAAAACGCCAAACATGAGGCTTCTATTAAGCTTTCAACAACAAGTTTGTCTGTAGTTATTGCTAAAAGAAACCAGTCTGATGCAGGCGTTACAGTTACTGTGCAGGCGTTATTTTATCGAAAATTATTGTGTGACCCCTAATGTAAAACAGATACAATTGCAATCAAATGGTGTTTTATTTGAATTCTCTTGAAATAGATGTAAATATATATAGATATATAGGCGGTTTGCTTAACAATTGAAATTAATATATTTACTGTATACGTTGAAATTGTTTCAAGTTAATTGCCTGAAATATGTTTACACCGCTCATGACTCTGGTGCGGTTCACCTCGCTGCTTCGCATCGTAATCATACCCGTCAGGTTACGCTCCTTGCCAATGCGAAAGCAAGCAGCTCCGCTCCCGCGAGTCCGCGCACTCTTGCGTTCCGCTCTCCGGCTGGCAAGCTGCCTTGCAAGAAAAGGCAGGCAATCAGCGCGCCAGCGGCTTTGGCACGCTGCTTGCTTGGAACACCGTGAAAGTAGGTGTCTTCGGTAATGGCTTACTATTATTTATTTTTGTTCAAACCGACTCACCAGATAAGCAAATGAGGAGCTCAAATTGATGATCGGTGGTCAGGACATCCGTCAGTTTTTTCTCTTTCAT
This sequence comes from uncultured Chlorobiaceae bacterium, assembly GCA_903824295.1. Taxonomy (GTDB): domain Bacteria; phylum Bacteroidota; class Chlorobiia; order Chlorobiales; family Chlorobiaceae; genus Chlorobium. The sequence goes on from CAIJWE010000128.1 coordinate 4,256, forward strand.
GACAATAAAAAGAGATTTCCTCATCGCTTTTCTGTCCCGTATAAGTAATGATCATGTTGAGATGCCAAATCAGAAACTCCGAAATCCATTGCTTTTTCTGAAAGCCGTTGCAGAACATTCTTTTTTGGTTCAGGTTGCTGTTGACTTTCAATTTGAATCAAATACCTGTGATTCGGTAATAAGTCAACCGATCCTTCGGGCATAAGCACATGACCGTCGTATGTTGCATAGAGTGTGTGTACCGTATGTACCTCCTTTTATAATTACAGAGAGCTCTCAATATGCCTGCTTGTTTTCAGCACTATTCGATCTTGTTTTATAAGCACTCTTCATGACACTTCATATTATATCCAGAATTACAACCGCCATCAGCCCGCCATAATGCAAGTAATTTTTCGAATGCAAAATAATACCGATTACAGCGAAAGTATGGCAACCATTTCGCTTACGCAGTGAAAGAGTCTTTCTGGCGTTGTGATCTTGTATGAGTGAAATTTTGAAAAATGTAATCTTTTTGCGATTATGGTATAAAAAGATGAAGGGTGCGTGTATGGTCATTATCAAAAAATCGGCTCTGAACACTTTCGGCACAAAATACCCGGATGCGATACCAGCACTGAATGAATGGTATGCCAAGGTAAAAGCCGCAGACTGGCGAAACCATGCAGAGCTGAAAACCACGTTTCTGTCAGCAGATTATATCGCAAACGAACGGTATTTTTCCAATATAAAAGGAAATCACTACAGGATCGTTGCAAGGATTCGATTTTCTTCAAGAACACTCTTCATCAAGTTTATCGGCACCCATAAATGCTATGACCGCATTGACCCGGCAACTATTGAGCAAGAATAAACGAAAAGGAATAACAATGAAAATCAGTACCGAGGCACAATATGAAAAAGCGCTCAGGGAGATTGAATCTTTTATGAATGCTTTCAATGATGGAGAAAACGCGACGAACGATGCAAAAATTGCTGAACTGGCAAAAGCAATTGAAGAGTACGAAGATCGCCATGTTGTTATGCCCATGCCTTTGGTGATACAAAAACCGGAAACGGTGCCTGATGTGATTGAACTCAAAATGTTTGAAAAAAAAATGAAACGCAAGGATATGGCAAAACTACTTGGAATCAGCGATACACGACTTTCAGAGGTGATGCATGGCAAGCGCAAGATCAATATGGATCTGGCCAAACGGCTTTACAAAACTCTTGGCATTGACCCAAAGTTTATCCTTGAAAAATCATAACAACGCGAACGCCTGCGCACTCTTTGGAATCGCGCTTTTATGGATGATAAACCGCTGGTTTCAAAATCCCGCGCCGCTCACCATCATCTCTTTTTCCTCTTTGCGGCTCATCAGGCACTCTTCAGCAAAGGCATTGGCTTCGGCCTCTTTTTCTTTGCCGTCACAGGAGTACTCCATACCCTCTACAAAAACATCCTTTTTGTTGTGCTTCAGGATATGGGCCGCTTCATGGAAAAAGGTGAACCAGAAAATATCGTTGCGGTTCAAGCGGTTTGAAAGTTGAATCAGGGGGTTGCCTTTTACCCAGCGGGTTGAACCATGCAGTGGAGCTTTTGGCAGGCAGGGTGTGTGAACAACCTTTACACCGGCTTTGCGGCACAGCTCCTGAAGCTCCGGGAAAAAATCATCGGTACCGCTGATCACCAGCTTTTTTATCTCCTGCAAGGTTATCTCAAAAGCTTTCCTGTCAAAATCAGGCACCTGAAGCAATTCGGCTTGCCGCTCTCCCTGCCGAAGCCATGCGGCAACCGCGTATGGGTCTTTGCTGTTTTTTTCGCTCATGCTGGTTGCCGTTGCATAGACCTGACCGTGATAAAAATTTTCGTATACGTCAGGGCTTGCCACGTTAAAAAAGGAGAGCAATGCTTTGCCTGCGTTAGCCGAAGTGCCGTCTAAGGTAATCCATCCTTTATCTTTCATCGCCTTACAGGGAAACCTTTTTGCCCACTCTTTTGCCTGAAGCAGCGTTTCTGCTTCATCAATTTCAGCAAGTTTAAGGCGGTAACGTCGCTCACGCTCCACCCAAAAATCAGCAGGTATGCCGACCACTCGCTCAAGCTGAAGGGCTGTTTCCGGGGTTATTTGCGCTTTGCCCTGTATGATTTCGTTGATGGTTTTTTTTTGCCGACCCATCCGTTCCGCCAACTCGGCCTGGGTCATACCGGTAAACTCGATTTGCTCGGCAAGCGTGTCGCCGGGGCATGAGATGATTTCACGGGCTATGGCAATATCTTCTGTTGTCTTGTACATGGTTTTCCTCTCGTTTTAATGGTAGTCTTCACCAATCGCCACAATCACAATGCTGGTAATCAGTATCCAGTCAAGCCCTTCATCCTCTTTTCGGGGAAGCGGGTCATGGTCAGGTAGAAAAATGATACGATGATTTGGTGTGAGGTCAATCGCCAACTCTCCCTGCCGATTCCCTGTCAATTTCAGCAAGTTCATCGAAACTTTCATACTCCTCGGCAATGTCGTCAAGCTGGATGGCTTTTTGGCTTTCAAGCAGCGATTCAAGCTTGATGGCTCATTTCTGGAGCGTTCCCTGTATGGCAAAGGTGGATGAGGAGAGGAGTTTCCTCAAAATCATGGTCATGAGGTGCCGCTGACTTACCGGTAGTGCATAGAGTTTGTCGCTTCGCAGGTAGTCGGAGACATCGTCATAGAGTTTCTGCTCCTCCGGGTACGGATAGACTCTTCGACAATCGCCAGGCGGTTGGTGAAGTTGATGTATTCGAGCACCTGACGGCGGAGGGTACGTTTGCAGACCGGTTTCAGCCGTTCTTTGAGGTCGGCAAATTGTTCGCCGTCACCGATCCGCGCATAGTTTGATTTGAAGCTTTTGAGGTCACCAAAGGTGTAGTCGTCAATAATGCTGACCAGCCCATAGAGTTCGAGCAGGGAGTTCTGCAGCGGGGTTGCGTTGAGCAGGACTTTCTGGGTATGAGCAAGGGAGCGCTTGATGGATTTGCCGATTTTGTTATCGGGGCGATAGACGTTTCTCAAGCGGTGGGCTTCATCAATAATGACAAGGTACCATTGTATGTGCCGGAGGTACGATTCTTTGGAGCGAGCGAACTGGTGTGGATTCAGGTCAACCGTGGCGTCTTGCAGTGATGCGGTGAATTTACTCTGATCATCAGCGGCACGGCTGCGCGTGAGCTCGTAAGCAAAGTATTGCGCGTGGTAGCTGGTGAGGGAGCTACTCATGGTGTTATGGGCTGTATTACGTACGGCACTCTTTGATGAACAATACAACCACTGACAGGGATAAACGAGTATCAAGATAAACAAGGGCTTTGCTTTGCAGCGGTTGGACAGTTGATTTTTTATGGTATGCTGCTCAACCCCAGTTTTGGATGATTTCCTTTCCGAACCTTTTCATTCATGGAGCGGCGGCATCTTTTTCTTCGGCGAGGCCTCACAGGAGTGGGTGCGAAATGTTGTCAGGCTAACCGCCAGTTTGTTTCCGCTGTGGAGGGGCGGCAGCGGGCGGCAAGCGAAGCCGGGCAGGTTGCTTTTGATGCAGCGGGGTGCTGTGCTCGGCGGAGTTTTTACTAAAGAATAGAGACTTGAATCTCTATGGGTCATATTCCCCACCTCTTGAGGCGTAAAGTATGATGCAGGCAACAAGCCACAAGCAACACGCAGTCGAGCGATTTTTGCCGAGCTGTGAGGGGGCGGTATGCAGTGTAATCCTTGCAGGAACAACATTCATAACTTTCGTAGTTCTGAAAAAAAACTCGAGAAGCAGCACCAAAGCAACCACTACACAAAGTATTTCACCGGCTGGCAACAACTGATCACGCTATCCTATGCACAGATTGTCGGTCACGACACTCTTCGAGGCATTCAAACAAGCCTTGGCGTCCATGCTCAGACATGGTATCACCTCGGTCTGACAGATATAAAACGAAGCACCTTGCCGAAAAGGGGAGCGGGCTTCCGCTCAATCAATGACGGGAGCATCGATTCACCACAACGGCATCCGGCCAGGCAAAAACATGAGCATCAGCATCGGCGAGATCTGCGCCACGCTGAAGATTTCACGGGCCTCTTATGACCGGTATTTGGGATTACAAAAGTAAGAAATAGCATTTTCGTCATTTTTGTCATTCCGAAAAAGCTTTTGTTGCGCAAATAATGTCTTATATTCACACTTCGCTGCTGGATTGTACAAAGTTTTGATAATCCGGATGAGGTTGTTTCATGGAAGACGGTACCAATGAACAAGTCAGGTTATCAACTTACACTCAACCGCTTTTTGCCTGCCGGTTGGGGTCTACTTCTGTGAGCGAAGTTGGCGGAGTTTTTAATTTTGAATAAGCGGACTGCGCTGTTGATGATCTATCAAAAAGCATAATCTCCTATAGCCCAAAACCTATAACGATAGTGGTTAATTATTGCAATCGAGAAGGTATTGTGCACTTGTGTATACCAACATTTGGGCGGATCAACAACGTCCAATCCATGTTCAAGGTATTTGTTTTTATCCCGACAATTCTGATAACACTTGCTGGTTGTGGCTCGTTTTTGCCCTCATCTGGTCCAAGCGCGACAGGGGTAAATCATTCATCAGATTCTAATCGCATTAAAGATATTCAGATTATTGAGCTTACTGATGGTGTGGTTCAAAAATTGATTCTTTTTCAGAAGCAGAATTTTTTTTCCGAAACATTTGCAGAACGGGTGATTTCCACTCAAGAGATTGGTGCTGGCGATGTTATAGAGGTGTCAATATGGGAAGTCCCGCCAGCACTTTTTGGCGGTGTTCTTAATGGTCAATCCTCAGGTTCCGGTGCGGCACAGATGACCAGGCTTCCGGAACAGATGGTCAGTCTGGACGGAACCATCAATATTCCATTCGCAGGCCAGATCCCTGTTGCTGGTTGCAGCCCTCAGCAAGTTGAGGCAAATATTAAACAGAGTCTCAGAGGCAAGGCTAATCAGCCGCAGGTGCTTATACGGATGGTGCGCAACAATACGGCCAATGTAACGGTGGTCGGCGAAGTAGTTACCAGCTTACGGATGCCTTTGACTGCGAGGCGGGAGCGTCTGCTCGATGCTCTGGCTGCGGCTGGCGGCGTGCGCCAGCCGGTCAATAAAATGACGTTGCAGTTGACACGAGGCAGTCGGGTAGAATCACTTCCGCTCGAAACGATCATCCGGGATCCACGGCAGAATATCACGCTGCGGCCTGATGATGTTGTTACTCTTTTATTCCAGCCGCTCAGTTTTACGGCTCTTGGAGCGGTTGTCAAGAATGAGGAGATAAGCTTTGAGGCGCAGGGAATCTCTCTGGCGCAGGCGCTTGGTCGTATTGGGGGATTGCAGGATTCGCGTGCAGATGCTCAGGGTGTTTTCATCTTCAGGTTTGAATCACCAAAGTTATTCGGAAAAAATGACGACACAATAGCTACCGGATTTGGAGGGCTGATACCTGTTATTTATCGGGTTAATCTGAAAGACCCTGCCTCTTTTTTTCTTGCGCAGCACTTCACGATGCAGAACAGGGATATTTTATATGTGTCGAATGCTTCTTCATCTGATCTTCAGCGTTTCTTAAGTCTACTTGTTTCGGTTGTTTATCCTGTTGTTCACGTCATTGATGCTTTGCCATGAGATGACTCTCTCTAAGATGGCGGACTTATTTGACGGAACAGTGATTGTTTTGAGCATGGTTCAATCGATGGATACCTCATGATATGCAATGGGATTGAGACATTCAGGGGACGCAGGGTGCTCATGCTCCAGGGCCCCGTTGGGCCATTTTTTTGTCGATTGAGTCGTGATTTTGAAAGTATTGGAGCTTTGGTGTTCAAGGTAAATTTCAATGGAGGAGATTGGTTGTTTTATCCCCGTCACTCCATTTCTTATCGAGGAACGCTTGAAGAGTGGCCAGCCTTTTTTGAGAACCTCGTTATTGAACATCGAATTGATGATGTTCTTCTGTTTGGAGATTGCCGGCCAGTCCACCTTGCGGTCAGGAAAATTGCCATGAAGCGGAACCTCAGGATAGGAGTCTTCGAGGAAGGCTATGTTCGTCCGGACTATGTCACATTCGAACTATTCGGAGTGAACGCAAACTCTTCCCTGCCTCGAAAGGCCGATTTTTACCTCAATGGAGCTTTGTGCTCTCCCCCTCCGCAAGAGAAAGTCGGCAAGAGTTACTGGTACATGGCTGCATGGGCCGTTTTGTACTACCTGGCAAGTGCATTCTTGAATCCTCTGTTCCCTCATTATGTGCACCATCGTCCCCTTACACTCATGGAACTGTTTCCCTGGATTCGCAGCGCATGGCGAAAGCTCTATTATCGCGTTAAGGAACGGGAAATTCATGGACGTCTCACAAAAGGGTTTGGAGGCAGATACTTTTTGGCGCCACTGCAGGTTCACAATGATTCGCAGCTTCTGGTGCACTCTGAATTTGATTCAGTACACGATTTTATCAAGGGAGTCGTTGATTCGTTCATGATGCATGCCCCGAAGGATTTTTTACTGGTCATCAAACATCATCCGCTCGATCGGGGTTATTACGACTATTCTCGCTTGATCAGGGATCTTGTAAAAATACACCACCTTGAAAATCGTCTTCTCTATATCCATGATCAGCATCTTCCCTCATTGATCAGAAACGCCTGTGGGGTTGTGGTGGTCAACAGCACCGTTGGGTATTCTGCATTGCTGCATGGCAAGCCTGTGAAATGTTTGGGTGCTGCATTCTACGATATCGCAGGCATGACTTTTCATGGTACACTCGATCAGTTCTGGTTGAATGCCACCACGGCCAAACCTGCCAGGCCTCTTCTTCAAAGTTTTCACAAGTACATGATAACGCGAAGCCAACTTAACGGTAGCTTTTACAGACGTTTAAAAAAAAATGAGGATGGTGCAGGGCTTGTTTGGAAACACGAGATAAACACGGAAATCAATTCGCATTCGGAAAACGCTCACTTATTTTCGTAAAATGGAATACTTGCCAACAGTAAAAAAATTGCAAAATCAGTTTGACGTTCTTGCCAGCTTCATATTGTCCCATTTCGGAAAAACAAACCCGCTTTTTCTTGTGACGGTTCTGGCTCCAACGCTCCTTTCCATTGTCTATTTCGGTCTGATCAAGAGCGATGTGTATGTCTCTGAGTCTCGCTTTGTCGTTCGAAGTCCTGAACGCCCTGTCCAGACCGGACTGGGGGCGATCATTCAAGGTGCCGGTTTTTCCCGGTCGCTTGATGATACCTACAGCGTGCATGAGTATATTTATTCGCGAGATGCCCTGCATGCTGTTGACAAGCGTCTTGACCTGCGAAAAGCTTTCCGCCGGGATGGAGTTGATCTTTTCAGCCGTTTCAACCCTCTCGGCTTTGACAACAGTTTCGAATCGCTTTACGAGTATTACCAGAGCAAGCTTGAAATAAATCTGAATTCCGTATCATCGATTTCGATTCTCAAGACAAGAGCCTTTTCCCCATCCGACGCAACAGGCATCAATGAACTGCTTCTGCAAAAAGCCGAAGAACTGGTAAACAGATTGAACGAACGGGGCCGGAACGACCTGATCCGATATGCACTGGTGGAAGTCACTGCTGCTGAAAAAAAATTGAGGGAGTCCGCGCTTGCCCTTTCTACCTATCGGAACAGGAACGGTGTCTTCGACCCGGTTGGGCAGTCGGCTCTGCAGTTGCAGCAGGTTGCAAAGCTGCAGGATGAATTGATTGCTACGAAAACACAGCTTATGCAGGTAAAAGCCTTTACTCCGGAGAGCCCTCAACTCCCGGTACTGCAGCACCGGCTATCGGCAATTCAGTCTGAAATCGATACTGAAACCGCCAAAGTGACCGGAAGGGCTACGGGCAGCGATCCTTCTCTGACCAGCAAAGCTGTGGAGTACGAGCGTCTCTCTCTTGAACGGCTGTTTGCCGAAAAACAGCTTGGCGCAGCGATGGCATCACTTGAACAGGCCCGAAACGAGGCACAGCGTCAGCAACTCTATCTGGAACGCATCGTACAGCCGAATACACCGGACATCGCTATCGAACCGCAGAGGCTGAAAGCGATTCTGACCACTTTCGTTGTCGGTTTGCTTGTCTATGGAATCCTGAGTCTTCTTATTGCCGGAGTACGTGAACATCACGACTAAATATACGTTGCTCATGAAAAACATTGAGCCACTGCGGCACTCTTTTGCAGTCCAGCGTCGGGTTGTCGGGTCGCTTCTCATGCGCGAAATCCTGACCCGGTATGGCCGGTATAACATCGGGTTCCTGTGGCTCTTCGCGGAACCGGCAATGTTTACCCTCATTATCACGCTTATATGGCATTATACCCGGGCTGGTCGTATATCGGGCATTCCCATTACGGCGTTAGCTATCACCGGGTATTCGTCTCTACTGCTTTGGCGCAACATCGTCAACAGGGGAAAACACGCTGTATCTTCCAACAATGCTGTTCTCTATCATAGAAATATCAAGATCCTTGATGTTTTTCTTTCTCGAATTCTTCTTGAGATTGCCGGTGCCGTTACCTCTTTTTTTGTACTCTCCATCCTGTTTATTTATATCGGCTGGATGAATCCGCCGGAGAATATGCTGAAAGTTATATCCGGACTGTTTCTCCTTGCATGGTTCGGGGCATCACTTTCGCTGATTATCGGTTCATTAAGTGAGCGTTTCGAGTTTGTTGATCGCCTCTGGAGACCGATATCGTACATCCTGTTTTTGTTCTCAGGGGTCGCATATATCGTTGAATGGCTTCCGCTTGACAGTCAGAAGATTATTCTGCTGCTTCCGATGATACACGGCCTTGAACTGCTGCGCGACGGTTATTTCGGAAGTTGTTTTACAGCTCACTATGACCTTTTCTATATAAGTATGTGCAATCTCTGCCTTACGCTGCTCGGATTGCTTCTGGTGAAAGTGGCCGGAAGGAGGATCGAAGCCGAATGATCGTCGTCGATAATATTGTCAAAAGTTACAGGACAGGGAGCGGGAAGAATATCGTGCTGGACCGGATCTCTTTCCGAATAACCAAAGGTGAGAAGATAGGCATTCTCGGACGAAACGGGGCAGGTAAATCGACACTGATCCGCCTTCTGGGTGGTATTGAGCGGCCCGATTCAGGCCGCATAGAACAAACGATGTCGGTATCATGGCCTTTGGCCTCAACCGGCGGGTTTCAGGGCTCGCTTACCGGCATGGACAACTTGCGCTTTATCTGCCGGGTCTACGGTGTCAGCATCAAAGATAAAGTGCCCTTTGTGGAGGAGTTCTCTGAACTCGGTCGATACCTGAACGAACCGGTTAAAACGTATTCATCAGGTATGAAGGGGAGGCTGGCATTTGCGCTTTCCATGGCCATTGAGTTCGACTGCTATCTCATAGATGAAGCCATGTCTGCCGGTGACGCCCGGTTCCGGGACAAATGCCGCTATGAACTGCTGGTCAAACGAAATGACCGCTCAATCATTCTGGTATCCCATGACCCGAAACAGATGCGATCTTTTTGTGATACATTCTATGTTTTGTTGCAGGGACATTTAACCCGCTTCGACGACGCTGAAGCCGCATACGTTTTCTATCAGGCATCATTACAAAATTGATCAGCAATAAAGAATTGAGTTACCTATAGGCGGTCTGACGAAGTTGATCAAATGAACAAAATCCTTATTACAGGGCATCCGCAGTCCGGTTACCAGAAAGTCGAACATCTGCTGAACTCCAGCGGAATGAAAGCGGCTATGCCATCGAGGCGTGAAGGTTTATTGCCTGTTGATATTGGGGTCGCGTTGTGTAAAGCTTATAATTTACCCTCAATTTCAGAGATCGCATCGGAACGCGATATCCCGCAAATTGATGTGGCTCCTGTCTGGCATGTTATGGCGCTTGACCTTCTTCTGGGCAATATTGAACAGGAGCTGTGGGGGTGGGCAGACCCTCAGTCGATTTACCTGCTGGACTATTGGATAACACTTGACCCGAAATTCACCGTTATTCTGGTGTACGATGAGCCTCATCGAGCTCTGTTCGAGAGCGCTCTTGAAGATTTTGACCCGCTCACGCCTGACTCTTTACAGCATTGTCTGGACAGTTGGACAGCCTATAACCGGGCGCTTGTTCGTTTTTACATGCGCAATATGGAGCGTTGTCTGCTTGTCAATAGCAAACAGGTGCTTGGCGATGCCGATGGTTTTCTGAAAAAACTGAACTCTCTCCTTGATGACATACAGCTCGAACTTGACCTGTCCCAGATCGGAGTCCCGGTTTCAGCAAACGATGATATCGACACCTACCTCATCGACCGTGTCATCGCAGAGCACCCGCAATCACAGCAGTGCTTTGAGGATCTGCAGTATTTGGCAAATGAGCCGATAGAGGAGACGGCAAACCAACGTGCGCATCCGTCAGATGCCTGGCTGACGCTTATACGCCAGCGAAGACAATTTCGGCAGCAATTGCATCAGCACATAGAGTCTCGTTCTCAGCTTGAGCATAAACTGCAACAGCAGAATAAAAAGTTGCATGCTCTTCGGATTCAATTTTCCCTCGTCAAGAAACAATCTGATCGAAGCAGGGAGCTGGAAGCCCTTTCTCAGGAGAATGAACTGTTTCTTACCCAGTTGCATCAGGTTCAGGAAGAGCTTGAGCGATACTATCTGGAAAACCAGAAATTACGTAAAAAAAGAGACGAACCGGACGATTATGGTGCCGCAGACCGCATCAAGCAGCAGCTTTCCTACCGTCTGGGAGCAGTCATGATCAAGCACTCGAAAAACGTTTCCGGCTGGGTTGCCATGCCAGGGGCTTTACTGAAGGAACGAAGGGCGTTCCATCTTGCTAAAGCTGAGGCCCCACAAAAGAAAAGGCCCCCTGTTCATAAGTACCGCGATGCGCATGAGGCAGAAAAGGTAAAAAAACAGCTCTCTTACCGGCTTGGCTCTGTGATGGTTCAGCATGGGGCTAATCCAATTGGTTGGATAAAAATGCCCTTTGCCTTGGCAAAAGCTTATCAATCCTATCGTCAGTATCGTCAATCGTTGGAAAAATAAGATGATCAAATGCAGGAAAAAGCGTTTTCAGCGTTGCAGTCGTCAAGATTTATGAACAACAACATGAATAGATCCGGTAGTCTCCACTGTTGAGGCGTTGCAATGGTGCCTGCATGAGTGTACGATTTTCCGAGGCAAATCCGCCTAAGAAAACAGAGGAACTCGTCAAACTCCAAAAAGAAGCGGCAAGGCTAAAGCCGAAGCTCAATGCCTGCCGAGTGAGTCAAGAAGAACTGGGTGATACATAAATGATCTTCTGAAACAGAACGACATGTTGAATAAAAACAGAACATTGGAGTCTTTGGAGAAAAGACGAGAACGGGTTGGTTCATTAGGTGCACTGGATTTTCTTATTGCTCTTGAACAGAGCCGGAAGTCTTCAAAACAATGTGCCCCACAGAATGCGAGTAACCCATTGTTTGCCTCCTTTTTGGACTGTAAGGCAGCAGATCAAGCTGGGCTTAAAGCGACTGAATGCTCTATGCCACAAGTTACAAACGGAAAAGTGCCAAGCAGCGATCCTCATGTTAATCAAGTAGATTTTCGCAAGGTTCTTTCCAATGCGTTTATGCTCACCCAAACCGACACACATGAAGCAGGAATAGCTTACGCAAAGAGTCACCTTCCAGTGGATCTCTCCTACACGGCAGAAATCCTTCGCGCCAATTTTGCTATCAGCCGTGGTTCTGAGAATGAATGGCTGGAACACTTGAACAGTTACCTGGCAGAGTTTGGCATTGCCCCTCTTTGTTTGAGTGCAAAAGAAGGTAGTTTACTTGACAGGTTCACAACCGCCCCCCTCCCTTCGGTAACTGGCGGGCCAGTGGTGACGGTCATCATGCCCGCCTGGAATGCTCAAGACACTGTACGTGCGGCGGCACGGTCGGTTCTGAACCAGACATGGCGCAATCTCGAATTGATTATTGTCGATGACGCAAGCGAAGACGGCACATGGGGCGTGCTGCAGGAACTTGCGGCAACGGAAGATCGTGTACGCATCATGCGTAACAAGGTTAACGTCGGGCCCTATGTTTCAAAGAATATTGCGATGACGTGGGCAAAAGGTGACTATGTAACTGGACATGATGCTGACGATTGGGCGCATCCGCAGCGACTGGAGAATCATCTCAAGGAGGTGCTTCTTGCCAACGGAGCCATCAAGGCAAGTTTGACCTACATGGTCAGGATGGAGCCCGACGGTCGGTTTTTGCATATTGGTAATATTGCAGGATTTTCCATTGACGGCGTGAGCCGGAAATCTTCCATTTCCTGCCTGTTCGAGCGATCGTTTCTTCAGGAACAACTGGGGTCTTGGGACTGCATTCGATTCGGCGCTGACAGCGAAATAATTAATAGAGCAATGACCCTGCTGGGTGACGGATACCGCGAGTTTCGTCAAATGGGAATGATCTGTCTTGAGATGGAAAATGGTCTTACCAACCACGCCGAGTTTGGCGTGGATCGGCTCACTGGTCCATCCGCAGTACGTCTGGAATATGCTGCTAACTGGAAGGCTTGGCATTCTGAAGCCAAGCCGGAAGCTCTCAAGATTCCCTTCCCTTCATTCGCGCAACGTGTTTTTGATGCGCCAGAGGTTGTACATGTTATGACGCCGCAAATCTGCCGTAATCACTACGCGGTAAATCCGGGTGGAGAAAAGCCCGAACCGGTGACGGCGATTTGCGTATCAAAACGGCCACATTTAATCGAGCATATCGCAAGCATTCTCAGGGCTCAGACCTATGACAGGCTGAAAATAATCTACGTTGCACACGGTCCTGACCACGACATTGCCCAAATCAAGCGTGCTTTTACCGGTGTAACATCATTACAAGTGTTGCAACTGAATGAAGAAAATACCTTCCTCGCCGACGGCCTGAACTTAGCCCTTGATCATTGCGATACTGATCTTGTTGCAAAGATTGACGATGACGATTTCTACGGTCCCGACTACATTGCCAATTCGGTGCTTGCAATGAAGTATTCAGGTTTTAAGGATGTTGCACTAACGGGTAAAACAAGGACGTTCGTGTACGTCGAAAAACAGAATATCTTTGGTTTGCGCTTTAAAGCCACCACATCCAATATATTGTTCAAATGGGTGCATGGCGGGACGTTGTTTTGGAGTCGTGCGAAGACCGGTAACCAGAAGTTTGTGAGGGTGAGGCAGGGGACCGATTCTCATTTTACGCGCGGCGTGCTCGACCAGGGACTAAAGATCTATTCATCTGATCCCTATGATTTTGTCCACATACGCTACTCCGACATATTGGCACATACTTGGCAGATTGAGGACGAAGAGTTTCTGAAGAACGCGACTATTATTGCCTCCGGGCTACGGCTCGATTTGGCATACAGTCGTCAAATGGTTGAGTTTGGGCAATTGCCAAAGACGTCAAGTACACTGACGCGGCAAACCTTGACGGAATCGGTTCCCTATCAGTCGTTTTCACATTGCTTGTCAGATACTTCGAAAACTATTTATAAAGCATGTCGTAATATGACGGAATGCAAGCAATTACAGGAACTTAAAAAAAGCGATTTTCAGGAAAGCACATTCTTTGCTGAAATAGATGGTGTGCAATTCCCTCTTCGTTTTCGATCAGGAGGGGATGTCAGAAATCTTGTGATCAGCTTTCATGGCGCAATAAATCGTGAAAAAAGGGAGATTCCGGCTTTCATGCCATTCCTGCCGGGTCTTTCAGGTATTGCTCATCAAATTGCAATTTCCGATCCAACCATGTACAGCAGGAGTAATTTCACTTTGTCGTGGTATACAGGCCATGAGGGATTTCCCTGTCAATCGATTATGCCGACGCTTATCACTACGATAAAACAATTGTTCGATATCGAGCGCAGGGTTTATTTTGGTTCCTCTGGCGGTGGATTTGCGGCTCTCTTTTATTCCTGGGTTGATCAAGGCAGTATTGCGTTGGTACGTTCACCGCAAACCAATATAATGCAGTATTACTCAGGACATATTGAAAAATACCGGAAAGCGTGCTGGCCAGAACTTGATGATAATGTAAGACTTCCAGAAATGATTGTAACCGACGTTTCACCGTTATATAAGAAAGCAATGAACAACACGGTAATTTACCTGCAAAGTTCCGGGGACTCATTTCATATGTCAAATCACCTGATTCCTTTTTTACAGGGAATGCAATCAAATATTTTAGAAAAAAACAACCGATTTATTCTGAATTGCGATTTTTGGGGAACATTTGGACATAGCAGTTCAGTTCCGCAAACTGCATATCTGCCATGGATGATCGCTGCACTGACCTCTCCATCCGATCAGGTCGATGACATTTTACGAACCCGCCATGAATTGCTTTCCATGCAGAATTCGATCGTTAAAGAAGTCAGAAATGAAAAAAAACGACCAACGGAAGCTGATCTGAAATTAACCGCCTTATTGCGTGACTGGCAGCTCAAACAAAGCAACTGACTGACAACGTTCCTTATGAATCCCTATTCGAACATGCCGGAAAAATCATTCTGGCGTTCCGCCATCGCAGAGGTACACTATGCCGATATTGCCGATATCTGGACACCGTTTCCATTGAGTCGCACTGACAAAATAGCGACGGCCGGCAGTTGTTTTGCTCAGCATATCGGAAAAAACCTGCTCAACCGGGGAGCCAATTACATGGATAGGGAGCCTGCTCCAGCCTTCTTACTCGATGTATCGGTTGCTCGCAGGTTCGGCTATAGCATTTATTCTTGCCGGTATGGCAATATTTATACTACACGTCAATTGCTGCAGTTATTTGATGAGGCTCATGGGCAGAGGGTACCTTTGGAGCGGGTATGGGCAAAGGATGGGAGGTATTATGATGCCTTACGGCCAAGTATCGATCCTGTCGGCCAGGATAACGCTGAAACCGTTTTGGCTCTTCGTGACCTGCATTTGACAATGGTACGGCAGATGTTTGCTGACCTGGATGTTTTTGTGTTTACCATGGGCCTGACTGAAGGGTGGGAGTACATTGAAGACAGTACAATGTACCCTATGGCTCCCGGAACGTTGTGTGGGGCTTTCGATGCCAAGCAGTATGCGTTCAGGAATTTGAAGTATAGCGATGTGCTTGATGATTTGAAGGCATTCTGGGGCCAATTAAAACTGGTCAATCCGAAAGCACGGATGCTGTTGACTGTATCACCGGTTCCTTTGACGGCAACAGCAACCGAAAACCATGTTCTTGTTGCTACAACATATTCAAAATCAGTGTTACGGGGAGTTGCCGGTGAACTCGCAAATGAATTTGATGATATTTATTATTTCCCTTCTTATGAAATCATTAGTTCGCATCCATCGCGAGGCATGTTTTTCGACCCGAATTTAAGAACGGTCAACGATTTTGGAGTTGATTTTGTGATGAATCACTTCTTTTCTGGTGATTTGGCGAAGCTGTTTCCGAAGAACGGTTTGCCTGAAGTATCAGGTCTTGACGTAATGTGTGATGAGAGTTTGCTGGATAGGCATTGAATTCGCATACTACTCTTCCGTCGTCGGCTGTGATATCAAACAGTTTTGTTAGAACCATCATCAATGGTCGCCTATAAGTCTTACAGTCTCATACGGCTATTAAATTAATGAAGTGCAACGAATCGGAATGCGCTCTCTATTCTTTTATTACCAGATCACCAAAAATCGCTTTGCCCATGCCCTGGCAGCTTTTGGCGATTTCCCCCGGATTCGTAATCCCTACGTTCAGTATGCCTCCTATCGTCTTGGATTGTATCATACGGTTGCCAGTACTCCACTCTTTACAAGTAAAAACTGGAGAGGGGGATTCGCACGAGCGGTTTCTTTGTCGGCATGCGGATGCCATGAAGAATTAAAGGCGCAAGTCCATTCATGGCTCAATACAGGCGTATGCGACGAACAGAAAGCAAATCTTGCTGATTGTCTGGCGCCTTTTCAACCTGAACTGGCTCATGAAATACTGCAAGGGATTGCAGCGCCTGTGGCGTTACGTTCAGCGATCTGTTTAAGAGTCGGCCAGAACGAGCGAGCTCGGAAAATCTTGGCTGATCATCTAACATCTCATTCCGATACGGTGAACCCGGAAGCTTGGCTGTACTATAGCAATGCATCTCAAGCGCTCTCTTCGATTGAAAAACTCGAGAATTTGAACAAATTTCTGGATGCATATCAGCTCCCGAGATTGCGAATGATCGACGAATTATCTCCTCCTGGTCCAATGAATGTGCAATCAACTGAAGATTATCCGGTTGTATGCGGACCACTCGTTACCGTGCTGATGACTGCTTACAATTCTGCAGAGAGAATTTCATCAGCGATCCGATCTGTGTTGACCCAGAGCTATCGCAATATCGAACTGATCGTCATCGACGATGCCAGTAGTGATATGACGGGCAATATAGTCAAGACGATTATGGAAGATGACAAGCGGGTCAAATATGTGTGTTTGCCGTGTAATGTGGGTACTTATGTTGCTAAAGGGATTGGGTTGTTCTATGCTCATGGGGAATTCATAACCTGTCACGACTCCGACGACTGGTCGCATCCCTTGAAAATCGAGCGACAGGTCAAGCCATTACTGAAAAACAGGAAGCTGATTTGCACCACATCCGATTGGGTTCGTATGCAGGATGATGGCACTTATTATGCCCGTCCAGTACACCCCTTGCAGCGGTTCAATCCTTCTTCGCCGCTTTTCCGGCGTAAGGAGGTGCTTGAAACCACCGGTGCATGGGATTGTGTTCGAACGGGTGCGGACAGCGAGTTTATCGCCCGCCTTAAACTGGTTTTCGGGAGGAATGCCGTGCTGAAAATCCGGCAGCCGCTCGCTTTCGGTTCGCATCGGTCGGGTTCTCTGATGACCTCTCCGGAAACCGGTTACAGCTCATCGGGAATATCACCGTCGCGTCTTGCTTACTGGGAGTCATGGACCTACTGGCATATAGCCGAACTCAGGGCAAAAAGAAAACCGCGAATGCCCGGTCTGATGGAAGAAAGAGCATTTTCTGCCCCTTCCGGCATAACGGTACCTCATCTGTACATCTCACAAAATCTGGAAGAAGTTGAAAGGGAATTCTTTTAGTCATCAAATTACAATCTTACTATTATGCTTCCACGCATTCTGATCCTCATGGCGCTGCTTATGATGAACAGTGCTATTTCTTTGAGAGCAGAAAACGTTTTTTCCAACTGGAAAGATGATGTTCAGGAAACCGGTTGGGAAACAGGGACGGCGTTTGCGTCAATGACGGCCCTCGGTTTGAGCAGTTGGGACTGGGGCAGCAGTAAATCATTCCGGTGGAATCCGGAAGGGTGGTTTGGAGATGATACCGGATCAGGCGGCGCAGACAAGCTTGGTCATGCGTTTACAAGCTACTCCCTTACCGGTGTTTTTGCTGATCGCCTGATTCGGAAAGGCCGCTCTCCGGAACGCGCTGGCCTGAGTGCAGCGCTCACCACTCAGGCAATTATGTTCTATGTTGAGTTTTTTGATGCGTATTCCAACGATCATGGATTTTCCTGGGAGGATTGCGTGATGAACCTTTCAGGGACAGGTTTTGCCGTGGCCAGAACAATCATTCCCGGATTGCATGATCTTGTGGATTATCGTATGGAGTACGACCCTTCAGGTTACAATGGCTTCCGACCGTTTTCTGATTACTCCGGGCAGAAATATCTGCTGGTATTGAAGCTGAGTGGTATTGATGCCCTGTCATCAACCCCGTTGCGTTTTGTGGAGCTGCAAGGTGGGTACTACACTCGCGGATATTCCAAAAGGGAGGAGGCGGAGGGTCTTGAAGCTTCCCGGCACGGTTTTGTTGGTATCGGGATCAATCTTGGAGAGTTGCTTTTGGGTCACCGTGAACGGCGTGAACCGGAATTGAAAAATGCAGGACGTATGTTTTTTGAGTACATCCAGCTTCCCCACACTTCGTTGCAGGCCTCAGAAAAGTTCTGACAAAGCAACGATGCTGATAAAACTGCCACCAGAAAGCCGCATTGGGGTGTTTTCCCGGGGGATCCTTCGTATTCCATTTCTTGATGTTCTGCTTGGACACAAGCCTTGCCGTGCATGGGAAACACCGGTCAGCACCCTATCGGCCATTGCAGGCTGGGGCCTGAGGCAAACCACTCGACGCGCAAGGCTTTTTGCTGAAAAGCATCACCTTCCTTATCTCTCTCTTGAGGACGGATTTCTGCGTTCCTGGGGAACCGGAGACCGTTACCCGCCCTTGTCTATCGTCATTGATGGTGTGGGCATCTATTATGACGGCACAAGACCGTCGGCAATTGAGATGCTCCTGAACAGTGAAGCTGATCTCCTGTCCGGCATTGAAGAGGATGTGCGGCGGGCAAGAGCATTACTGCTCGGCCATCGTCTGAGCAAATACAACCATGCTCCTGGACTTAAAGCTGGAGCGCTTCGGGATAATGACAGGAAACGGGTACTGGTAATAGATCAGACCGCTGGTGATATGAGTATTTCGCTGGGACTTGCCGGAGCACAGACGTTTGCAGAGATGTTGTCTCTCGCAAGAGATGAAAACCCTGACGCGACGATCTATGTGAAAACCCATCCGGAAGTCTCTTCAGGCAGAAAGCAGGGGCATTTCGATCACCTCGGTAACGATGAGCGGACGGTTGTGCTGCGCGACGCAATCAACCCGATCACTCTTATAGGTGAAATGGACCGGGTCTATTGTGTCAGTTCGACGATGGGCTTCGAAGCTTTGCTTGTCGGAAAACCGGTTACCTGCCTTGGAATGCCATGGTATGCAGGGTGGGGTGTGACTGACGATCGCCAGACCTCTTTACGCAGAACCCGCAGGCGCAGGGTCGATGAGTTGTTCGCTGCGGCATATTTTCATTATACACGATATCTTGATCCGGTTACACTGAAGCGCGGAACCATTTTTGATGTGATCGAGTGGCTTGTGCGGCAGCAGGTGATGGGCGATACATATCCGGGACGGATGATTTGTTTTGGATTTCGGCGCTGGAAAGCTGCCAATCTCAAACCGATGCTCTCCCTGAATCCGGACAAGGTGAGATTTGTTCGTGATCGCAATGCTATTGAGCAGCTTGATCCGGGTGTTGATGATGCACTTGTTGTATGGGGGCAGCATGTTTCACGTGAGCTGCAGCCGCTGGTCAAAAAAGATGCTTTGCGACTGCTGCGCATGGAGGATGGCTTTGTGCGTTCCGTGGGTTTGGGTTCCGATCTTATTCGTCCGCTCTCTGTTGTGATTGACGCGCGGGGTATCTATTTCGACCCGTCACAGCCGTCTGATCTCGAGCATCTGCTGAACACTGAAATGTTTTCTGCCGAAGAGCTGTCGAGAGCAAGTCGGGTTCGCGAGTACATTGTTGAACACGCAATTACAAAATACAATATCGAAGCTCATCAAAAAGCGCTCTGGCATGCAAACCGAAGAGCGGTGGTATTGGTACCGGGGCAGGTGGAGGATGATGCTTCGATTCGTCTTGGATGCAAAACTATCCGTACTAATCTCGGACTGCTGCAAGCTGTACGGGAAGCCCGGCCTGACGGCTTTATTGTGTATAAGCCTCATCCTGATGTGACGAGTGGTAATCGTGCCGGAAAGCTGGCTATGGCCGATGCCTTGCGGTGGGCTGATTATGTTGAAACAAGCGTTTCGGTTGTGAGCTGTATTGAAAGTTGTGACGAGGTGCATACCATGACTTCACTGACTGGCTTTGACGCACTGCTCAGAGGCCGGCATGTGGTGACTTACGGGCAGCCATTTTATGCCGGTTGGGGACTGACTGATGACCGGATGAAAACGGGGGAGGCTTTTGCCAGGCGTCAGAGGTGCCTGGGCATTGATGAACTGGTGGCAGGGGCTTTGCTTCGTTATCCAATCTACTGGGACTGGGATCTGAACGGCTATACATCCTGTGAGGGGGTGCTGTACCGTATCATCAAGATGCGAGACTCCCTTGAGCGAAGTGGTCGGCTTGAGAAACTGCGGTTCGGGTACGTTCGGCGACAGTGGAGAAAGATCGGCATTCTCCTCGCTTCGACAAAAAGGCATTAAAGGGAGGCTCTCAGAATTGGGAGCTTACAGTACGGTGGCAAGCCCTGACAATCCTTGCTAACTTCCGTGTAACACATTTGTTATTAGCGTAAAATTGATTATTCTTAAAAGGCCTTTGGTTGGATGGTAATGATGACAAGTGCGCGCTTGGGCTCCTGTATGGAGTAGCATACCCCGATTGCAAGAAGTATCATATTGCACAAGGTAAGTCCGGAATTTTCTACCTCCCGAAAATCACTGATATGGCTGATTCTTTAAACATTTCACCACCATCATCTCCCCGCCATTACATCATTGTTGTTCATGGTATTGGTGAACAAAAGCTGAACACCACGATTCCTCCATTGGTGCATCGATTTGCCGAGGTGCGCCAAAAAAAAAGTGACAATTTTTACGAGGTTATTCTTCCTGCCACGCAATCTTCTCATTCTGTCCGTTCAGACACCGAGCAGCATGGATGGGCGGAATATCGGGGGATTTCAGTGGAGGAGAAGGAGAGTGTCGAGGATTTTGACGGTTCGCCAGCGACCGAGACATCGGGAGAGAACTTCCGCTTTGTTGAGCTTTACTGGCAGGATATTCTGCAACGTCATCAGGAACTCTTTGCATCTGAGACCGAAGTTTGGGCAAAGGCACTGCTCAACCGTCTTGGTGACAAATCCATAACGCCGGCCGAATGGCTTCCCTCCTGGGCCGTCCCGATGTTGCAATCCATTGTCAATACCGCAGTTCCTCTCAAAAAAATGCTGGTGCTGAAGTATGCGCCGCAGGTAAAGATGATTTTTGACGGTTTTCTCGGTGATGTGCATCTCTATGGAGATTATGCCCGCACCCGTGGTGAGGCTGTTCGGCATTTTCATCTTGAGCTCGACAAAATCATCTTCAATGACTTTCTTGATTGGCGGATACGTGAGCTTGCCGCAAGCAGGCTTAACGGTGGAGAGTTCTCTCCCGGGTATTACCAGAAACCCGATTTAACCGTTATTGCTCACAGTCTTGGCGGTATCATGAGTTTTGATGCCCTTGTCTATGCTTTTGTCAAAGAGGAGATACGGGCGGCATCGGCCGAAAGCATCAGGTTTTCTTCAAGTCTGCCTTTTTTAGGTTATAGCGCACCACTTAACGACGAAGAGCGTATTGATGAAATAAAGCGACAAAGGATTAATGCCTTTGTTCAGGATGTAGAAGATTTCTTTACCCTGAAGGTGATTAATGAGGTAAGAATTTCTGAATACAGAAAGGTCTTCAAAAAGCTTTACCATGCACTGACTGAGAGCCATACCCTTGATGAAGAGAGAGCAGAACTCCTTAAAGCGCTGAATCATGAACTGGGTGGTTTTTTACCGATCTCTTTATGGCTTGCCCGGTTTGATGATAAAGAACCTGCAACAGAACCCTCCGCGGTAAAAAGTTTTTTCGGCAGGGTAAAGGAGGCCGTCATTTCGTTCAAACAGCAAGAACCGAATGAAGACGATATCCTCAAGAATGAACGAATCAGAAGTGCAGTAGAAAAAATAGTTGGCAATGATCTCCGAAAGATTGAGGATTTCATCATCGAGAAGATTATAGACAAAAAGAAGGGGACGGAGGTGCTTCTTGGTGAAATATCCGCCCTTGTACAAGTTGACAAGATCATCATTGGCCAATTTGAAGAGGTTGTTGCAGAGATAGGGAGCCGATGCCGGCACTATTGGACAAATTTTCTGGATGGATTCTCTGAACCTGGAGATGCCGCTTCTGCATTGATGAGTCAAGATATTTTGGATGAACCGCCTCAATTTCACGGATTCACCCCGAACGGAATACCGCTTCTTCTTTGGCGTAAGCAGATAAAAAATTATATCACGTTTGGCGCTCCCATCGACAAGTATGTGGCGATGTGGCATCAAAACTACCTGCATCTTGGTCTGAACATCAAAGGGTACACAACACCGGCCAGGTGGCTTCTGCCAGGCGAATGCCAATTTGATTTTCCTGAATCACTCAATTGCAGAACAATAAGTCATTACAATTTCTGTGATGAGCAGGATCCTGTCGGTCACCACCTCGACATGACCCGGCGGACGAGCATGTATCGAAAGATATTCAGTACAGCCGATACGGCAAGGCGTGATGTTGTGTATCGACGCTACGCGGTACCTGGACTTGCGCATATCATGTATTGGCAGGATGGTGAGCTCTTCAGGGGAATACTCCGTGAAATTCTTGACAGAAAACCGATTGGGGATGGTGAAGTTGGCACCTCCTCATTTTTCATACGCAGTGAGTTCCAGAACAGGAAAAACGCTCGGAGTCAGGGTATGGTATGGGCTTATTTCCGGATACCGTTCATCGCCTCCCTCATTACAGGTGTGATCATTGCGCTCGGCATTCGTGCCTGGATTTCGACTGAGACCATAACCATGATCATGTTATTTCTGAGCGCTGTTTTATTGTGGACCATGCCTCCGTTTTTAACCTATTACAAGGAAAAAACAAGTTTTGAGGGGGTGCGTCAGTCGCCATTCAAGTTGTTCTTCAAGATGATTGCTGCTCCCGGAATCTTTTCAAGACTTATTGTTGCGGCGGTTGAATGGAGAAGAATACTGGCCAATCAGAGCGAGGGAGAGCCTGGTGATACTGATGAACGCACTCGTCGCTCATTCCAGAAGAGGGGTGAGGCGTGGGCGTTGGGTACGTTGTGGCCGTTTGCATGGCGTTGCTCCCTGAGGATGATCATAACCGCTTTTCTGCTTGTATCGGCCATCCATTTCAGGGATGATGGGGTAAGTGGTGTCAAAGGAGCGATCAACTCTGTCACCTCTTCTTCAGGAAGCGTGATGCATGGTGTTCTTTCGGTAAAGTCGCCTGTAGAGCCGCTGATGGCGTCAGGAACAGTGACCGGAATTGCGCCGAAACAAGAGCCGGAGGCACAAGAGCCAAATGCCAAAGCTGTTGTTTACGGTGTTATAAGCTTTCTGCTCGTTTATATGCTGTCGCTGATAGCTGTTTCAGCTCAGTACATCATCTTGAAAATCAAATATGCTGAAAAAAACAGGATATTGGAGTGATGAGCTGAGTGGCTGTTGTCGACTTGTGCTGTTGGGTGATTGTTCAGTCATGGAAATCATTTACGGGGCGGTGAGTAATGAAGCATAATGCCGAACTGGAGCTCGGCGTTCTCGGGGAAAAGCCTGTGGATGCCTGAATATTGGGATCGTTATATCCGCAATGAAGAACATCAGCGTGATCTGCATTTCGTTTCATATCGCGGAGCATGCAATGCGTTATCCATTTAAAAAAGAGTATACCGTGCACTACCACTTTTATCTTTGCAATGAGAGTGGCGAGCAATTTACCTCATCTGAGCTTGACGAGATGAATCTGGTTCAGGTCTACAATCAGTATCGTGATGAGCATAACCTGCCGTTTCCGGAAGAGATACGAGCGATACGGCAAACCTATGGCCTTTAGTCTGCGAGAATGGCAGACGTTCTTGGGTTGGGCGCAAATACCTACCGAAACGATGAGCAGAGTGAGGTTCCCAGCGATTCGAATGCTCGTCTTATACAGCTCGCTCAAAATCCGGAAGAATTTAAGATATGCTTTTATTGATTATTGTTGTTGTGCCGTACGTACGATTGCAAAAAGGAGGAGAGTACAAACACACATGGAAGAGTATGATTGCAAGAAGTTGAACTTTATGGTGTTCGACTCTTGTTCATTTCTGACGTACGCACTGGCTTTTGCATTCCCCCGCACCTTGTGGCACTTCTGACTTCAAAGAGCCTGCGTTTGCACATGTAATCTATTGTATTTTTAACCCCAAAACAGGAGAAATGCCATGAAAAAAAGTTGTATTGCAGGACTGCTTGCCATGATGATGATGTTGTTGGCCTTTGGCGTGAGAGCTGAGGCCGCAGGATGGGTAACTGATTTTGCACAGGCGTCAAAAACAGCCAAAAAGTCAGGCAAGTACATGCTGGTCGATTTCAGTGGCTCTGACTGGTGCGGCTGGTGCCAAAAACTTGAGGCTGAAGTGTTTAGCAAGCCGGAGTTCAAGCAATACGCCAAAAAGAATTTAATCTGTGTCTTGGTGGATTTTCCGCAGTCCAAGTATCAGAGCAATGATCAGAAAGCAAAGAACCAGCAGTTGTCGACGCAATATGCCATAGAGGGCTATCCAACGGTTCTCATTTTGTCGCCGAGTGGCCAACTTGTTGCGACAACAGGATATCAGGATGGTGGCGCTCTCAAGTATGTCAATTATTTGAAACAGGTTATAAGTGAGCATAAGCGCAAATAGCCGTAGCGCTTTATGCCAGTGCGAGGGGCGAGTGCACAAGGTCTGAGTTTGGTTTTTTTGAAAAATCCCTGTTTTTGTATAAAATTGCGGAGGCTGCGGCAAACAGAGCCGTAGAAATCCTCTTTTAATCACTTTCCAGAAACAGGGAGAGATTACACCTACGCACATGGAAGAGTATGATCAATTTGCCAAACAATACGCTGCGGGCACAGAGGATCTGGAGCAGAAGACCAGGAACCATTTCTATTCCGAATTGCCTCAGTTGAAAGGGAGGCTTCTCCTTGATGTTGGATGCGGGTCGGGTCATGATGGAGCCTATTATGCCTCACAGGGAGCGGTTGTCTATGGTCTGGATGTCTCGGAGAAGGAGATTGCGATGGCTCAGCAGAGAGCGTGCGGAGTTTTCGTTCATGCTTCTATGGAGAGTATTCCCTATGGAGCGGACATGTTTGATCTTGTGACCAGTCTCTATGCAATCCAGCATACTGAAGAGGTGGCTCAATCGATTCTGGAGATGATTCGTGTTGCCAAACCGGGTGGTCTCATTGCCATTCTGGCCAAGCATCCGTTTCGTAATCTGCTTGAAAGTTATGTCAACGATGGTGCGTCCGACTACTATGCCAGGCGAAAAGTGACCTCCTACATTTTTAACAAGTCGATAAAACTGATTGAAAACGGCCACACCATGATGGATTATCTGGCGCCATCGGTGCTGCAATCAGCGTCACTTGAGCTGTTTGAAGAACACACGGATTTTCCGGCAAGCGATCAGGTTATTTCGGGCTTGACCTATCCGACCTACATGATTTTGAAATATCGGAAGCTCGGGTGAGACGGCAGGGTACTCCCATCTCTGTGGTCATGAGATTTTCTGAACTATCAGAGCAAATGGGGTGCATATCACCTCAACGTTTTTTTGAACACCATCACAAGGCCGGAGTTCTGCTCCCGGCTGAACGCTTTTTTATCGAAACCGCTATAGGTGCCTTCCAGAGAGAAGCCCGCAGCCTCATGGCCTCGAAGGTAGCCGTCGGCGGTGAGGGGATAGAGTGTTGCCTGCTCATTGAAAATTATCTGCTCCTCCTCCATCAGCTCCACTTCAAAAACTGCCTGTTCGGGCGAAATATCGAGATAGCGACGATGAAAGGAGAGTGAAGCGTTGCTTACGGTTTTGACCGGAAAAGTGTATTCCGAGAGCTGAAGGAGATAATCCCAGTTTACGGTCTGAAAGATCCAGCATCCGCCAGGCTCAAGGGCGTCATAAACCTCGCTTAAAAAGGCGGAAAACCGCTCAGGCGAAAGATGGGCCACCACATTACCGATGGAGTAGATGAGGCGGAACGATTGCTTCAGGGTGGCCAGTTCGGCAATGTCCATAGCGTGAAATGCTACCATGGGGGAGGTTGCCGCCGCCGCCGCAATCATCTCCGAATCGAGATCAATGCCTGTCGGGCGGAAGCCTTCCTGCTGGAACCTGCGGCAATAGTGGCCTGGCCCGCATCCGGCATCAAGCACCGTGCACCCGGCAGGAGCGGCATGTTCACTCAGAAAGCGATAGACCTCTTCACGAAAGGGGAAGATAGTCTCGTAGTAAAAGGCAAATTCGGAATACAATGACATGCATTTGTTTTAAGCCTTACCAAAAAAGCGTCATGAAGCGGCTTGCTTGACATTTATTTGCGTAACGTGTCAACAAATTCAGCAACAGTCAATGGGTATGCTCGGACACTCTATAATCCAGACACCATCTTCATCTCGATTGATTGTTACACTGAATTTCATCTTGTTCTCCAATTCTTTTTGTGACAGGTAACTTGTCGCAAGGTAATGACATTTTTTGAGATTGCAGAGCGAGTGACGGGAAAAGTAAAAAATATTGTTAAAAGGTTCTACAGAAAAACGTTACGGAGTGGCTTTCTCTTCATTTGCTTTATTGCCTCTGAAATCTTACATTAACAATCGTTACAACGTTCTTTATTTCATTTTGCTGGTCATCAAGAAAGGCTGAGGGAATAGACCCGGTGAAGCCTTGACAACCGATTCTGCATCGAAATAGCAGGACACGGTGCCACATTCTACTTTTGCGCTCTCGGGTATCCGGTTTTTCCGGGCTGAATGAAGCAGAAGAATGATGCGTGAAAAAGAGCGGACATGCTTCTCTTTTCAAAACAGGTATGGCAGTTTTCGGCCCATGCCACATAGAAATAGAGTCTCATTTTTACCTCTTCCATGCTCATCAGGGAAGAGGTTTTTTTATTTTGTGTATCATTAATGTACTAAACGAGTTATTCATGAGTTTCCAGACTGATACCATTCATGCCGGTGTGGGCCCTGATAAGGCTTATGGCGCAATTATGACTCCGATTTACCAGAGTTCGACCTTTGTCTTTGAGGATATCGGCAAGCACAAGGGATTTGATTATACCCGGAGTGGTAATCCGACACGCAAGGCGCTCGAAGATAACCTTTGTGCCCTTGAGGGGTGCTCTTTTGCTGTTGCGGTAACGACCGGCATGGCGGCGATTACTTCTACCCTCAATATCTTTAAGTCGGGCGACGAGATTATCTGTACCGATGACTGCTATGGTGGTACGTCGCGGCTGATGAAGACGGTTGAGGAGCATTTCGGTATCAAGGTACATTTTGTCAATCTTCAGGATGCGGCAAATCTTCTGCCCTATGTGAATGACAAGACGAAGGCTGTCTGGGTTGAGACTCCCTCCAATCCGCTGTTGAACCTTGTCGATATTACGGAGGTGGCAGCTCTTGCAAAAGCGAGGGGGCTGTTGACCATTGTCGATAACACCTTTCTTTCGCCTTACGGTCAGAAGCCCTTTGAGCTTGGAGCTGATATTGTGGTGCATTCAACCACCAAGTATTTGAATGGCCATTCTGATGTGGTTGGCGGGGCGGTGCTCTCCAACAGCGAAGATCTTGATGCCCGCCTGAAATTTATTGTCAATGCGCTCGGTACCTGTGCCCAGCCTTTCGACTGCTGGCTGGTGCTTCGTGGTATCAAAACGCTGGTGGTGCGCATGAGGGAGCATGAGCGTAATGCTCAGGCAGTTGCGGAGTTTCTTGAGAAGCACAATAAGGTTAAGCGGGTTTTTTATCCCGGCCTTCCAGCGCATCCGCAGTATGAGTTGGCTAAAAAACAGCAACTGAGTTTCGGTGGTATGGTCTCTTTTGAGCTTGATGGCACCATTGAGGATGTTAACCGTGTGCTGATGGGTACAAAGCTTTTCGCGCTGGCTGAAAGCCTCGGCGGTGTGGAATCGCTGATTGAGCATCCGGCCACCATGAGCCACGCATCGATGGATCATGATCACCGTGAGGCTGCTGGGATTACCGATACCATTATCCGGCTCTCAATCGGCATTGAAGATTGCAATGACCTTATTGAAGATTTGCGGATTGCGCTTGGCTGAAGCTGATTTTTTATGCCCGGTGTGCATTGTTCGATACTCTTCAGTACATTAAGAGATGAAAAAGCATCATGAGGCTCCGACCGGGCTCGCCCCGTTTCCCTATACGCTTAAGGTGAGTCCGAGGGCGAAGTCAGCCCGTCTGAAAATGACGCCGCATGGCGGCCTTGTGGTGGTTGTTCCTCCGGGTTTTGATAAAACAAAGATTTCGTCGCTGCTGCTGCATCATGAGGAGTGGATAAAAAAAGTTACAGCAAAATTTGATGCCCATCGCCAGACTCCGCCCCCACTCTCCGACAACGGACTGCCCGCAACGATTGTTTTTCCTGATTTTATGGAATCGTGGTCGGTGGCTTACATGCAAACCAGAATCGGTGAGGTGGAGATGGTTGAGCGACAAGGCAACTGTCTGCTTGTATCTGGCGATGTTGCCAACACCGCGCTCTCGTGCCGGTTGCTTTGTTCGTGGCTGAAGCACCGGGCTCAGGTGCACCTTCTTCCTGCGCTTGAAAAACTTGCCGCCGCGCATGATTTCCGTTATGACTCAGCCGGCATTCGCCTGCAGCACTCCCGGTGGGGGAGCTGTTCATCGCGTCGTTCAATTATCCTGAACAGCAAGCTCCTTTTTTTGCCGGAGCATCTGATCCGCTACATCATGCTGCATGAGCTTTGCCATACCGTACACATGAATCATTCACGGGCATTCTGGTCGCTGGTTCATGAGCACGATCCTCTGTGTCACAGCAGCAATCTGGAAATGAAAAGTGCCTGGAAATATGTGCCCGAGTGGGCTTCTGCTCAACTGTAGCGTTTGTTTGCCATCTGTTGCACTCCTGAAAAGAGGAGTGAAAAGAGCATCAGCAGCATGCCCCATATCAGCGAAAAACCCCCTGCGGTAAAGGCTGCAAGGGCTCCCTGTATCAGGACTATCCGTAAAACTGCCGCGGTCCATAGTGCAGCGACCAGCAGCAGATGAAAGGCCCTCACTGGTTTCAGAAAGGCGGGAATCGAGGTTACGGTCAGAGCTGTCGCGGCGCTTATCCACCAGTCGGTATCGTACAAAAAAGGCATTGTCATGGTTCAGGAAGGTCCGAAAAGGTTTTTATTATAACGGAAAATAGGTGAAAGGGGCGTGAAAGAAAAGAGGCTGACGGCAGATTCGGCAAGCAGGGAGATATCTGCTGCAACGGGTTTCTGTTCAACTGCGAATCTTTTTGTGCCAGTTGTAAAGCAAATGCTGTAATCTAAATGGAATCGTTATATTGCTTCAATCTGATTTTGTGGTACAGTTAGCGATTCATTCCGCCCGACAAAGCGCTTTTTACGGCTAACAACTCATAACATCCCCGCATTTTGCAGATACCCGGCCCTCCCCCTTTTTGCAACAGGGAGAGTGTAAGCTGTGGTGTTCCAGGGCGAGCGTGCTTGACGTGCAGCGCATTTCATGCATTTTTGTCTCTCTCATAACGAAGAGTTCAACAATTATATACATTTATGGAATTTCAGTCACTGAACATTATTGATCCAATTTTACAAGCATTGCAGGAAGAGGGTTATACCACACCAACACCCATTCAGGCAGAAGCCATACCCATTATTTTACAAGGCACTGACTTGCTTGGTTGTGCACAGACCGGAACCGGAAAGACGGCAGCGTTTGCCATTCCGATCTTGCAACTCCTGAGTGAAAACAAGGTTTATGATAAAAAACGAAAAATACGGAGCCTGATCGTTACCCCGACGCGCGAGTTGGCTATTCAGATCGGTGAAAGTTTTAATGCTTATGGCCGGCATACCGGCTTGACCAATGCGGTGATCTTTGGTGGCGTCAACCAGAACCCGCAAACCTCAGCGTTGATTCGTGGTGTTGACATCGTTATTGCAACACCGGGGCGGCTGCTCGATCTTTTGAACCAGGGATTTTTGAGTTTGCGCCATGTGGAAATACTGGTGCTTGATGAAGCCGATCGTATGCTCGATATGGGTTTTATTCACGACATCAGAAAATTATTGACCGTCCTTCCAAAGCAGAAACAGTCACTTTTCTTTTCTGCCACCATGCCCGCTGAAATTGTCAGGCTTGCTGCTACCATCCTGCACAACCCTTCGAAGGTTTCTGTAACGCCGGTTTCGTCAACGGTTGAGATCATCAATCAATCGATCTACTTCGTCGATAAAGGGAATAAAAACAACCTGCTGGTCGATATTTTAAAAGATCAGAAGATTAAAACAGCATTGGTTTTTACGCGTACCAAGCATGGTGCCGACAAAGTTGTCAAAGTTCTTGAGAGGCATAACATCAAGGCAGAGGCGATACATGGAAACAAGGCACAAAATGCCCGTCAGCGGGCGCTGGTCAATTTCAAGGCACAGTCTACCCGTGTTCTTGTGGCGACCGATATTGCGGCTCGTGGGATCGATGTTGATGATCTGGAGTATGTGATCAATTTTGAAATACCCAATATTGCCGAAACATACGTCCATCGTATCGGGCGAACGGGCCGGGCCGGGGCAAAAGGAACCGCACTTTCGTTTTGTGATGCCGAAGAGAAAGAGTACCTGCGGGATATTGAGAAATTGATAGCCAAAAAAATTCCGGTTAACGACGATCATTCATTCCCGTTGATGGATCATAACCCGGTGAAGGCACCAAAACAGCAGGGGAGAGGGAACTCTGGTCATCCGGGACCGAAACCTCTCGCAAAGGCAGCATCAAGAGGGTGGTCAGAAAAACCTCGTGGCGGTCGATAATCATTCAACCGTAATTTCGGGGAGCCCTTTGGGGAGTTCCCCGGTGTCGGCTGAAGAAAGAGCCTCTTTTCAGGGCTCAAGCAGTTTGAAGCCGGTGTTTGGATCATACTGACGCGTTGCCGTATTCTCAAGCAGTTCGGTCAGGATGATTTCCATCACCTGCCATACTTTTACGCCGTTACGAATGCAGCCGGTGACGGTGTTTTCCTCTCTGCCACACGCTATATGCATGTGGAGTATGGGGTTCCCCTTGTCATCAGGAAAAAGTGTTCCACTCCCCGTGATTTCATGAGCGTCGTCGAGTTCAAAAGTCATCGGGTTTACCGGATTTGAGCGACTCTCTCCGGGGCCGACAACAATCAAACTTCCCCTGTCAGCACCGCCGACGGCAAAAAGGGTGGCCCGCTCAATGGCATGATCTTTTACAAACTGCTCAATTATTTCGTGGACTATTTCCCCGTCCTCAAGTCTGATAACAAAGACTCGCCCCTGCTTTGCCTCCGAATATTTCATTACTCACCGGTCAATACCTATGGATTTGACAGCGAACCAACTCATCGTGGAGGAAAGAAGGTTCGCTTTTTCTTGCAGCAATGTAATAAAAAGGCATCAGTTGTCGAAAAACTCTATTCGCAGGGTTTCATCGGCTTGAGCGATCAGGCTGTAGTGCCCTTTTTTGACAATCGCAAGCCCCTTTCTGTCGGCAGCAGGTATGATACTCTGCTCAATGTTATCGGCATCTGTTTTCAGGCAGCTCTTGTTGAAAAAGAGGTTCATAACCGGCCCGCTGTTTTCAAACTGAAGTAAAAAGTCGTTGTCGTTGACAAAAACGAGATCATCATAGGCATAGCTGACTTCATGGCCGAGCTCTTCGAGAAGCTGCACGACAGTTCCAAGGGGACGTAATGAGTGTTCCATAGTTCACAGTTTCTGTTTAAAAAAGAGAGTTGTTGTCATAATTCCGTTTTTTTATAAATCTTTGACGCCCTTTTATAATAAGGAAATAATCTGATTTTAGAAAAAAAATAAGGATTGCTGGTTATTTTTTATAATAAAATAAGGAAATATTGTTTTTTTGCAATGGTTAGGTTTTTTGCGGGTGGAGCGTGAGCCTGCCTGCTGAAAGCATTTTTATGGAAGCGGATTATTTGCGTTCAGGTGAGTTTGAATGGCTTGCTATTTTGTTTTCGTGAGCGAATTGCTTCCCTCTTTGCTGCAACTATTATTACGCAAGCGGGGGGGGGGAGGGGGTGACAGAGGCAAGGGTTTCATGCACGGCAGCGGAGAGTGATTTGAAGCGGAAGGGTTTCTGGATAAAACCGATCTTTTCATCAAGGAGACCTTGACTGGCAATGACGTCAGGGGCGTAGCCAGACATAAAGAGTGCCTTGAGTTCCGAGATGGTTGGCAGCAGCTTTTTATAGAGATCGCATCCGGTCATCTCCGGCAACACGACATCACTCAGGAGGAGGTTGATTTTCTCCTTGTGCTGCTCGGCAAGCTGAATGGCTTCATTAGGCGTCGCGGCGGCAAAAACCGTATAGCCCTCTTCCTCAAACATCTCCCTGCAGAGGAGCAGGATATCGGGTTCATCTTCAACAAGGAGAATTGTTGCCTTGGAATGGCTGGCATCGAGCTCCAGCGGTGGTGCGCTCACGGTTGATTCATCAACGCCTTCATATCTCGGTAAATAAACGGTAAAGCAGGTTCCTTTTTTTCGATCGCTTTCGCATTCGATATAACCGTGGTTCTGTTTGACAATGCTGTGGATGATCGAGAGCCCGAGACCGGTGCCCTTTCCAGCAGCTTTTGTCGTGAAGAAGGGTTCAAAAATATGGGGGAGATCTTTTTTAGCGATACCGCTGCCGTTATCAGTGACGGAAAGTATCACATACGCTCCGGGCACCTTTCTGTTGTTGTCAGTGGTGCAGTCAGCCTGATTGAGAAGCCGGTGGCTGGTGTCGATGGTGATACGACCGTTTTTCTCTATTGCGTCGCGTGCATTGACACAGAGGTTTGCAAGAATCTGGTCGAGATGAACCGGGTCAATTCTTACCTTCGCAGGTTCGCTATCGGGGTTCCAGGTGAGAGTGATATGTTTGCCGATCAGCCGTTGCAGCAGGGTAACCATCCCCTCCACCATGTTGTTGAGGGGAAGAATTTTTGGTATGACGCTCTTGTTTCGTGCAAAGGCAAGCAGTTTCTGGCTAAGATCGGCCGATCGGGTTGCGGCATTGTGGATGGCCTTAAGGTCGGCATGGAGCGGCAACTCAGGCACAACATCCTGAAGAGCCATTTCCGTATATCCAAGAATGACACAAAGCATGTTGCTGAAATCGTGTGCCACTCCCCCGGTAAGTTGGCCGATAATTTCCATTTTCTGCGACTGGATCAGCGCGTTAAGTGTCTTCTTTTCCTTTATTTTGATGAGCTTGCTGTCAATGACATCACGAGCAATGTCGGCAAGTTCGCTTACCCATCGACTATCGTCTTCGTTATAGAGAACCTGTTTGTTGCCTACTCCCATAACAGCGATCACACTCTTGCCTTTCATGATCGGAACCACCAGTGTACGGGTGACGCCGGGATGCACCTCGGGTATGTTGTCCTGCTGTATGAGTGCCTTGTAATCGTTTTCAATCACCGCTTTCCGTTTTCGCACCACATCGGCCCATAGCACTGATGTGTTCAGGTGCGGGTGAACTTTTTTGAGCGGCTTTTTCCCATGGCCTTTTCTGATGGAGCTGGTTGACCACACATCTTGAGTTGGTGCGGCAAAATTATCCATGAACGTGTGGCAGAATCCAAATGAGCTTTCTGTCCATTGCTCAGCTTCGTCGAGTGTTGCCCGGAGCAGCTCCTCTATAGAATGGCTTTTTGCCATCTTGTGGAGGTCAGAGCGGAACGCGGTGATCGCTTCCAGTCGTTTGCGCTCGGTGACATCATGAATAATGGAAAAGAGAAGGGCTGCACCGGCAATGTCTATATTGGTGCTGAACACCTCAACATCACAGATTGAACAATCTTTTTTGCGGTGGCGAAATTCAAAATGGTTTTGTTGCTCCAATTTGCATCGCTCCATATTCTTTATAACCTCTTCAGGTGTCAGGATATTGATTTGCCCTATCTGCATCTGTCGGAGTTCTTCAACCGACCAGCCATAAAATTTTACTGCTGCGGGATTGGCATCAACAATATTGCCTCTCTCCGGATCAATGAGAAGCTGTATTGCGGTATGACGTTCAAACATCTTTCTGAATCGCTCTTCGCTTGTCCTCAGTTTTTGTTCTGCCTGCTTGCGTGCCGTGATATCTTCAAAGACGGCGAAGAACTCTCCGTGTGTTGAACTGACGGCCGAAATGTCAATCCAAATTTCAAGGGGCTCAATGTAGATTTCAAAGCGGTCTGCAATACCACTCTCTGCAACCCTGGCAAATCATTCGAGAAGCTCGGGAGTGGTTGTATGAAGAGTGGGAAGAACCTCGGAGCATTTCAGTCCGGCAAGATTATGTAATCCAGTGAATTTTGAAAAAGCAGGGTTGACAGCTTCGTGCATGAAATCAACTGCGACACCCTGTTCATACATTATCCGGCAGTAGGCACAGGCATTCAACATACCCTCAAACAGGGCCGCAAACTTTTTGTGACCTGCAAAGAAGGCATCATCATTACTCTTGCTACTGGTATGGCAACAGCGCTCCGGAGTTACAACGGAACAAACCCCTCTTTTTTCCTCGCTTCTGGTGGAAGTATTGCCGTCTTTGCCGCTCTGCATGGTATGCTCATTTTGTGGAGACCATAATTCACAAAATTACCTCTTCTTGCAGCAAAAAGCGAACGATTCTTTTTGCACGTAATTCCGGCAGTTTTATACGTTTTTTTTGAGCTTGCAAAAAACTTTTTTTACGCAGGAGCGGGAACAGAGGCAAGGATTTCACGTACGGCAGCGCAGAGCGATTTGAAACGGAAGGGTTTCTGGATAAAACCGATCGCGTCATTGAGGAGGCCATGACTGGCAATGATGTCAGGGGTGTAGCCGGACATAAAGAGCACCTTGAGATCCGGAATGGTGGCCAGCAGCTTTTTGTAGAGATCGCATCCGTTCATCTCCGGCAGCAGCACATCGCTCAGGAGCAGGTTGATTTTCTCCCTGTGCTCTGCGGCAAGCAAGATGGCCTCATTGGGTGTTCTGGCTGAAAGTACCCTGTAGCCATCTTCTTCAAACATCTCCCTGCAGAGTAACAGAATGTCGGGTTCATCTTCAACAAGAAGAATGGTCGCCTCAGAATGGCTTTTTGCCAGCTCAGGTTGTGGTTCTCTCTCTGCTGATTTGCACGCATCGTCATGTCTTGGCAGATAGATTCTGAAGCTGGTTCCTTTTTTTCGGCTGCTTTCGCATTCTATAGAACCGTTGTTCTGTTTTACTATGCTGTGGATGATGGAAAGTCCGAGACCGGTTCCTTTGCCAGCCTCCTTGGTGGTAAAGAAGGGCTCAAAAATATGGGAAAGATCTTTTTTGTCGATACCGCTGCCGGTATCCGTGACGGAAAGTACCACGTACTCTCCGGGTTCCTTTTTGTTGTGGCCAGTGGTGCAATCAGCCTGATTGAGATGCACGAGGCTGGTTTCGATGGTGATACGGCCGCCTCGTTTCATGGCGTCCCGTGCATTGACACAGAGGTTCACCAGAATCTGGTCGAGATGTACCGGGTCGATCTTTACCATTGCATTTTCGCTCTCGGGTATCCAGGTGAGCGTAATGTTTTCGCCGATCAGTCGTCCCAGCAGTTTGATCATCCCATCCACCAGGCTGTTGAGTGGAAGGACTTTCGGGGTGATGCTCCTGTTCCGGGCAAAGGCAAGCAGTTTCCTGCTGAGCTCTGCAGAGCGGGTGGCTGCATTGTGGATGGCCTCAATGTCAGCATAGAGCG
Organism: uncultured Chlorobiaceae bacterium; assembly: GCA_903824295.1. Classification (GTDB taxonomy): domain Bacteria; phylum Bacteroidota; class Chlorobiia; order Chlorobiales; family Chlorobiaceae; genus Chlorobium. Next base: position 39,766 of record CAIJWE010000128.1, read on the forward strand.
GCAGGTCTGGATCAACATCCTGGAGGGTCATTTCTGTATATCCAAGAATGATACAGAGCATGTTGCTGAAGTCGTGGGCAATGCCTCCGGTAAGCTGACCAAGGATCTCCATTTTTTGCGATTGGATCAGCGCATCAAGTGTCATTTTTTCCCGTAATCTGGCGAGTTTTGCATTGATGATATCACGGGCAATATAGGCAAGCGCACTCACCCATTGGATATCATCCTCGTTATAGAGAGTCAGCTTGTTGCCTACTCCCATGAGTGCCGTCACTCTTTTCCCTTTCATGACCGGCACGACCAGTGTTCGCGTGAAGCCGGTTTGCTCACAGCTCATGCAGCGCTGCTCCATAACGGCCTTGTAATCGTTGTGTATAACCGCTTTGCGTTCATGCATGGCGTCGGCAAAGAGAGCTGATTTGTTCAGGAACGATTGATCACCCTTATAACGCTTCATCCAGCCGCGTTTCCCGATGGAGTTGGTTGACCATACCTCCAGCGAGGGCAGAGTTGTATCATCCATGAGCATATGGCAGAATCCAATCGAGCTTTCAGTCAGTCGTTCGGTTTCGTCAAGCGTTGCCTGGAGCAGCTCCTCTATCGAGTGGTTCTCCGCCATATTGAAGAGGCGAAGTCGAAATGCGGTGATGGATTCCAGTCGTTTGCGATCGGTGATATCGTGAATAATGGCATAGAGCAGCGATTTTCCTGCCGTCTCGATCCTGTTGCTGAAAACCTCAACATCACGGGTCGAGCCGTCTTTGCGGCGGTGAGTGAATAAAAAATGGGTTTCCTCCGAAGAACAGATTTTTTCCAGATTCTTTTTTACTGTTTCAGGCGAGAGTACACTGAACTGCTCGATCTTCATGCGGCACAGCTCTTCAACTGGCCAGCCGTAAAACTTCGCGGCCGCAGGATTGGCATCAATAATATTGCCCGTATCCGGCTCAATGACAAGCTGGATTGCAGCGTGACATTCAAACAGCTTCCTGAAATGTTCCTCGCTCTCTCTCAGTTTTTGTTCGGCCTGCTTGCGCGCCGTGATATCTTCAAATACGCCGAAAAACTCCCCTTTTTTTGAACTGAAGGCCGAAATGTCGTGCCAGGCCTTTATGGGCGCAATATAGATTTCAAAGCGTTCGGCAATGCCACTCTCGGCAACCCTTGCAAATCGTTCAAGAAGCTCGGGAGTTGTTGCATGAAGAGTGGGAAGAATGTCGGAGGCTCTTTTTCCAACAACATTTTTAAATCCCATCCGTTCCGAGAAGGCAGGATTAACCGCTTCGTGCATGAAGTCAACCGCTTTACCATCTTCGTAGAGTATCCGGCAATAGGCTGCGCTGGTCAACATACTTGAAAAGAGGTCACAATAGCTTCTCTGGCCTGCAAAAAGCTGATTATGGTACTTTTTGTAGTTGGCAGGACACAACTTCACCGCTCTTTTGACGGGGCTGTCATGGTTGTCGTGATTGGCTGAGCCGTTGCCATCTCTGTTGTTGTGCATTGCGGGGGATCGTTCTTTGCCTGGAAATTATGAAACAGAGTGCCGGACTAATATACATAGGGTATACAAATTTTCGTGGCAAAACGCATCTTTTTATTGCTGGGTCGTGATTAAGAAAAGATTTTGCGTATTTTTTGTGACTTATTGGTGTGCATTTTTTGTGGTTGATCTTGTTCCTTTCCTGAGCGGTTATCTGTTCCAGTCCGGGGTAACCCTCATCGGTTATGAATGGTTACCCCAGGGCGGCGGAACTCAGCTTTTTTCCCGCTGTACTGTCGGCACAAAGTTCTTCTGCCGTCCCACTTTTGGCAGATCAAGCATTCCTCTTGCGTGGTCGAGAGCGTCGTCAATGTTGCCGAAAATGTTCTCTTCACCCAGTTCGTCGTACAATCCGTATTGCTGCAAGGCAAAGAGGGGCTGGGCATGAACGCCGGAGAGGATAAGCTGTGTCTCTGTTTTTTTGCAGTCTTTGAGCAAATCCCGCATCATGTTCAGCCCGGTGGCGTCGATGGAAAGAACACTCCGCATTCTGATGATCCTGATTTTCGGTGCCTTTTCAACAATGTGCATCGCCTCCCTGAACTTGCTGGCGGCACCAAAGAAGAAAGGGCCTCCTATTTCAAAGACTTCGACACCATCAGGCACTTTCCGTGTTACAATCGTATTCGGGTCATCCTCTTCATCGCGGTCTGACAGCTCTTTGGTAATGACGCCGACATTGGAAAGCTGGGCCATGCGCTGCATGAAGAGGATAACGGCAAGGAGCATCCCGATTTCAATAGCAAGCGTCAAATCAAAAACAACGGTCAGGCCAAAGGTGGTCAGCAGGACGATGACATCGCTTCGCGGGCTTTTGAGAAGTTGTCGGAAGACGTGGATTTCACTCATGTTCCAGGCGACGACAATGAGGATTGCGGCCAGTGCAGGCATTGGAATGAGCTTGGCCCACTTGCCGAAAAGCAGCATGATCAGGAGTAGGGTGATGGCGTGAACTATTCCGGCTACAGGGGTTCTTCCGCCATTCTTGACATTGGTTGCTGTTCTTGCGATTGCTCCGGTGACGGGAATGCCGCCGAAGAGGGGAGTGATGATATTTGCAGCTCCCTGGGCAATCAGTTCCATATTCGATTTGTGCCGACTGCCGATCATGCCGTCTGCGACCACCGCCGAGAGCAGCGCTTCGATTGCTCCAAGCAGGGCGATGGTGGTTGCCGGCATGATGAGATGCTGTATTGTGGCAAAATCAACAACAGGGAGTGTTGGCGCAGGAATCATGGAGGGGATCTCTCCAAAACGGGATTCAATGGTTGCTACATCCAGTTGAAAGTAGGAGACAATCACGGTTGTGGCAATAATGGCGATGAGTGAACCGGGAATTTTTCGTGACAGTTTCGGCCAGAAAAGAATAATCAGAAGGGCAAGGATGCCGATCAAAAAACTCGGAAGATTGAATGTCGGCAGATTTCTTGCATAGGATAGCCATTTATCGATAAAGTCGGCAGGCACGACGGCGATGTCGAGACCAAGAAAATCCTTGACCTGGCTGGAAAAAATAATGACGGCAATACCGCTGGTAAACCCGACTATCACCGGATAGGGGATAAACTTGATGAGCGAGCCGAACTGGGCAAAGCCCATGATCATGAGGATGATGCCCGACATGATGGTTGCCACGACGAGGCCGTTAATGCCGTACTGCTGGACAATGCCGTAGAGGATCACAATAAAAGCTCCTGTCGGGCCTCCAATCTGTACTCTGCTCCCTCCAAGAAAAGAGACAAGGAACCCTCCGACAACGGCGGTAATGAGCCCCTTTTCAGGGGAAACCCCGGAGGCAATGGCAAACGCTATCGCCAGCGGCAGGGCAACAATCCCGACCATGATACCGGCAATGACATCCTTCATAATTCGGTCCGGGGTCAGTTCCGGCAGGATTGAAAATAATTTTGGTTTGAACATGGCGTGCATCTGAAAAAGAAAATGAACAAGTAGCCCTTGGCAGGCTTGGGTTTCTATATAATCTTTTTGTATTATTTTATCAATACAGTGCGCTGTCATGTCAGGAATAACCGCGCTGTTGTTTTTGATCCGTTGTTGTTTGCGTAGCGTTTTGAGCACTTCAGAAGTGCCATTCAGCCAGTTGTCCATTCTCCATTATAAACCTGTTTATTACCATGAGCCCATCTGAACAGCAACCGCTCTCCAATGAAGAGCTTGAAATACTGGAAAGTTTTCTCTCCTCTGAGGCAACTCCGGAGGATTGCCTCTTTTCCATCGAAATGGTTGACGGTTATATGGCCGCTCTGGTTGTCGGTCCGGATGTGGTTCCGCAAGACAAATGGATCTCCTTCATCTGGGATCAGGAGACCAATGAGCAGCCCTCTTTTGCTTCAGAAGCGGAAGCAAGAACCATTCGCGAGCTTCTTGTTCGCCACATGAACTCCATTGCGCAGCAATTTGAAGAAGATCCCAATGATTTTTTTCCACTGTTTGAGCAATACGGCTATGCCGATGAGGAGGAGAAGAGACTTGCTGTTGAAAACTGGGCACTTGGATTTACTGTGGGGATGGAGCTGGCACATACATCATGGAAACCTTTTCTGGAAGATGAGGAGAGTGCGCAGTTTGTGATGCCAATGTTTCTCTTGGCAAAAATAACCGATGATTTCGACGATTTGACGGAGGAAGATCTGGATAACATGACACTTTTGCTGCCCGGATTTGTCACCAGAATATATGATTACTGGAAAGAGGCCTGAGGGACAGCAGATTTTACAAACAACAAAATAATAATGATAACATTTATGACTACAACGAAAGAGAATCTGAGAGAGGCATTTGCCGGTGAGAGTCAGGCTAACCAGAAGTACCTTGCCTTTGCCAAAGAGGCTGAGAGCAAGGGTTTCAGCAATATTGCAAAGTTGTTTCGTACCACCGCAGAGGCTGAGCGCATACACGCTGCGGGTCATTTTGAGTCTCTTGGTGGCGTAGGTTCAACTGCTGAAAATCTGGAGGCTGCGATAGGGGGCGAGACATTTGAGCATACCGAAATGTATCCTCCGATGCTGAAACAGGCTGAAGCCGATGAGCATCCTGCCAAGCGGATGTTTTCTTTTGCACTCAAGGCTGAACGGGTTCATGCTGAGCTGTATAAAAAAGCATTGGAATCGGTGCGTAGTGGTCAGGATCTTGAAGAAGCAGAGGTATGGCTCTGTCCATTCTGCGGTCATATTGAGCTTGGTAATCCCCCGGAAAATTGCCCAATATGCGGCGCAAAGGCTTCACGGTACGTGCAGGTGTAATGGCAGTACTGCTTTTTTGGCAGCCGTTTCTGGCTTTCTCCGTGCCCTCAAAAAAAATGGTTTTTTCGCTATATCGCGCATCTTATTGCGCGATATGGTCTTTTGTTGAGAGCAGGAGTGTTGCGGCAACAAGGTCAAGCGCTATCGTGATCTCTTTTGCAAGGGTTATTTCCATGATCGGATTGTAGAGTATCGCCAGCATGGTATATGCCAGAGGAAGCCAAAAAAGTTTCTTGCCAAAGTTTCTGTAGGCTCCCCAGGCAAAGGTGCCTGCAGAAACGATGTTCAGCAGGGCGTAGAAGTCGGCAGGCAGAGAGAGAGGCAGTATGGCGACGATGAGCATTGCTGCGTTAATGTAGACGACTTGTACAGGCATAATGGATAACAAGAATTCCCGGGTTTCGAAAAAAATATTCCTGCCATTAAAAAAAGCCAGACAGAATATGCATTCTCTCTGGCTCAGCAGGGGAGTGGTTTAACAGCTCAAAGCTCAATAGCGCTCTCTTCTTGCTGGTCTTTCTTCGCGCGGCTTCGCTTCGTTTACCTTTATGGTACGGCCGTTCAAATCCTTGTTGTTCATTGATTCGATGGCTTCACGAGCTTCACTGTCGTTCGGCATGTCAACAAATCCAAACCCTTTGGAACGGCCTGAAAATTTGTCGTTAATGACACTTGCGCTCTCGACTTCTCCAAATTCGGAAAAGGCATCACGAAGATCATCTTCAGTAACGGTGTAAGCTAAATTGCCAATGTAAATATTCATTGTTCGTTTCGGTATGCATGTGCATTGAACGGGATGAGATGGCGCTTCAGGCAACCAAAGCACAAATTACCTGAGTGGCGATCAGTCAACCATTGACTGATTTTAGTGTCAAGTTTAATGTAATTTCCGCAAATCTTCAAACAGATAATTCATGCGGCGCATGATTTTCAAAATGGGCATTTTCTCCTCTCCACCATTACGTTTAACTCTTTTTTTTGAATTGTTTATAGATATTATATACAATGAGAGTACAAATCTTTTGAAAGTCATTTTTTCTTCTCGTAAAGTATCCTCTCTATGCATGAATTTGATTTTCTCGGTCAACTGGTGCTTATCGGAGCGTTGGCCGTCGTTATTATTCTGGTTTTCCAGCGGTTGAAGATTCCGCCGGTTATCGGGCTGATTTTTACGGGCATCCTTTTTGGTCCGTCAGGCATTGGCGCGGTCTATGATCAAAAAATGATTTCTACGCTTGCCGAGCTTGGCGTCGTGCTTCTGTTGTTTACGATCGGCCTTGAGTTTTCGCTCGATGATTTAAAAAAATTGAAAAAAATTGTGCTGGTTGGCGGCGTCGTCCAGCTTCTTCTTACTGGTCTGGCTATCAGTTTCTTTTCTTACTGGTTCATGCTTGCCATTGGGCAGGGTATTACCGTTTCAGCCGGTGTCTTTCTTGGATTTGCCTTTTCTGTCAGCAGTACGGCAATATGCCTGAAGATTCTCAATGACCGCGATGAGCTGACTTTGCAGCATGGTCGCGTTGCTTTGGGGATTTTGATTTTTCAGGATATCGCGATTGTTCCCCTCATGATTGGCATTAATTTTTTAAATCCTGATGCTGCGCCCTCATTTGCGATGGTTGCTCAAAAAATCGCCATCATTGCACTCTTTGCCATCGGAATTTTTTTCAGTTTCAGGCTGCTTATGCCGAAAATAGTTCGTCTTATTGCCTCTCTTCATGCCAGGGAGGTACTGGTTATCGGGGCATTGGTCATCTGTTTCGGTGCGGCTTATTTGACCTCACTGGTTGGTTTGTCGCTTGCCCTTGGTTCATTTGCTGCTGGTATGGTGATTGCAAGTACCGACGAAAGTCATCAGATAAGCGTGACTATTGATCCCTTTCGTGAGGCGTTCAGCAGCATTTTTTTTATATCTGTCGGGCTTTTGCTTGACGTCAAGATGGTCAATCTGCCTCTCTTTATTTCCATTGCCCTTGTCGTACTGCTTGTTAAAGGGTTGCTGGTTGCAGGGGTCTCCCTGGTTCTTGGCAACTCTCTGCGGGTCAGTATGATGGCTGGCATGGCGCTGGCACAGATCGGAGAGTTCTCTTTTGTGCTGGCTGAGAGCGGTCTGAAAAACAGAATTATCAATCATGAGGTTTTTCAGGCCATGCTTGTCATTATTGTCGTTACCATGATTGTTACTCCGGCCATGATTGCCATTGCTCCGAAAATTGCGGACCAGGTAGCTCCTGCACTCGGTTTTATTCCACTTGTTTCAAGGAATGCATCGACTTCTGCCCTGCGTCCACCCGACAGTACCATTATCTGTGCCGGGGAGATTCATGCGGGTATTATCGGTTTTGGTGTCAATGGTCAGAATGTGGCGGCCGTGCTTCATGCCACCAATATCTCCTACTGTATTCTTGAAATAGATCGGGAAATGGTCAAGGTGATGAGAGGAAAGGGGGAACCGATTTTTTATGGCGACTGCACAGAAAAAAAAGCGTTGATTCGCGCAGGCATGGATCATGCCCGTGCGCTTGTTCTCGGTATTTCAGACGCCACAGCAATACGAAAAAGTATCGCGGTGATTCGCGAAATCAATAAAAAAGCGTTCATTATCGTCAGGGCAAGGACTCTTGATGATGTTGCAGCGCTTTACAAGGCTGGCGCCGATGTTGTGGTCACAGAAAAATTTGAAACGTCCATTCAAATTTTTTCACAACTCCTGAATCACTTTACGGTTGATCCGGAACTGATTCTTGAACAGCAGGCAATTATCCGCCGCGAATGTGAAAAGATATTTCTCTGTTCTCCCGCCTCGGTAACCTCCTCTTCAATGAGGCTTTAGTGAATCAATGACTATTTTTCACCTCTACCGTTACACTCCCTTAATGGTCGCAGGTTTTTCGACGCGCATTTTTTAGGCCGGAAGTGACTGTTTTATCTGAAATCCCCCCTGACGGCTCATTTTTTCTTCATTTATAGATTATATTTCAGCCATATATCAACTCATCACAAGCCGCTTAATCTTATGGCACAACCAACGTCACTTCCGACCAGCAAATTCAATAGTTATCGGCAGGAGCAGCTCAATATCCAGGCATCTCAGGACGTAGATGCTGCGAAACGAGCAACCTACGAGCTTTCATTAATGGAGAACAGTTGCTTTATAGAGCTGAACGGTATTGTTCATCATTATCACGACTCAGGCCCCAGAGATGCCAAAGAGACGGTTGTGCTTATTCATGGCTGGGATTGCTGGTGGATGTGGTGGCATCATGTGGTCAACTATCTCAACAGCAAAGGGGTACGGACCATATCCTACGACATGCGCGGGCATGGGTGGTCGGATAATGATCCAAAGAACCACTACCACATCGACTTTTTTGCACATGACCTGCGTGAGCTTGTCAACAAGCTTGAGCTTACAGGGTTTCATATCGCTGCGTTTTCTTTCGGGCCGTTTGTAGCGCTCGATTATGCCCGTTCGAATCCCGGTCTTATTCGCTCGATGACCTTTTTCAATTTTGGCATGCTCCCGAACAATGCCTTTATCAAGGCAGTTTCATCGAATATTATTCCCTTCGTTTTCAATAATATGTTGCGGAAACTGACCTGGTGGTTTCCTGCCTATGTCTATGCACGGTTGGTGCTGGCCAAGAATCCGGTTCCGCATCATGATATTCTTATAGCGTTCAGGAGTCTCGGGCTCTGTGCACCGGATGCCATTGAACAAACAACCCTTCAGATAACCTCTTATGAGGTAACTGGCTCAGTGCCTGATATGGTCAGGGCGGTTGATGCCTCTCTTCTTTTTGTGGCAGGGGCGGGAGATGCGATCATGACCTGCAAAAACACCAAAAAGCTGGTTGAGCTGACCGGTAAGGGTCGCTATGTTGAAATACCGAAATGCGGGCACTTGATCACCGTTGAATTGCCAGATACGGCCTCGGAGCTTATTATTGGGCATCTTGCAACCGTGGCGGGCCGTTGACGTCAACAGAGAGCGCTTCGCGTGCTGCTTTGGTGAATGATCTCATTTTTAAACTGTCCTTGATACCGGCTGCGGTTTCTACTCCGCTTGCGGTATCAACGCCGTAGGGCTGGATTCGGCGGATTGCTTCGCCGACATTGGTGGCCGTCAGCCCTCCGGCCAGTATGGCATAACAGGAGTCACCAAGTTCTCGGAAGATACGCGCTGCAAGAGAGAGTGTTATGCTCTCTCCTGTTCCGCCAGCTATGCCGGGCCGATAAGCATCGAACAGGAAGGTGTTGACGCCGCTTTCTCTGGCAAATTCAAAAACCTCCTCTACCGCAAAATTTTCTTCAGGCCTGAAAACCTTGATCACATTTGCCTCGGTGATTGATCGTGCCTGCTCAGGGCTGTACTGTTCGCTGTGCAATTGCGCAATCTGGAGCTTGCAGTAGCGGCAGATGGCATTAATCTCTTCAGGTGACTGATCAACAAAGATGCCTGCCGATGCAACAAAGGGCGGCAGTTTTTCAATGATCTCCTTCGCTCGTTCAGGAGTTATTGCCCGTGGACTCAAGCTGCTGAAATTGAACCCAAGTGCATCCGCACCAGCCCGGCACGATTCGAGAGCATCCGTCAACCGGGTTATTCCACAGATTTTTATTTTTACCATTGGTTTTATGTGCTGAATTGTTCAATCGCCAAGATGTCGATTCTTGCACATCTGATGAGAATTTTGAGTAACAATGCGATAATACTTTTGATAATAAAAGAGTAAAGCGTAAATTGCTTGCTATCCCCGCTAAATTATAGATACTCCATAATGATCAATTTTTATAATAGCCAAGAAAATTAATAATCAGCATTGTGAGTCAATGGATCTCTGTTCGCGTTGTTTGGACTCTTTGGGTGACATTACTTTATAAGTACTTATTTATTCATCTCTAAACAGGAAAAGATATGGAGTATAGAGTCGCTTTATCATATGCAGGTGAGGATCGGCTTTTCGTTGAATATGTTGCTGATATACTAAAGAAATATATAGGAAAAGACTCTGTCTTTCACTACACATCGGGGCCTCACCAAGCAACTATCAATGCTTTTTTTGATTTTATTAATACCTCTTTTGCGAACGAGAGAGCCGATACTCGAGATATTGTAAGAACCGTTTGTTTTGTTCGTAAATTTAAATTTAATAGAAAGTTATTTATTGTTACCGGACAAGAGACTGAACTTCTTGATAGGGAAAGCAATCCAAGGGGATCTAACCTTGATCAGTGTTGTACATGGCAAGGGTTGACTAATTCTAGAATGGCTAACAGATTAAATATTGGTACTATATTTGTGACATTACCAGAACATGGTCTTCAAGACTTGGAGCCATGGTCAGTATCTTTTAATAAAGATTGTTTTGGTCAGAAAATAATTGAGAGTGACCCTGTTTCCGATATCGACCGATCTTCAGCCGAAAATGTTGCAGAATTTATTTTACGTGATACATTGGAGTTGAAGCATTCAAAACATTCCTGCAAAGTGTTTACCTATGAGAAGAACGCCATCAAGTTCTACTCAGAGCTTATGAGTGATTTGAGAAAAAACCCGTTTACACGATTCGGAGAGGAAACTGACCAAAAATATATCAAACTTTTTGCCAAGGATCTTAACGTCATATTCAATGAGGGAGTTCCTCTTGTATGGCCGAGTGTTCGGTTACGAACTGATCTGACGTTTACTGCCAATACCTTGCTCAAAGATATTGGTGATGCTCGTCCTGGATTTGGATCTTTGATATCAGATCAAGTAGTGCCTAACACGGGGGATGAAAACGAACGTGTTGTTGTTTCATCAGCTTTGAGTGAACATCATCATTGTGCTGACCCGCCTTATGATTCCCAAGCGTGTATGATTCGCAGCAATCTCTGTTTTCCTGAGGCAGGACCACGTTCCAAAATTATGGAATTACAGAGAAAAGTTGGTATCGTTGTTGGTGGTGGTATTGCTCCAGGCATTAATGCGGTGATTGATGGCATTGTGAGACGACATGAAGATTATAGTATTAATGTAAAAGTTATTGGCTTTGAATATGGGCTTTGGGGGCTAAGCCAGAATGCCATAGATATCTCCCAATACAAGAGAAATCTGTCATCAACACGTAACTTGCCAGATGCTCTCAAAACCGCTGACCATGTGTCACGTGCGGGTTCTGTCTTGGGTACTTTCAGGCTTGATCGGGAGCCTGAAGACGAATTTAAAAATAGGATGGATCAAATTCTTGAAAATCTTCGAGGATTGGATATTCTATATATGATCGGTGGAGATGGTACTATGAAAGCGGCAAATTTGCTTGCAAAGCTTGCAAGAAAGAGGTCTCTTTCAACTTCGATTATTGGAATTCCAAAAACTACTGATAATGATATCCTTTGGGTTTGGCAGTCTTTCGGTTTCGCGACCGCTGTCGAGAAAGCAAGGGAGATTATCAATTGCCTCTCAATTGAAGTTCAATCAAACCCTCGGATCTGTATTCTTCAGCTTTTTGGTTCAGTGTCTGGTTTTGTTGTGAGTCATGCTGTTTTATCGAGCGATTCCGGCCAATGCGATGCCGCGCTTATTCCTGAATCAAAATTTACGATCAAGGCTCTTGTAGCAAAACTGCGTCGAAAATTTGTGCATGATATTGAACAGCCTGAGCAAATTCCATATGGGCTTGTTGTGATGGCCGAGACTGCGATTCCTGAGGACGCTGATATGTATGTCACAGATGCTTGTTTGAGTACTCCCGAGCGAGAAGCACTTAACAATTATAAGAGTGAACCGATTTACCTTGACGGTCAGACAAGTGATGAACTTCGTTCAGCTTCGCTAAAATTAGTTGTGGCCGGTATCAAAAAAGAACTTGCTAGTCATTTTAAGACGGTCCGAATTTTTACAAATGAACCTCGGCATATTCTCAGAGCAACCAATCCCAGTTTTGCCGATATCATTATGGGGCAACGTCTTGGTACCTTGGCCGTGGACAATGCTATGGCAGGTTACAGTAATTTCATGGTAAGCCAGTGGCTCACTGAATATGTATTGGTTCCGCTTCCGTTGGTAACATTGGGCAGAAAGCGCATTCCAGATTCCGGAATATTCTGGAAGTCGGTTTTGGCAAAGACTGAGCAGGGAGACTTGATGTAATTTCTTTTACTTCTTAATTGACGTTACTGTTTTCTGATTTGTAATGCCTTGTTGTGATTGTCTCATATTGTACGTATATTTAAGGCCGGTTACAATTTTATTGAATACCGGCAAAGAGTGGGGCGTCGCCAAGTGGTAAGGCATCGGCCTTTGGAGCCGACATCCGCAGGTTCGAATCCTGCCGCCCCAGCAAGTTAAAACAAAAAAGGCAACCTTTTCCGGGGTTGCCTTTTTTGTTGTCAGTCATTTTTTCGCCCAAACAAATCAATAGCGGTAATGCTCCGGTTTGTAGGGTCCATCGAGTGGAACTCCGATGTAGGCAGCCTGCTCGTCTGAAAGACGGGTGAGTTTTACACCGAGCTGTTCAAGATGCAGTCTTGCAACCTCTTCGTCGAGCTCTTTTGGCAGACGGTAGACGCCAACCTGATACTCCTTGGTCCAGAGTTCGATTTGTGCGAGTGTCTGGTTGGTGAAGGAGTTGCTCATCACAAACGAAGGGTGTCCGGTGGCGCACCCGAGGTTGACAAGGCGTCCTTCTGCAAGCAGATAGATGCAGTTGCCGTTCTCGAAGGTGTACTTGTCGACCTGTGGCTTGATGTTGAGTCTTTTTGCTCCGGCATAAGCGTAGAGCTGCTCAACCTGGATCTCGTTGTCGAAGTGGCCGATGTTGCAGACAATAGCTTCATCCTTCATCTGCTTCATGTGCTCAAGGGTGATGACATCCTTGTTGCCGGTCGTGGTCACAAAAATGTTTCCCTCTTTGACCGCTTCATCCATGGTGGAGACTTCGTAGCCTTCCATTGCAGCCTGCAGCGCACAGATCGGGTCAATTTCTGTGACGATGACCCTTGCACCATAAGCACGCATTGAACGCGCTGAGCCTTTGCCCACATCGCCATAACCGAGCACCACAACCACCTTACCGGCAACCATCACATCGGTTGCCCGCTTGATGCCGTCAGCCAGTGATTCACGACATCCATAGAGGTTGTCAAATTTCGATTTGGTGACCGAGTCGTTGACGTTGATGGCAGGGAAGAGCAGTTCGCCTTTTTCCATCATCTGGTAGAGGCGGTGAACACCGGTGGTAGTCTCTTCCGAAACACCTTTCATCTCTGCGGCAACCTTGTGCCAGCGCTGGTTATCCTCTTCAAAGACCTCCCTGAACTGCTGGTAGAGTGCCTTTTCTTCCAGATTCCCCGGAGTTTTTTCGAGCAGTTCCGGGTTGTTCTCGATTTTGTAACCAAGAATGATCATCAGGGTAGCGTCACCGCCATCATCGACGATGAGGTTCGGCCCTTTTCCGCCTTCAAACTCAAGGATCTGGCGGGTACACCACCAGTATTCTTCAAGGGTTTCGCCTTTCCATGCAAAGACCGGGACACCGGTTACGGCGATGGCTGCGGCAGCATGATCCTGTGTTGAAAAAATGTTGCAGCTTGCCCAGCGAACCTCGGCTCCGAGTTCCACAAGGGTCTCGATCAGTACAGCCGTCTGGATGGTCATGTGCAGTGATCCTGCAATACGGGCACCCTTCAGCGGGTATTTACCAGCATATTTGCGCCTGGTGGCCATAAGGCCCGGCATCTCTTTTTCAGCGACCTCAATCTCCTTCCTTCCCCATTCTGCAAGGGAGAGATCCGCCACTTTATAATCAAGCACCTCTGAGACTGTTGTCATATTGTCATCTAATTTTTAATGTGTTGCTATTGTTCATGCAAGATCAAAGGCTTTTTTCAGCTCTGCAACCTGCTCGGTTTTTTCCCATGGAAAGATATCACGACCGAAATGACCGTAGGCTGCGGTCTGCTGGTAGCTCCATCCCTCTGGTTTGTTGAGGCTGAACCGCTTGATGATGGCTGCTGGGCGGAGATCAAAGATCACTTCAGCTTTTTCCTGGATCGTTGCATCATCGAGACCATGCTTTGCTGTGTCGTGCGTATTGATGTAGATCGATACCGGACGGGCAACACCGATGGCGTAAGAGACCTGCACGGTGCATTTGTCGGCCAAGCCTGCTGCGACAATATTTTTTGCAACGTGACGTGCTGCGTAGGCTGCGCTGCGGTCAACCTTGGAAGGATCTTTGCCGCTGAATGCGCCGCCACCATGGGGAGCTGCGCCGCCGTAAGTATCAACAATGATCTTGCGTCCGGTCAGGCCGGTATCGCCGTGAGGTCCACCGATGACAAAACGCCCGGTCGGGTTGATGTGAAATTTGGTCTTTTCGTCGATCAGGCTGGCTGGAATAACAACCTTGACGACATGTTCAATGATGTCATGCTTGATAACTTCCTGCCATGCGGCTTCGCTGACACCATCCGGCTCCGGATCGTGCTGTGTTGAAACAACAACAGCGTCAACACGGACGACTTTTTCGTTTTCATATTCAAGGGTCACCTGACTTTTTGCATCCGGACGGAGGTAGGTCATGATTTTGCCCTCCTTGCGGATTTCGGCAAGTTTTTTGACCAACTGCTGGGCAAACTGGATTGCCGCGGGCATCAGTTCCGGGGTTTCCGTGCATGCATAACCAAACATCATGCCCTGGTCGCCGGCGCCGACACGGTCAAACTCGTCAGCAATCTCTTCCTTGCGGTCAACGCCGCGATTGATATCGGGTGACTGGCTGTGAAGCGCTGAAAGGACGCCGCATGAGTTTGCTTCGAACATGTACTCGCCTTTGGTGTAGCCAATTTCGGTGATAACCTTGCGGGCTATCGTCTGGATATCAACAATTCCTTTGGTTGTGACTTCGCCACCAACAATTACCTGACCGGTTGTAACGAATGTTTCACAGGCAACGCGTGAATTTGAGTCCTGACGAAGAAAATCATCAAGAACGGCATCGGAAATCTGATCGGCAACCTTGTCCGGGTGTCCTTCTGAAACGGATTCTGAGGTAAAAAAATACCTTGTTTGTGACATGTTCTGAAAAGGTTTTGAGTTAAACGAATGAAAGTGAAAACAAGAAAAAAAATGAAGCAACGGAAAGCTTTTTCGTGAGAGGGATGTCACAAAGAGATGACCCGGGACACGGAAAAACTTCCGACAAGCTCCAGAACAAACGATTCAGAAGCTTGCGACACCGTGTCCATAGGTAATGGGGATGCCGATGAAAAATTAAGCCAAAATGTAACCATTCGTTTTCTTCTATGCAAAAAATCTCTTGCTTATCCTACACGTATTTCAGAGTAATCGCCAATATTGATCTCCTGGGAGCTGCCGGTAATGAAGGCATTGTTTCCGACAATTGAGTGATCGAGCATGATATGGCCGACCCGCGCGTTATAGCCAATAATGGAATTTCTGATAATAACATTGTTAATAACCGCCTTCTCGCCTATGGTGGTGTAGGGGCCGATAATGGAGTTTTCAAGAATGGCGTTATCGGCGATAAAGACCGGATCATTGATGATGCAGCCGGGATAAGCTTTTGTTGAGATGTTGTCTTTAAGAAGAATTTCATTGGTGGAGAGCAGTGTTTCGGGTTTGCCGCAGTCATACCAGCCGTGAACCGGGAAGGTGGTGAAAGGTTCTCCCCCTTCGATCATCAGCTCCAGGGCATCGGTGAGCTGGTATTCCCCCTTTGTCTTGATATTGTTGCTGATCAGGTGGTCGATACTTGCAAAGAGCGAACCGGACTGCTGCAAAAAATAGAGGCCTACAATGGCAAGGTTACTGACGAGGGTGTCAGGTTTTTCTACCAGCTTCAGGATTTTTCCCTCATCGGTTGTTACCGCGACACCGAATCGTCTTGGATCGTCAACCTCCTTGACTCCAAGAGTAGAAAAAGGGCTTTGCAATACTGGCTGAAGATCAACATCAAAAATGGTGTCGCCGAGAATGATGAACAATGGTTCATTGTCGATAACGTAGGGCTTGCACATCCAGATGGCATGGGCTAGTCCGAGGAGTTCAGTCTGGGAGACAAAGGTGAACTTGATCGTGTAATTTTTTAATAACCAATCTTCAACCATGTCGCCCAGATAGCCGACAATGACAATGGCTTCGTCAATTCCGGCGTCGATAAGCTTGTCCATGATATGGCCGATAATTGGTTTGCCGGCCACGTTGAGCAAGACTTTGGGATGAGAAAAAGTATGAGGGCGTAAACGGGTTCCAACACCGGCAACAGGAATGATTGCTTTCATCTGCTTTTCTATGTTTTTTGTTGTAAAACCAGACACTCGATCTCGCTTCTTCCATGTTACAAAAAAGCATGACAAATTAAATACACCAATTACTGGTTGACGATTGTTAAATAAAGAAATCAGTTGTATTTTAAGCTTTGATAATAATTATTTTGCGTGTCGGGCGAACTGTCCCGGTTACTATGATAGAAGAGGAGCCAGAAACGATATAACAAATGTGCTATGGCAGGGAGGTTTAAGGGGGTTTTCATGCAGTCCGGGGTAATACCAGTTCTTGACGATCGGCTGGTGCTTATTACCTCCAGAAAGTCGGATCGCTGGATCATTCCCAAGGGATACGTCGAAAAAGGGCTCTCTCCTGCAGAATCAGCAGCCAAAGAGGCCTATGAGGAAGCCGGCCTGATCGGCACTGTGCATCATAAAGAGGCGGGTAACTACCGGTACCGGAAGTTTGGGAAACTTTTTTCGGTTCAGGTCTACCCGCTCTTCATTGAGACCATGCTTGATGAGTGGGATGAAATGCATGACCGTCAGCGAAAACTTGTGACACCCTCCGAAGCTTTTGAAATGCTTCACCATGAAGAGTTGAAACAGATTGTAGCTGATTTTTTTCTGAATAATATTTAAAAATCCTTGAAATATTATTTTGTTATCAATGTTCTTGTGCTATATTGGGCCTTCCGTTAAAGAACGGGGTGTGGCGCAGTTGGTAGCGTGCCTGCTTTGGGAGCAGGAGGCCCCGAGTTCGAGTCTCGGCACCCCGACAGGTAGAGGTTCTTGGGATTGAAGCTGTGCCCGTAGCTCAATGGATAGAGCATCAGCCTTCTAAGCTG
>CAIJWE010000129.1 GCA_903824295.1 uncultured Chlorobiaceae bacterium
CCATGCGGTGAGGATCAAGCCAGATACGCATCGAATAGGGCTGCCCGAACACCTGAATGTTACCGACGCCGGGTACGCGGCTCAGCGGATCGAGGAGCTTCGAGTTGATGAAATCGTTCATCGCATATTCATCGACTCGGGGGTCGTTTGAATAGACGCCCACGACCATCAGGAACCCGGTATCTCCCTTGGTGACCCTGATGCCCTGCTGCTGAACCTGTTGGGGCAGGTTCGACATGATCGACTGCAACTTGTTCTGCACCTGCACCTGTGCAATATCGGGGTTGGCTTCGGGTTCGAAGGTCACCGTGATGCTGACGTTGCCGTTCGAATCACTCCCGGCGCTGAAGTAGCGGAGATGGTCGATACCGGTGAGAGCCTGCTCGATGACCTGCGTCACGCTGTTTTCAACCGCTTCGGCAGATGCGCCGGGATAGGTGGCGCTGATGTTGATGGTCGGCGCAGCGATGCGCGGATATTGCTCGACCGGCAAGGTATTGATGGCGATGATTCCGCCGAGCATGATGCAGATGGAGATTACCCAGGCAAAGACTGGTCGCTCAATAAAAAATCCGGACATGGTATTGGTTTATTGAAATGTAATAGATTATCTGGCCGGCACAGGCAGCAGTGCAGCCTCGACAGTTTTGACCGCCATGCCGGGCTGAATTTTCATGATGCCTTCGTACACGACCTTTTCGCCTGCCTTGAGTCCGCTGCTTACGAGCCACCTGTCTCCAACAACCTCGGTTACCATGATCGGGCGAGGGTTTGCTTTGCCGTTCGGCCCGACAACCCAGACCGAAACAGACCCGTCCGCATTCCTGCTGACCGATTTTTGCGGCACGAGGATGGCACGCTCGTCTCTCCACTGTTCCAGACGTGCATGGACGAACATGCCTGGGAGGATTTCATTGCCGGGGTTGGTGAACAATATCCGCAACAGGACCGTACCTGTGCTCGGGTTGACCGTTACATCCGAGAACTTCAACGTACCGGGCTCTCCTTTGAGTTTTCCATCCACCAGAAGCTCGACAGGAGCGCTCTCGGCGGCGGAATCGCCCGCCTGACCCTGATGGCGCTCTCGCAGTTGTATCAGCTCCTCGCTCGACTGTGAAACGTCCACGTAGATCTGGTCGAGCTGTTGGACCACCGCAAGGGGGCTTGCCTGATTGGCATTGACCAGAGCCCCCTCAGTCACCTTCGATTGGCCGATTCGCCCGGAAATCGGAGACCTGACCCTGGTGTAGTCGAGGTTGATACCGGCCGTGGAAACTTCGGATCGGGCGATGGCGACATCGGCTTTGGCCTGGGCAAGGCTCGCTTTCACATCGTCGTACTCCTGCTGGCTGACGCCACCGATTTTGACAAGCTCTTCATAGCGGCCAGCTTTGGCCTGGAGCGATTTCACGTTGGCCTCGGCTTTGCTGAGGTTGGCTTTTGCACTGTTACAGGCCGCCTTGTAGGTCGCGGGGTCGATCTGGTAAAGTTGCTGACCCTGTTGAACAAGGCTTCCTTCCACGAAGAGGCGCTTCGTAACAATGCCACTGACCTGCGGACGAATCTCGGCCATACGTACCGCCGAAGTCCGGCCCGGCAACTCTTTTGTCAATACTAGGGGTTCGGGTTTCATGGTCACGACGCTGACCTCCGGTTTCTGGTTCGAATCCTGTCTGTGGTCTGACGACCCCTTTGGCCACAGGAACCAGCCGGCAATCAGGGCAACAAGCAAACCGGCGATGATAGACGACCTTTTCATGATTGATAACTTCATCCTTTTTGTGGGTTTGGTTTGGTTGTCGGATGGCTTTCAGCATACCCGACATACATTTTCCGGATCTGTTCCAGGAACGGCCTACGCTCCTCGTCGCTTCTATGGATAAGGCCGAACCACTCGTGGCAACTGAAACCGATAAAGGCGAAATAGGCCATGCGGGCTGCTTCAGGTTTCGCTCCGCTATCCATGGCTTGCAGATCCCGTTCTATCCACTTCAGCATCCGCTGGCGGAGCGACTCTTCGCTCGACATTGATGAAGTGATGGCCATGGCGACAGCGCGTTCGGTATCATCCAAGGCACGCTCGGCAATTTTGATACGTGCGAAAAGTTCGGGGTGCGGGGTGTCGGCGCACTCAACAAGCAGCGAATTGAGGCGTACCGTATCCCGCTCAAACTGCCGGTCGATCAGAGCTTCGAGCAAGGCGGTCTTGGATT
Organism: uncultured Chlorobiaceae bacterium; assembly: GCA_903824295.1. GTDB lineage: Bacteria > Bacteroidota > Chlorobiia > Chlorobiales > Chlorobiaceae > Chlorobium. The sequence continues at coordinate 2,214 of CAIJWE010000129.1, forward strand.
TGTAGTCGTAGACCACCCTCGATTTGCTGATTCCTGCCTCCTGAGCCACGGCATCGATGGAGAGACGGGAGGCTCCATGCTTGACAACAACCCGCTCGATTGCATCCAGTATTTCCGAGTCGGTGACTTTTTTCGGTCTTGACATAATTTGTTTTTCTTGACCGAATTTAAGAACGATCGTTCTTTTATGCAAATGTTTTTTGCGTTTTTCTTTTTTGCCCGTTGCGATATCATGTATCCGCCACCTTCCGTTGAAGGCAACTCACTCATTCTCACGCAACAAAGATCGGCAAAATGATCGGCAATTTTTATGGATTATTTCTTATAAAGTCTTCCGAAAGTACTTCTGATTTTTTTTGCTATGCTTGCTGGCTCATCATCAATAAACGACAACGGTTCATGCCCCTGCTCAATCAGATACTCCCGCATCCAGGCTTGTCGGCGCTGCATTTTATGGATGGTATCGAGAAGCTCAGGAGTGAATCGACGTATGGATTCGTTAGCCAATGTCCTTTAATGCAATGCAGAAATAAACTCTTCAACCGAAACTCCTGCTTGTTTTAAAATTCCTGCTAATGTCCCTGTTTTAATTTCGCGATGGTTGGTGATAACACATCCATTCATATTTTTCCGAAGAATAACATGGCTTCCTTTTTGCCTGACCACAGTAAATCCAAGCAGTTGGAATGCTTTAACGGCTTCGCTTCCAGATACAATTGGTAGTTTAGGCATGGCTTGCAACCTGGAAAGTTGTCAGTAATGCTCTTTTTTCTGCAAGTAGTAAAGGAAATTCCTCTAAGTAGTGCCTGAAAGAAAACCCCTGTTTTTTGAAAATCTGACAATCTCGCCACAATCAAAAGCGGTCTATTTTGGACCCTGCGGAGATGCTCTTACGCTTTTCAGGATATGA
>CAIJWE010000130.1 GCA_903824295.1 uncultured Chlorobiaceae bacterium
ATCCTCATATTCTCTTTAAAGTTCTATTGTTTTTCTGAAGATCAACCCTGGCGCTGCTTATGGCTGGGATTTACTTTACAAATCACATATCTCTTGCCTTTGCGCTTGACAATCCGACAGTGCTCACAGCGCTTTTTAATAGAAGAATATATTTTCATAATAACACCCAGATGCAATGATTAAACTAACTAACCCGAAACCTGAAAAGGTCTGTAATGTAATAAATAAAGATTAGAAAATCAATATTCAGAATACTTATTTCCTCACTTATTTATATCGATAGGTGATCCGTCCCTTGGAGATATCGTAGGGAGATATCTGTACTTTGACTTTGTCACCAGGCAGGATCCTGATATAGTGCATCCTGATTTTACCAGATACATGCGCCAATACCTCAAGGCTGTTTTCGAGTTTTACCTTGAACTGCGCATTTGGAAGTGCTTCCAGAATAACACCTTCAATCTCAATTGATTCTTCTTTGGCCAAATTGTCTGCTCCTTTGTTTCGATAAAGTGTTGTATGCGATCAAGAGTGTTTGCCATCAAGAAAGGTGCCGGTCAGTATTTCAGCTTTCCCTGCCCTGACGACTATCGTATGCTCAAAATGTGCCGAGGGCTTCCCATCCTCTGTTACCGCAACCCATCCGCCGCGACGACTTACCGCCCTGCGAGACCGTCCCAAAGCGATCATGGGCTCAATGGCGAGTGTCATGCCCTCTCGAAGTTTGACACCCGTATGCTTCCTTCCGTAATTTGGTACCGCCGGTTCCTCATGAAGTTCACTGCCAATACCGTGACCAACCATATTTTCAATTACACTGAACCTGAATGAACGTGCATAATCCTCTATGGCAGAAGAGATATCATGCAGACGGTTACCTTCAACGGCCATGGCAATACCGCGATAAAGACATTCCCGGGTTGCATCAACAAGCTGCTGCACCTGTTCATCAATAATACCAAGCACAAAAGTACGTGCTGCATCACCATGATAGCCGCCCTTGTAGACACCACAGTCAACAGAGACAATATCTCCTTCGCGAACAACCCTCTTTATGCTCGGGATACCGTGTACAACCTCTTCATTGATAGAGACGCAGAGTGTTGCAGGGTAGGGCGTTACATCCGGATCGCCTTTCGGCGCATAATTGAGAAAACTTGGAACGGCATGATTATCGCGTATAAACTCCTCAGCCATTGTATCGAGCTGTTTGGTCGTCATACCTGGCTTTATTTCCGTCTCGAGGAGATCAAGTACCTTTGCCACAAGGGCTCCGGACTCTCTCATCAATTCAATTTCCCGCTCACTTTTAATCGTGATCATAATGTATGCATTACCTGCCCTGTCTTCCGCGTGTCTTGCCTGACTTCATAAAACCATCATAGTGACGCATAAGCAGATGGCTTTCAACCTGCTGCAAAGTGTCAAGACCAACACCGACAATGATCAAAAGACTTGTTCCACCGAAAAACTGGGCGAAACCTTGAGTTACATTGCCGAACTTTGTCAGAAAAGTTGGAAGGATTGCTATAATTGCAAGCGATATGGCACCAGGAAGTGTGATCCGTGTCAGAATATTGTCAATAAAGTCGGCGGTGCTTTTTCCTGGCCGAACACCGGGAATAAATCCTCCCTGACGACGCATGGTATCGGCAACTTCCTTGGGGTTGAACGCAATCGCCGTATAAAAGTAGGTAAAGAAAACAATCATGGTACCGAACATCAGTGCATACCACCAGGAATCATAAGCCAACAAGGCAGCAATACTCTGCATCACCTCATTTTCCGGGAAAAACGAGAGAAACGTACCCGGCAGAAACATGATGGACTGCGCAAAAATAATCGGCATAACGCCGGCTGTATTGATCCGCATCGGAATATACTGGGTACTGCCTCCATAGACCTTGCGCCCGACAACCCGTTTGGCATGCTGCACAGGAACCCGTCGGGTGCCAACAGTAAGTATGACAACAAAAGCGACAATAGCGGCCATCATGGCAAGGATGATAATCTCAATAATCCAGTTCTTGCTTCCCAATGAAACAGAACGGAATTCAGCGACGAGCGCCTGAGGAAATCTCGCAAGAATACCGATCATGATGATGAGCGAGATGCCATTACCTATTCCACGCTCCGTAATCTTCTCGCCAAGCCACATGACAAATACTGTTGAGGCCGTAAGAAGAACCACAACGGTTATGGTGAAGAATATACCGGGATCAGGTACAACGATCTGGCCAAATGAGGCTGGACTCGCAAGACTGACGCTCACACCCCAAGACTGGAGTATCGCGATTAAGACGGTTCCGTACCTCGTCATCTGGCTTATTTTCTGTCGGCCATCTTCCCCCTCTTTCTGAAGCTTCTGGAAATATGGTGTAACCGCTCCCAGCAACTGAACAATGATCGATGCAGAAATGTAGGGCATGATGCCAAGAGAGAAAATCGATGCTCTGGCAAACGCTCCACCAACAAAAAGATCGAAAAGTCCAAAAAGATCGTTTGAATGGGTCTGAGATGCGCCTGACACTGCAGCCGCATCAACACCCGGAATGGTAATATGTGAACCAAGCCTGTAGACAAACAAGAGAAGAAGCGTATAAAGGATCCGCTGACGGAGTTCAGGGATTTTATTGATGTTGCTTATACTTTCAGTAAGCTTCATAGCGTCCTTTTAACGGATTCAGGGCTTGGTGGATTTTTTTGTTCCCTTTACCAACTTCGCCTTTGGTTTCAGGAGCGCATCTTCAAAAGGCAGATCTCTGACCTTGGAGGCCTCTTCAAGCGTACGGAACGCCTTGATGGCCGATCCACCTGCTGCGGTGATTTTTTCTTCGGCGCTTTTGCTGAACGCATGAGCGGTGATTTTAATCGCACTCGTGAGCTCTCCATTGCCGAGGATCTTGAAATAGTCGGCATTGCTGGCATGGAGAAGCGACTTGAGATCAAAAATAGTTATCTCATTCTCTACAAGGCCGTCCTCTATCCATTTGTCGATCTGTGTCAGATTAACAGTGTTTACCGGCTTTTTATCAAGAGGGGTAAAACCGAATTTAGGCAGTCTCCGGTACACGGGTACCTGTCCACCTTCAATAATAGGTCTCTTGTAGCCGCTTCGTGACTGCTGACCATTGTTTCCCTTGCCAGCCGTCGTTCCGTTACCTGAACCTTGACCGCGGCCAACTCTCTTTTTGTTTTTTACTGCGCCTTTTGCAGGACGAAGTGAACTTAAATCCATGGTTTCAATTCCCGACTTGCTATTAGTAAAAATCTTAGACCTCTTCAACCTTTACAAGGTGCTGCACAACCCTGATCTGTCCCCTGGTGCAGGGATTGTCCTGGCGGTCAACATGATAATGGGGTCTGCCAAGGCCAAGCGCTTCAATGGTAGCTCTCTGTTTTTTTGTGCAACCGATGATGCTACGCACCTGGGTAATTCTTAATATTTTCTCACTCATGATCGCATTTGTCATTTTTAGCTTTCAAAAACCTCTTTAAGGCTCTTTGACCTTCTTTCACCCACATCATAGGCATCAGAAATACTCTGAAGTCCTTTGATAGCCGCTTTTACCACATTGTGCGGATTTGATGAACCAAGCGATTTGGTCAGAATGTCATGAATACCGGCCATTTCAAGCACAGCGCGAACCGCTCCACCGGCTATAAGACCAGTACCAGGCGTTGCCGGCTTCATCATCACTTTGGCGGAACCATACTTTGCCACAATCTGGTGAGGTATGGTGCCCTTGACAATCGGTACCTTGATGACATTCTTCTTGCCATCTTCAATTCCTTTTGCAATCGCATCCTGTACTTCATTTGCCTTTCCCAGCCCGTAACCTACATGACCCTCTTTATCGCCAACGACAACAATAGCATTGAATCCGAAGCGTTTTCCACCTTTGACAACTTTTGCAGTCCTGTTGATATGAACCAGTTTCTCTTTCAGATTTAATTCACCAGGTCTGATACTCTTAGCAGACGTTTTTGCCATTTACCTATCTCTTTGAAATGTTTTTTAAAAGATCAGTCCTGCTTCTCTCGCACCATCAGCCAATGCCTTGACTCTTCCATGATAACGAAATCCATTCCTGTCAAATACCACAGATGTTATCCCTGCTGCAAGAGCTTTCTGGCCAAGCTGGTTGCCGATGATACGGCACCGTTCTGACTTCGAACCCTGAAGCGTTGCATTATCCTTTGAAAGCGTTGAAACCGCCAATATGGTTGTGCTGCTGACATCATCAATCAACTGTGCGTAAATCTGGGAGAGGCTCCTGTAGACGCAAAGCCTTGGCTTTTCCTGGGTACCCTGGACATTGCCTCTGCTTCTGTCCTTGATTTTCTGCCTCCGGGAGGCTTTATCGATTTGACTCATTCTCTTGAACCGTTGTATAATGTTATTGCCTGACTACTTGAGCTATTCCTTTCACTCTTTATTTACCTGCAGCCTTACCTTCCTTGCGGCGGATGACTTCTCCTTCATACTTGATACCCTTTCCACGGTAAGGTTCCGGTTTGCGGAATGAGCGGATCTTGGCAGCAACCTGCCCGACAAGCGCCTTGTCGATACCACTGACAAGAACAGTCACCTGATCCGGTACCTCGATTTTGATTTCATCAGGGGCCTTGAAATAGATCATATGTGAATAACCGAGCGTCAGGGCGAGCAAATCATTCTTCAACTCTGCACGATATCCAACTCCGGCGATTTCGAGTTTTCTGGTAAAACCTTTCGTGACACCGTCAACCATATTGCTGATAAGCACACGGTAAAGACCATGCTGGGCTTTTGCCTTTTTACTGTCATCGACTCTCACGACGGTAATAACACCGTTTTCTTCCGACACCGTTACCTGATCTGTCAGCCTCTGTTCAAGAGTGCCTTTAGGGCCGGATACCCTGATAGTCGAGTCATTAATCTCTATTTTCGCCTGATTGCTCAGGGGTATGGGCATTTTTCCTATTCTTGACATGGTATTCTAATGCTCTTTGGCTTATGAATTAATAGATACGGAACAGGATTTCACCACCTACGCCCTGTGCCCTTGCCTCTTTATCCGTTATAACACCATTCGATGATGAAAGGATGTATAACCCGAGACCACCAAGATATTTTTTAATATCCTTTCCGTCATAGACACGCCGCCCCGGTTTGCTTACTCTTGTAATCTCCTTGATAGCAGGATCACCGTGCGCGGTATACTTAAGATCAATCCTCAGAAAAGGAAATTTTTCAGTGGTAATGACCGTAAAGTTCTTGATGTACCCTTTCTCTACGAGCAACTGAGAGAGGTTCTCCCTGAGCTTTGAATAGGGAATATCGGTTGTTTTATTTTTTGCTCTTCCCGCATTTCTGATACGGGTGATATAATCTGCAATAGAATCCGTTACAGGCATAGCGAACGTTGGTTACTTTCGAAAATGAACAAATACCTTACTTTAAATAAAAGAAAACCTGCTTACCAGCTTGCTTTCTTGACACCTGGCAACTTTCCTTCAAGTGCAAACTTGCGGAACATATGCCTGCACAACCCATACTTTGCATAAACGCCCCTTCCACGGCCTGTCAGCACACAACGGTTACGTACCCGTGTCGCAGAACTGTCTCTCGGCAGCTTGCGGAGAGCTTCATAGTCGCCAGCTTTAAGCAGCTCAGCACGGAGGACTGCATATTTCGCTACAAGCTTGATTCTCTTTTCGTTCCTTGCTATAACGCTTTTCTTGGCCATCTGTTTTCTGAATTATTTAGTTGTTCTTCTTTTTGAATGGCATTCCAAGTTCCGAAAGCAGCACGTAGGCCTCTTCGTCTGTAGAAGCGGACGTTACAAAACTGATATCCATTCCCGATATTCTCGGTACTTTATCAATATCGATTTCCGGAAATATTATCTGCTCCCTGACGCCAACAGTGTAGTTTCCACGGCCATCAAAGCTCGTATCGCTGAGCCCGCGGAAATCACGTATCCTTGGAACGGCAAGACTGACAAAACGGTCAAGAAACTCATACATTGCCTTGCGGCGAAGCGTTACGCGGCAGCCTATAGGTTGTCCTTCGCGTAATTTAAAGTTTGATATAGCTTTCTTTGATTTACGGATCTGCGGTCTCTGACCGGTAATCTGGGCAAGCTCCTGAAGGGCAATTTCAAGCAATTTGGGCTCTGCCGCTGCCGCTCCGACACCAATATTAATGGATATTTTTTCAAGTCTGGGAACCAGCATGACATTCTTGTACTGAAAACGCTCAATAAGATTAGGCGTTGCTTTTTCCTTGAAGAACGTTTCAAGTCTTGCCGGTGAAGGGGTTGACGGTGTCATCTCTTTATTCTTGTCCATCTTGTTCTTTATCAGTTTACCCGCGATGGTCTTGGTCATCGGGGACATTTAGTGGAAACACTTAGCTTTTCTTCACATTTGAAGAGTGAATCGGGAACTCGCGCTCGATGATCGACCCCTGTGTCTGACCCTGTGCAGGGCGGGTATGACGCTTGCGGATATTGACGCCTTCAACAATAACCCGGCTTTTAACGGGAAATACTTTCAAAATCTTTCCAGCCTTTCCTTTATCATTGCCGCTGATAACGACAACTGAGTCGTTTTTCTTGACGTGCAACTTAACCTTTTTAATCCCTGTTTTCATTTTTAACTGATATGATATTATTCATAAAATCCGGAGCGGGAGACGAGATTCGAACTCGCGACCAACAGCTTGGAAGGCTGTGACTCTACCAACTGAGTTACTCCCGCCTGTGACACCCTACAATACTTCTGGCGCCAACGAAACAATCTTCATAAATTTTCTGTCGCGAAGCTCTCTTGCTACCGGACCGAAAATACGTGTTCCCCTTGGCTCACCCTGTGCGTTGAGAAGAACAACTGCATTCTCGTCAAAGCGAATATAGGAACCATCCTTTCTTCTCGACTCTTTTACACAGCGCACTACAACGGCCCTGCACACATCCTTCTTTTTTACTATACCACCTGGAACTGCTGCTTTGACCGTTACAATAATCTGATCACCCAATGAGGCATAACGCCTCCCGGTTCCGCCGAAGACATGAATACAACGGACCTTCTTGGCTCCGCTGTTGTCGGCAACAACCAGATTTGTTTCTTTCTGGATCATCCTGTTTCAAACTTTAATAAATGTATAAAAATGCTCTCTTACCTGGCTTTTTCTATAATTTCGACCAAACGGCAACTTTTTCTTTTGCTCAGCGGACGACACTCCACCACTTTGACCAGGTCACCGACTCCAGCTTCATTCTTTTCATCATGAGCTGTCAGCTTCGTTGTTTTCTTGAAATATTTTTTGTAAACCGGATGCTGTACGCTACGCTCTACAGCAACCACGCACGATTTATCCATTTTGTCACTGACAACCTTGCCCACCCAGCTTTTTTTTCTTCCCCTTACTGGAGCACTCTGTTCCATTGATGCACTGCCCATTTTATTTTCTTCCATGTAAGTAAACAGTTTTTTTGTTTGCCTTTCCGTCAAACAGGGCTCGTTTCGGCAGCCGTAAGTTGATGGAGACGGTTTTTCATGCGCGCAATATCCCGCTTCGAATTGCGGAAAACCATAGGATTTTGCGGCTGCTCAATAACCTTAAAAAAATTGATATCGGCAAGTCTGTTTTCAAGCTCTTTGAGCCTGTCAATCAGTTCCTGTTTGCTGAGTGCCGCAATTTCATACTTTTTCATAATAAGTAACCCTCGTATCGAATTAGTTGCTCGGTTTATCTTCGTAATCAGGACGGACAATGAACCTGGTCTTGATGGGCAGCTTCTGTGCTGCAAGCCTGAAAGCCTCTGTGGCGACCTCTTTCGGCACTCCATCAGCCTCAAACATAATTCTTCCGGGCTTTACAACTGCTACCCAAAATTCTGGTGAACCTTTACCAGATCCCATCCGTGTTTCTGCAGGTTTCTGGGTTACTGGTTTGTCCGGAAAAATTCTGATCCAGATTTTACCATCCCTTTTCATAAATCTCGTCATGGCAACACGTGCAGCCTCAATCTGACGGCTTGTTATCCATGCTGACTCAACTGCTTTCAGACCGAACGAACCGAAAGATACCGATGTACCACGTCCTGAATTGCCTTTCATCCGGCCTCGTTGTGTCTTTCTATATTTAACTCTCTTTGGCATTAACATACAGGCAACTCCATTCTATTTTCTGATTGTATGGTACTTGATATTATGATCGTTTGGTCCGATTGCGGCGCTTGCTGGTGCGAGTGTCGCGATTTCTTGCTCCTGGATCACTGCGTCTGTCCTTCATTCTCTTCATCTCTTCCTCTTCAATAGCGTCAATACGCTGTACAAGAACTTCACCCTTGTATACCCAAACCTTGATGCCGATGGTACCGGCTATGGTATGAGCGGTGACACTTGCATAATCGACATTGGCACGAATGGTATGAAGCGGAATCTTGCCCTCTTTGTACTGCTCTGAGCGTGCAATTTCTGCTCCACCGAGTCGACCGCCACAGCGAATCCTGACACCTTCAGCTCCAGAACGCATAGCCTGCTGAATAGCCTGCTTCATTGCCCTTCTGAATGATACACGATTCTCAAGCTGGTAGGCAATGTTGTCGCCAATCAACTGGGCCTCAATTTCCGGCTTTACCACTTCAACAACATCAATCTTCACCTCTTTGCCGGTAATACGACTCAGTTCCTGTGAAAGATTGTTGATTTCCTCGCCTTTTCTGCCAACAACAGCACCAGGGCGAGCTGCATAGATATTTATCTTGACATGCTTCGTTGTTCTCTCAATAATAATGCGTGCAATGCCTGCTCTCTCCTTCTTCAGCCTTGCAAGAACATAAGTACGGATAACATGGTCCTGTTTGATCTTGTCCGATATAACCGGACTGTCATCATACCAGCGTGAAGCCCAGTCCCTGATAATTCCCAGCCTAAATCCAGTAGGATTAACTTTCTGACCCAATGCTTTCTCCTTGTTTTATTTAGTTGCTGGATTTTTAACCTTATCAATGACTATCGTAAGATGATTCGATCGTTTCCGAATCCTGAATGCCCGACCCATGGGAGCCGGAAGCGTTCTTTTCAGTGTCGTGCCTTCATCCACAAAGATGGTTTTAACGAAAAGCTCCTGGTCGCTGACCCTTTCATCAGGATTCAGTTGACCGTAATTTGCCACGGCTGACTTGAGCGTCATCATGACATTTCGCGATGCAGCCTTTGTTGAGTTGAGCAGAATGGCCTTGGCCAGATCAACCGGTTTTCCACGAACGAGACCCGCTACAAGACGCATCTTTCTTGGCGATGTTGGCGTATCCCGTAAAATTGCTTTAGCTTCCATTGTAATCTTTACCCTTTCGCGTTATTCAATTTATTTTTTTCTTGGTGCTGATCCGCCTTTTTCAGCCTTTCCACCACCAGCATGGCCGCGAAACGATCTCGTCGGGGCAAACTCTCCAAGCTTATGACCTACCATATTATCACCAACATAGACCGGCACATGGCTTTTACCATTATGCACAGCAACAGTGTGACCAACAAAATCAGGTGAAATCATTGAACTTCTGGACCAGGTCTTTATAACCTTTTTTTCTTCCCTGCTATTCATGTCAAGGATCCGTTTTTCCAGTTTTATATCAATGAACGGTCCCTTTTTAAGTGATCTTGGCATAATTCCTCTGCTTGTTGTTGTTAACCGCTATAGTTATTTGGCGTTTCTGCCTCGTACAATCAATTTCTGTGAAGCCTTTTTCTTGTTCCTCGTCTTCAGACCCTTGGCGAGCTGACCCCATGGAGACATAGGATGCTTTCTGCCACCGCCTGATTTAGACTTACCTTCACCACCACCCATCGGGTGATCGACCGGGTTCATCGCCATACCTCTTGTCTGGGGACGGATACCAAGCCAACGACTTCTGCCTGCTTTGCCGAGAACCACATTTTCATGATCCGTATTTCCTACCACACCGATTGTGGCACGACACTCGACCCTGAGTTTGCGAATCTCGCCAGAAGGGAGCTTCAATGTAACATAATCTCCTTCACGAGCAGCAAGAACTGCGAATCCGCCTGCTGAGCGCACAATCTGACCACCCTTACCAGCCTTCATCTCAACATTATGAATGTCGGTACCAAGAGGAATATTTTTCAGAGGCATGGTGTTACCGGTCTTGATTTCGACCTTCTCTCCGCTCTCCACCTTGTCACCTACATTTAAACCTTTAGGGGCGAGAATATAACGTTTTTCTCCGTCATTGTAATGCAATAATGCACTTCTTGATGAACGGTTCGGATCATACTCAATTGCAGCAACCGTTGCAGGAATTCCATCCTTGTTGCGCTTGAAATCGATAATCCTGTAATGCCTTTTGTGTCCACCACCTCTATGCCTTGAAGTCTTACGTCCAGCAGCGTTACGGCCACCTGACTTCTTTAAGGGCACAAGCAGGCTTTTTTCAGGCGTGCTTTTTGTGATTTCATCGAATGCAGGGTACGACATGAACCTTGACCCTGGCGTTACCGGCGCTAACTTCCTTATAGCCATTTGAATGTATGATCTATCCTTTTTATGAGTACTATCCTTCGCTCTTCTGGGCTGAACCTGAGTAATAATCTATTGACTGGCCCTTTTCAAGAGTGATAATCGCTTTTTTCCAGTCACTTTTCTTTCCGGTAACCCTTCCCTTGCGGGTATTCTGGGCACGAGACTTGCCGAGGCAATTAATCGTACGAATCGATTTTACCTCAACACCAAATTTGTTCTCTACAGCTTTCTTGATATCAGTCTTGTCGGCATCAGGTTTCACGACAAAAACATACTGTCCTTTTTTCTCTGTCAGCCCGGTACTTTTTTCAGTCAACAAGGGGCGCAACAACGGGTTTATCATCTCTTTAACTCCTTTTTTGGGGAAAACTCCAATTACCCTAAAGTATCTTCTATTTTTTTCAGCGCCGTCTTCTGGACGAGTAACGTATGGCTATGAAGAATATCATAGGTAGAAGCCTTGTCGGCTGTCATGACATTCAATGCCGCGATATTCTTTCCGGATCTTGCAATGATCAGATCATACTCAGGCGTCAACATAAGAGTTTTTTTCTGAGAAAGACCAAGATTTTTCAGGATCTGGGCAAAAGGTTTTGTCTTGATGTTCTCAAAGATGAAATCCTCAATAACAAGAATCTGGCCAGCCTTCGCCTTCGAACTCAGTGCAGAGCGTCTTGCAAGAAGCTTTACCTTCTTGTTGACTTTCTGATCATAAGAGTGAGGCACAGGTCCGAATATGGTACCACCACCAATATTGAGAGGTGAACGACTTGAACCCTGGCGCGCATTACCGGTACCTTTCTGGCGAAGGGGCTTTCTTCCGCCACCTCTTACCTCACCGCGTGTTTTGGTCTTGTGAGTTCCCTGCCGTCTGTTTGCGAGAATCGACTTGACGTCGAGGTACATCGCATGTTCAGATATTTCTGCGCCGAATATATCATCACGGAGCGTTACCACTTCCCCGGTTTCAGTTCCGCCGGTATTTAAGACTTTAAGTTCCATAGCTTCGTGCATTCAGCATTTACTTTTTTGTAGAAACAATCTTGACATAGGAATTCTTTGGTCCCGGCACCGATCCCTTGATGACAATAAGATTCGATTCCGGCATGATCTTGAATATTTCAAGATTCCTGACGGTAATATTATCTGATCCCATGCGTCCAGCCATTCTGGTACCCTTGAAAACCCTTGACGGATCGGATGACGCACCAATAGAACCTGGCGCTCTCTGCCTGTCCGACTGACCATGTGTCCTCTGAGCACCGGAGAAGTTGTGGCGCTTCATCACACCAGCAAAACCTTTACCTTTCGAAACGCCGAGAACATTAATCTTCTCGCCCTCTTTGAACGATTCAACACTGACGGCACTGCCAAGTTCCAGCTCCTGATTCAGCTCTGTAAAGTCAAACTCAGCCAGCTTGAACCCTGGGGTTACTCCGGCCTTTTTGTAATGTCCCTGCAGTGGCTTGCTGACATTTTTCTCTTTTCTTTCTCCGATACCAATCTGATAAGCATCGTAACCGTCCGTCTCAACACGCTTAACCTGTGTTACAAAGCATGGACCTGCCTGGATAATCGTGCAGGATACTGCTTCGCGTTTCTCATTGAATAAACGGGTCATGCCGATTTTTTTTCCAAGAATCGCACCCATATCTGATTATCTTGTCTAATTCTTTAAGACGTAATTTCAACCTCAACGCCGCTTGGAAGTTCGAGCTTCCTCAGCATATCAATGGTTCTGGATGTCGGATTTATAATTTCGATCAACCTCTTGTGAGAGGAAAAAGAAAACTGCTCACGGGACTTCTTGTCGACATGCGGAGACCGGTTTACGGTATAGACATGCGATTTTGTGGGCAGCGGTATTGGACCAAAGATAATAGCGTCCGTCTGCTTGACCACATCAATAATCCTTAAGGCCCACTTATCAACCAGGCTATGGTCGTAAGACTTGAGCTTGATTCTTATCTTTTGCTGTACAGCCACTTGTCAACCCTGTTTCGTGTTATCAATAAAAAAGGGACGGGATTTACTGCCCCGTCCCGGGACGCCATACAATCTCTTATTCAATAATCGAGGTAACGGAACCTGCACCAACCGTACGACCGCCCTCACGAATAGCAAAACGCAGCCCTTCATCCATAGCGATAGGGGCAAGCAACTCAACCTCTACACCAAGGTTGTCACCAGGCATAACCATCTCGACGCCTTCAGGCAGCGTCACAGAACCGGTAACATCTGTGGTACGGAAGTAGAACTGGGGACGGTAACCGTTAAAGAACGGAGTATGACGGCCACCCTCTTCCTTCTTCAAAATATAAACCTCTGCCTTGAACTTGGTGTGCGGCTTGATCGTGCCTGGTTTGGCAATAACCATACCACGCTCGAGTTCAGTCTTGTCGACACCTCTGAGAAGAAGACCGGCGTTGTCGCCTGCCTGACCTTCATCGAGAAGCTTCTGGAACATCTCGATACCGGTAACAACCGATTTGCGCGTTGGTCTCAGACCGACGATTTCGACCTCTTCGTTGATTTTGATACGGCCTCTCTCAATTCTGCCGGTACCAACCGTACCACGACCAGAAATTGAGAAGACATCTTCAACCGGCATCAGGAATGGTTTGTCGATATCGCGAACAGGCTCAGGGATAAATGAATCGACTGCATCCATAAGCTCCATAATGGAAGCTTCAGCCTCCGGGTCACCCTCAAGAGCCTTCAGTGCTGAACCCTTGATGATCGGAATATCGTCGCCAGGGAAGTTGTACTGGGTCAAAAGCTCCCGCAGCTCAAGCTCAACAAGCTCAATAAGCTCAGGATCAGCAATGTCAACCTTGTTCAGAAAAACAACAAGTGAAGGGACGTTTACCTGACGGGCAAGCAGAATGTGCTCGCGTGTCTGAGGCATAGGACCATCGGTACCTGCGACAACAAGAATCGCGCCATCCATCTGGGCAGCACCGGTGATCATGTTTTTGATGTAATCAGCGTGGCCAGGACAGTCAATGTGCGCATAGTGGCGCTTTTTTGTCTGGTACTCAACGTGCGCTGTTGAAATGGTAATACCGCGTTCTCTCTCTTCAGGAGCCTTATCGATACTGCCGAAATCACGTGCAGCAGCAAGTCCCTGCTTTGAAAGCACTGAGGTAATTGCAGCCGTCAAGGTGGTCTTGCCATGATCAACGTGACCAATGGTTCCTATATTAACATGGGGTTTATCCCTTTTGTAGGACTCTTTTGCCATAACTTGTCTCCGTGTCGGTTATCTGTTATTGTTTGTGTAATTAAATCTGATACAGCCGTCGCCCGCCTAATCCGAATCCTTGCTTGTCCTCTTCTCCTGCAAAGCTTCCGCTATACTGCGTGGAACTTCGCGATAACAGTCAAACTCCATCGAATAATTCGCCCTTCCCTGACTCATCGAACGCAAGTCGGTCGAATAACCGAACATTGCTGAAAGCGGAACCTTGGCGTTGACAAACTGAGCTCCAGCCCTCTGGCCCATACCTTCGATATGACCACGACGACTCGACAAATCACCCATGACATCACCAAGATATTCCTCTGGTGTAACAACCTCTACCTTCATGATCGGCTCAAGCAAAACCGGAGCCGCTTTTTTTGCTGCACCCTTGAACCCGATCGAACCGGCAATCTTGAAGGCCATTTCTGAAGAGTCAACCTCATGATACTTGCCATCCAAAAGGGTAACCTTAATATCCTGCATCGGATAACCTGCAACAACACCGCCTTTCATCGCCTGTTGCACACCGGCATTAACCGCTGGAATATACTCTCTCGGAATAACTCCACCTTTGACGGCATCAACAAACTCATATCCTTTTCCCTCTTCAAGCGGCTCAACGCGGAGAACGACCAGACCGAACTGACCTTTACCACCGGACTGACGGACAAATTTGCCCTCAAACTCCACAGACTCTCTGATCGTTTCACGGTAAGCGACCTGCGGCTTGCCCACATTCGCTTCAACCTTGAACTCACGCTTGAGGCGGTCAACCAAAATCTCAAGATGAAGCTCACCCATACCTGCAATCAGCGTCTGACCAGTCTCATCATCAGTCTTAACCTTGAAGGTAGGATCCTCTTCAGCGAGCTTGGCAAGCGACATACCGAGCCTGTCAGAATCACTTTTGGTTTTCGGCTCAATGGCAATCTGGATAACCGGCTCAGGAAAAACCATTTTCTCAAGCACCACCGGATAATTTTCATCACAAATGGTATCACCAGTCCTCACATCTTTCAACCCTACTGCCGCTGCGATATCACCGCAGTAGACACAATCTATATCCTCTCTCTTGTTGGAGTGCATTTGAAGCACCCTGCCGATCCGCTCTTTTTTGCCAGTCATGGTATTGAGCACATAACTGCCAGCCTTGAGAAAACCGGAATAAACTCTGAAAAATGTAAGCTTTCCGACAAACGGGTCAGTAGCAATCTTGAAGGCAAGCGCAGCAAATGGCTCCTCATCTTTCGGCTCGCGAGTCACCGACTCCTCTGTACGAGGGTGATGCCCTTCAACAGCTCCGACATCAACCGGAGATGCAAGATACTCAACAACCGCATCAAGCATAAACTGGACACCCTTGTTCTTGAAAGAGGATCCGCAAAGCACCGGAATAATGGTAACCTTGAGTGTCGCCTGGCGCAACACGTTTCTTACCTCTTCCTCAGTGATCTCCTCACCATTCAAATATTTTTCGAGAAGCGTGTCGTTATGCTCCGAAACCGCCTCAAGCATATTGATCCGCCATGTACGAGCCTCATTCTGAAGATCATGCGGAATATCGACTTCATCATAAGTGCTGCCATCTTCTTTATTATAGATGATGCCCTTCATTCTGATAAGATCAACGAAACCGGCAAAAATCTCGCCTTCGCCAATCGGTATCTGAAGAGGAACCGGATTAGCTCCGAGTCGCTCCCTGATAGCCTTGACCGTATCAAAAAAGTTTGCACCAGTCCTGTCCATCTTGTTGATATAGGCAATCCTCGGCACGCCATACTTGTTCGCCTGACGCCAAACAGTCTCAGACTGAGGCTCCACTCCACCAACCGCACAAAAAAGCGCTACAGCGCCATCAAGCACACGCAGGGAGCGTTCAACTTCAACCGTAAAATCGACATGACCAGGTGTATCAATAATATTGATACGATGATTGATACCGACATAATTGCCAAACTTCGGTACCCAGAAACAGGTGGTCGCCGCAGAAGTGATGGTAATACCACGCTCCTTCTCCTGATCCATCCAGTCCATCGTCGCGCCGCCATCATGCACTTCGCCCATACGATGCAGACGTCCGGTATAATAGAGAATCCTCTCTGTTGTCGTCGTCTTTCCGGCATCAATGTGAGCCATGATACCGATATTGCGTACTTTATCTAAATCAACCAGCCTTGCCATAACAAAATTTTAGACCTTTTATCCACACTTTAACAAACTCTCAGAACCTGAAATGAGCAAATGCCTTGTTTGCATCAGCCATACGGTGTACCTCATCACGCTTTTTCACCGATGCACCCTGCTCATTGGCAGCATCCATCAACTCAGCAGCAAGTTTCTCAGCCATCGAACGACCACCGCGCTTTCCGGCATAATTCTTCAACCAGCGGAATGCAAGCGCACCTCTGCGAGAAGCCTTGACCTCCATCGGAATCTGATAGGTCGCACCGCCAACTCTCTTGCTCCGAACCTCAACAACAGGAGCAATATGCGACATAGCCTTGCGGTACACTTCAAGCGGATCCTCTCCAGCAAGTTTTTCGGCAATGATAGCAAATGCATCATAGACTATCTTTGTAGCAACAGCCTTCTTACCATCAAGCATCACAGCATTGATAAAACGAGCAACACTTTCGTCCCCGTAACGGAAATCAACACCGATTCTTTTATAGCCAACTTTTTTGGGCATGTTCTTCTCTGAATTTATGATTCTACTTATCTATCTCTTACCCTTGCCCTTGACAGGAGCCGGCACACCAGCTTTCGGCTGTTTCGCTCCGTATTTTGACCTGCTCTGCTTACGATCAGCAACACCGGACGTATCCAACGAACCACGCACAATGTGATAACGTACACCAGGAAGATCCTTCACCCTGCCGCCGCGAATCAATACAATTGAATGCTCCTGCAGATTATGACCCTCTCCCGGAATATATGCTGTAACTTCAATCTTGTTGGACAACCTTACACGCGCAACTTTCCGTAACGCGGAGTTAGGCTTTTTTGGAGTTGTGGTGTAAACACGCGTACAAACCCCGCGTTTCTGCGGGCACTTTTCAAGCGCTGGTGACGCTGTTTTTGAGGCTTTTACACTTCTTCCGAGCCTGATGAGCTGCTGAATCGTCGGCATACTGAAACTCTCTTTCTTTTTAAAAAACCTCTGATTACAAAAAAACGCAATGCAATGCTTAAAAATCCATAAGGACAGACAATGTAAGCGAATTATGAAAAAAACCAAAACCTAAATGAATATATTTTGTCTTCTGAGGAAAAAAATCCTTCACATACCCGACCACCCCCCTGAACAGAGCAACCGCGCCTGCGAAGCTCTCCAAAACGTCCCTTTATCATTATAGAGCCCTCGTCACAAACCAGTCTCGGCGGGACACCAAAGCTGATGCGAGACTTCCATTCACCAACTTGCTATTGTCCGTAGCGAGCCTCAAATCAAGCCTGAAAATGGTGGTACACTTTCCGAGAATACTCAAATAGCTCCTGACTTGCACAAAAAAGCAAAACGGTTTGCTTTGCCAATCATGACCGTATGACCTGATTGGCAAATACCTGCCGTACAAGCTCAATTAGCTCCGCTGAAACCGCCTGCCGATAACTCCCCCAACCACCATCATCAGCGCAACCCCAAAGGCTCCAAGCGATATCCTCTGCCCGGTTTCAAACCCGCTTCGGTCGTAAGAGAACCGGACTTCCCTGCTGCCTGACGGAACCACAACACCACGCAGCAACCCGTTCACCTTCACCATTGCGGCTTCCCTGCCGTCGATCTGCACCTTCCATCGAAGCGGGTAATACAACTCGCTGACAACGAGAAATGCTTCGCCGGGAGCGGATACCTTCACAACCGTCGCTTCGGCTGTTGCATTAAGCGAGGTGATCGTTGCTGGTGCAAATGTTCGGGCCCCTCTCCACAGTGAACCATCAACATAGGCCTCACCCGCAGGTGCCTGATCATCAAGAATGCGGGCAAAGAGCTCTTCGTTGCTCTTCATGGCGGTCACGCGGTTGGCGAACCAGGCTCTTGGGGCTGTTTGCTGAAGCCGATAGACAAACGCGGTGACCGGGCCGCTTGCCAGTTGCAGTATGCCGGTTTTGACCAGCTCAAATGCCGGGTGCTCAACGGGTTGTTGGCTGATGATGTAGCCGACATTGAGCATCCGCATCACATTGAGACTTGCGAGGTTCTCTGTTTTTGCAAGAAAATCCTCGTAAATCTTGAGTTTGGCTGGATGGTAGCCGCCGACTGACTCAATGCCGAAAAGGGCAAACTTGTTCTCCGTAAAGAGTTCACCGGCAGGGTAAATTCTGAAGGGTACTTTCTGTGCAGCAAGGTAGCGGGTGATGTCGTCAGGGCGGAAGGCCGGATCCACCATGCGGCTCTCGGTATAGAGCGGAGGACGCAGGGAGTCGGCAGAGGGATAGATAATCTGCATATCCATCCAGATAAGATCGCCAAGCGCAAGGAAAAAGAGCAGCATGCCGGTCATTTTGTGGGAGAGCTTCCCCTTGATGCTGAGCCAGAGTACTCCTCCAAACAGAGAAGCAAGAATCAGAACAATCCAGAAACTGCCCGTCAGATTATCCCAGCGCACCTTATTAACCATAAAGGCAAGGTCAAAACTTCCAACCTGAGGCTCGGGAAAAAGTGAACGGAAGAAGCTCTCGATAGGCTGTTCAAAAAGAAGAAAGAGAAGCAGAGTGACGGCAAGAAACAGCGCTCCGATTTTGATAGGTTTCAACAGCCGCTCCGGCTTACGCTGAAGCAGGTCGTTGACTCCAATAGCAGCAAGAAAGGAGATGATCAGGTAGAGTATGATGAGCGCCATAGAGGGCACCCTGAATCGACTGAAAAGAGGCGCAAAATGGTAAAAGAGATCGAAAACCGGGCTGAAAAACCGGCCAAAAGAGAGCAACATCGCAAGGAGCAGAGCTGCAATAAAAAACCAGGTCATCGGCTCTTTTCGGCGGATAACGGCGCCCGCAACGGCAAGCAGCAGCACCACAATACCGGCATAATGGGGAAAGTCGGTAAAGGGCATGAAACCCCAGTAGGTCACTCCGCCAAATCCAAAAACTCCCGGCACAAGAAACGTGAGCAGTTCCAGCGGGTGCATAGACCAGAGCGTAGCATACTCCCACGCTGAACCGCCACCCTGTGCAGCCATCCCCCGCACCGAATATGCCGCATACTGTGATGCAGGCAAGTAGATTGCGGCTGACATGGCAACACCGCAACCCAGCGCCAAAACCAACAACAACAACACCCGAACCTTCCCGTAGGGGCCGCCCTCATCAACGCCACTATAACTACCTGCATGACCGCCCTCGTGCCCCTCACCACCTGCAAGTCCACCCCCGTCACCGCCCGGCACAACAGGAGGCCTCCCTGAAACCACCATATTTTTTGCATGCCCCGCCCCGCGCTTAAAAACAAACAAAACAACAGCCAGTAGCAGCACAAGCAGCCACGAATACCAGGCAATCTGAACATGGGAGCGCTGCAACTGAAACCCGGCAAGCAGCGCAAGTATCCCGGCATCAAGAAGCCTGCCTCGCTCAAAGAGGCGCATGGTTGCCCAGAGCATCCAGGGCATGTAGGCCACGGTCATAAGCTGGCTTCCATGACCATGCATCAGCATGGCGGTCATGTAGGGGTTGAGCATAAAAAGCGCGCCGCCAAAAGGGGCGGCTAGGGTGGTAAGGCCGTACTGGCGAAGAAAAAGGAAAACTCCCAAACCGGCAAAGACAAGATGAAGGAGCTGCAGAACGATACTGTCGGTTTGGAAGAGGTTTAAAACAACGTTGGGGTAATAGAGCCCGCTGAGATAGCTGAAAGCCTCCACGGTCGGCATCCCCGAAAAGAGCCAGGGCTGCCAGAGCGGATAGGCTCCGGTTTGGCTCTGAAGCTTGTCGAGCGCCAGGGTTGAAGCGTGAGGAATGAGGGAATCAGGTGCAAGAAGGGTGTTCGACTGAAACACCAGCGGATAAAAGAGCAGCAACAGCAAAAGGGTGTAGCCGCCAAAAAGGGTGAGCAACGGAAGAATCTTTTTCTGCACAGTGTTATGGCTTTGGTTTTTTGTCAAGAAAGGGCAGGTGGCGCAAGATAATCTCTCTCTCCTCCTCTTCCAACTTCAGGAGAAGCAGCAATACCGTAAAGCAGCCAAGCGCGAGGAGTACTCCTGCCACCAGCCCGGCAAAGGGTGGCAGAGTGAGCAGCCACGGGCGCACGGCCATGAGGAGCAGGGCTGCTGACAAGCCTGCTGCAAGAGGCTTCCAGAGCGCATGACCGAAAGGGTGAATGTTCAGGATGCGGCGAATTTCAACAAGGCGGAGAGCGGAGAGCATCAAAAAGAGCAGCAGTGTGGCAAGGGCGGCGCCGTTCAGCCCCATCCGTGGAATCAGGAGCAGGTTCAGCACCACCTGCAAGCCGAGGGCAGCGAGAGCGTTGAGGAGGCTGAGCCGCGCATGGCCGGTCATGGCGAGTACCGTGGCCGAGAGGCCGAAGGTGGCTTGCAGAAAGGAGGCCGCCGTCAAAAGCAGCAGCGCAACTGCTCCTCCGTCAGCAAAGCGGGCACCGAACACAGAGAGCACCAATTCAGGAAGCACCATGAAGAGGATGGCCGGAGGAAGAACCACCGTGACAATCCAGCGCGTCACCATCTTGTAGATTTGCCCGATCTCCGCGTTCTGCCTCCCCGTATGCAGTTCAGCAATCATCGGCGCAGCTATACCGGTGAATGCAAGCAACACGGAGCGAATGAGCCCCGCCGTTCTGGCCGCAGGATGGTAGAGACCGACCGTCGCCGTATCGGTGAGCATTCCAAGCATCATCACATCAAGCCAGTGGCTCATCATGCTCAAGAGCGAGACTGCCATGAAGGGAAGTGCGTAGGCAAGCATCGCCTTGTCCGGACGAGCGTACAGAATATCGGATGGAAGCACCCCGCTGATGGTGAAAAGCTGAGAACGAATCCAGAAGAATGCACCCGCGCCTGCCAGAGCAAAGGGCAAAAAAAGGGCGCTATCCTGGCCTGCCGTGTAACGAAAGAGAATGGTGAGCAACAGCAGAAAAAGAGGACTGAGCACCTGTGTGGCGATAATTTTGGGCTTGAGCTGCCTGAACGACTGCATGGCATGGCCAAAGAGGAGGGTTGCCACATTGAAGGGAATGGCCGCCGCATAGCAGCAGAGCGTAAGCTGCAGCAGGCGGCTGCCGTTGAGCTGAGAGGCAATGGGCGCTGAAAAGAGAAGGAGCAGAAGCGCCACAAAGAGTGACAGGGCGATGCTTGTTTTCAACGCGGAACCGATCACCGCCTTCTGGCGAAGAGTATCACCACTGTACAGACTGACGAAGCGCAACAATCCCGAATCGAGCCCTGCAACCGCAACCACCTCGGCAATCTGTATAACAGCAATGGCGAGGGCGTAGGTGCCAAGAGCGTCAACCCCGAGAAGCCTTGCCACAACAAGGTTATAGCCGAAGCGGACCGTCTGGCCGAAAAGAAATCCGGCAAAGGAGAAGCCTGCCTGACCGGCTATGTCAGCATTGCGACTCATGGGCGGTTCTCCTGCCACCCTTTCTCCAGCTCCTGCACCATGGAGGCTGCAAGGGCGTCCCAACTGTGCTGCCGGGCAAATGCCTGCCGCGCCTCAACACGCCGGTCGGCCATTGCCTCGGGCACCATGCCGATAAACTCCTCGTGCGACCGAGCAACATGCACCACCTCCCGCGCCCGCTCCACGGCACTGCAATAGTTCATCGAGAGCACCGGCACACCCGCTGCACAATATTCATAGAGCTTGTTGGGATGGGAGACCCCTTTCAACGCACCGGAGAGGAGCGGCATCAAGGCAAGATCGAAGCGCTGCACCCATGCAGGAAGTTCGGCATACTCAATTTTTCCGAAATAGTGAACATTTGGCAAGGCGTTGATCGCCTCCTGTTTTTTCCACCACTCCCGCTGATAGGCTGGGCCGAGAAGGACAATCTGGCACTCCGGCCATGCGCAGGCTGTGGCGGCCATCAGGGTAGTGTCGAGCCAGTCCATCGCCCCCGCATAGCCCAGAATCTTCCCCTCAAGCCTGGAGAGAGCGGCTGGCTTCTCAAAACGGAAACCCGCAAAATGGTTGAACTCCACGCCATTGCCCAGTTCAACCGTGCGCAAACCGGTCGGCAACTTGAGCTGACTGGTCAGTTCGCGGCTCACACTGAAAACAAGATGCACGCTGGAAATATAGGAGTCGAGAGAGCCCTTCAGCCACGAAGGAGTCCCCGGAAAGGCAAGATGGTCATCATTGGCATCATAAAAGCGGAGGCGACAAGGAAGATAGGCGGCAACCCTGCCCCAATAGATATTGCTCAAACCGATGATCCTTTTAGAAGAGCCAAATCCGAGCATGGCCACCCAGAAGAGCATCAGCACCATGCCGGGCAGGGAGAGGAGCGCTCGCAGCAACGGGATGTTGAGCAGTCGTCCAATCCTGAAGGGGACACTCTTCAGAAAGGGAACGCTGACAACCCAGATCCGCCCTCTTTTGACCGGGAGCCAGTGGTGGCGGCGACCCAAAGCGTAGGGCTCAATGAAAAGAATGCTCCAGTTCTCCGGAAAGCGGCACAACAGGCGCTGCTTCCTCGTTGAGAGAAAATCCCACTGTATCTCGGAAAACCAGACAAGCCTGAACCGGCGGTGCGGGCTGGAGGAGGCTCCCTTATCGGACGGCAAGTTCATAGATCTGCACTTTTTCATACCATGCCCGCAAGAGCGGCTTGAGTCCCGTAAGATAAAACAACGGATGGCGGATACGAAACTCCGCGCTTCGGAGAACGGTAAACCCGGCACGCGTGAAGAGTAAACGGGCTGAGTGGCGCGTCATTTCATGAAAATGGTCGGGGCTTGCAAGAACGGGCGGTTTCCAGAGAGGCATAGAGACAAAAAGCCGTGCATCTTTGCCTGCCAAGAGCCGCTTGATTTCAAGCAGGGCATAAAGCGGGTTGTAGAGATGCTCAAGCACCTCAAAGGCGGTCACCACTCCGAAGCAGCCCGAAAGTGGTTCAAGATCAAGGTCGACCATTGTATTGTCGAAGGTGCAGCCGAAATGCTGCTCCAGCAATGCGGTAAAGGGTGTTCGGTCGCCCAGATCGAGCCCGCTGGCAAGTGTGCCGGCGGAAAGTGAAGAGCCCGCAAGAAATTCGAGGGTTTTCCGCCACCGGACAGCGTGGGCCGGATCGCTGAGATAGGCTCCATCAATGACGGTTCTGCAACTGCTCTCCATGCTCTATTTTCTCCTGATCGATAACACATCCCAAAAACTTCCGGCAAGACGGAGAGGAAGCAGAATCAGGTAGAGCACCATGCCGCTCCATGCCCGGTGTTTGCTGAACAGATAGAGGTCGCCGACACTTTTTTTTACAAGCTTCCTGAGCGGGCTTCGGCTAAGCGATGCCGATACCTTGTGCCATACCCTTGAAGAGGGGACATAGTTGATAGTCATCCCCCGAGCGCGAATCCGCAGGGAGAGATCAACATCCTCCGCGTACATCCTGAACCCTTCATCAAAACCGCCAACAGCCTCAAAATCACAGCAGCGCATGGCAAAACAGCAACCCGTCGCATAACCGGTGACGCCGGGGGAGTCAAACTGCGGAGCATCTTTTTTTCTCAACCCGACGTGGCGGATCAGGCCGGTCGAAAGCCTCACCATTCCACCGGCGTACCAGAGCGTGTCGGGCCGATCGAGATAGAAAATTTTCGGCACCGCAATTCCTGCCAAGGGGTTGCGTTGCAGCGTTTCAAGCAGTGGTGCACAAAAATCGGCATCAGCAATAGTATCGTTGTTCAGAAAGATGATGAATTCGGCACCCAGTTCCTGAACCCTCCGGAATCCGGCATTGTTGCCTCCTGCATAGCCGATATTAGAGGGAATAAGCAGCAGCTTCATATCCGCAAATACCTCCCGGATCCTCTCCACAGAGCCATCGGTTGAACCGTTATCGACAACCAATACCCGGCATGAGGGCGACCTGACTGCGGCAAGCGACTCCAGACAGGCAAGGGTATCCTCTGCGCCGTTCCAGTTCAACACCACAATACAGCTCAAGGGCGTAATCATCACCTCTTTGCGGCTATGGATTCAAGAAAGCCGCCTGCTGCGTCAGCAAAGGAGTCCCAGGAAAAGTCGCGGCTGAAAGATTCGATAGCCGTACGCATGGATTCAAGCTCAAGCTTCTCCCGGCAGTCAAGAAATTCGCAAACCGCCCCGGCAAGCCCATCCGACGAACAGTCTCGGGCAACCCAGCCGGTTTTGCCGTGACGAACCATCTCGGGAAGGGCTCCTGCCGGTGTGACAATGACCGGCAAGCCATGACCGTAGGCAAACTGCACCACTCCCGACTGTGTTGCACTGCGGTAGGGAAGCACGACCGCATCAGCCGCAGCAAAAAAAAGAGCCGTGCGCTCAGGGGAAACATAGCCGGCATAGAGATCGACGCTCCCCTCAATTCCAAGCTGAGCAATAAGCGCACGGTAACTCGCGGCACGCTCATGAAAGTGGCCAGCAACCACAAGGCGGAGCGCTGGCTCCCTCTGAAGCATCGCCGGCATGGCACGGAGCATCGTATCAAGCCCCTTGTAGCGACGCACATAGCCGAAAAAAAGGAGCACCGGCGAATGAATATCCAAATTGAGCGCACTGCGGGCATCCACCGCCGAAAAACTCTTGCAATCCGGCTCATAGAGGGGATGAAAGAGTTGCAGCAGAGGAATATCGGGCATGGCCGCACGCACCTCCTGCGAAACTGTACCAGAAAGTGTCACCACTCCATCGGCAGAAGCGGCAAGCAGCCTCTGCATCAGTGGCTCGAAAAAAAAAGATTCATGTGAAGAGAGGTTATGGAGCAATACCACCATCCTGATACCAGTCAGACGGCGTATCACAAAATAGAGCGGTGCAAGAAATCCGCTCCAGTAGGCCACCAGCAGCAGTTCCGGCTTTAGTGACCTGAGGCGCCGAACAACTCCAAACCATGTGAACGGGTTAAAAAGCACCAGACGCGCCTCACCAAAAAGAGCGATATCGAGCACCCCAGACCCTTCAACTCCCCCTTTGACCAGAAAATCGGGGTAAAGCGCCCTGAAAGCAAAAGGAGTGAGCGCATATCCCCGGCTTTGAAGGGCATCCCTCAGCTCTCCGCTGAACCGGGCAATCCCGCCTTTCAGAGGAGAAAAAGGAGATATGAAGGCAATTTGCAATGCTAAACCTCTCCGAAACCCTGCTCAAAAAACTCCACCAACTGGCGCGAGGCCTCGTCAGCATCCACGCCATCAAGCTTGAGCGTCAAGCGTGTCCCTTTTGGGGCAGCAAGGCTCATGACACCAATAATTGACTTTGCATTAATTTCAACACCCTGCATCTCGATAAAAAAATCGGATTTGAAACGGGACGCGAGTTTGACCACTGCTGCCGCAGGTCTGGTATGCAGCCCTGCCTTGTTTTTAACGACAACTTCCTGAACAATCACGAATTTCTGATCCCTTTTTGTAAAATTAAGTTACAATGTTTTCACCATTGCAATCTCATCGCAGGCCATAAGTTTGGGGCAATGAGTGCAATCCCTCCATATTTTCTGCGGAAAATACTCTTTCTTGATTTCGCTGTAGCCAAGTCGGCGAAAAAACTCACGACTGAGCGTCAAAACAAAAACCTCCACAACCCCCTCTTCGCGCAGAACCGTCTCGGCCTTTTCAACCAGCAAGCGACCTATACCCTTCATTTTATAGCGGTTAAAGACGGCCAGCGAACGAATTTCAGCCAGCTTCAGGGTATAGAATGCAATAGCACAGCAGCCAATCACCTCACCGTTGTATTCAGCAACAAAAAAGTTACGAATATTTTCAACAATATTCTCGCCGGAACGCTCCAGCATGATTCCCTGACGCGCATACTCTGCCGTGATAGCGGAAATTGCAGGGGCGTCGGCCAGACGCGCATACCTGATAGAGAGTTCAGCCTGTTGCATGATTACGCGATATTTTCATCCTGCGATTCAGCACTCCTGGTGCGACCCGACACCTCCCGCCAGAGTTCATCCTTGAGCTCCTTCAGCCCATGACCTGAGACGGCCGATATCTGAAGCACCTTGACTCCCTCTTCAAGGGGTGGAATTTCAAGCTCTTCAGCGGCGATATCCATTTTTGTCACCACCACCATCCTCGGTTTGTCGAGCAGTGATGGCTCAAATTTTTCAAGCTCACCAAGGATCGTGCGGTATTCATCGGCAATATCGGGTGAATCAGCCGAAATAAGGATGGCCAGTATTTTCGTGCGCTCAATATGACGTAAAAACTGCAACCCAAGTCCCTTCCCCTCTGCCGCACCCTCAATGATTCCTGGAATATCGGCCATCACAAACGATTTGTAATCCTCATAGCGCACAATGCCAAGATTGGGCACCAGCGTCGTAAAGGGATAATCAGCAATTTTCGGTTTGGCCGCGCTGATAACCGAAATAAGTGTTGATTTGCCCGCATTGGGAAATCCAACCAGACCAACATCGGCCATGAGCTTCAACTCCATATTGAGCGTCATCAGCTCACCTTTCTGACCCGGCTCGGCATAACGGGGAGCCTGACGGGTTGGCGTGGCGAAGTGCTGGTTGCCACGACCTCCTTTGCCCCCTTTGGCAATCATGATCTCCTGATCCTCACCCGTCAAATCGGCAATGATCTCATTGGTTTCACCATTTCTCACAATGGTACCACACGGTACAGCAATGACAATATCCGCCCCGTCTCTGCCCGTTTTACGTGCTCCCTGCCCATGCACACCACGAACAGCGATATACTTCTTTTTATATTTGAAATCGAGAAGGGTGGTCAACTGCCGGTTGGTTCTCAGCCATACATGGCCTCCCCGACCGCCATCGCCCCCGTCCGGCCCCCCCTTGGGCACAAACTTCTCTCTCCGAAAACTGACACACCCTTTTCCGCCGTCTCCAGCCTGAACAAAAATAGACGCACTATCAACAAACTTCACTCACACACCTGCCTTTTGAATAATCTTTCTCTTTCTCTATTTTAACATGCAACATCCAAACCTGTAAAAAACATGACCGCCACCCACATCAGTAAACCTCCTATCGAAGAGCTTATCTCCCGGCTTGAAGAGATCACCCGTACTATCGAAAATCCGGAAACCGGCCTTGAAAACTCCATCGGCATGTACGAGGAGGGACTCGCCATTGCCGAAAACTGTAAAAAAAGACTGCTCGAAGCCCGAAAAAAAATTGAGGTGATCAACCCGGAGCTTGCAAAAAACTGGCCCGAATCACCGCGCATAAAAGATCTTTTCGACAACGAATCCTGAAAACGGCTCACCCCTCGAGTTTCTTCAACAACACATCATTGACCATCTGGGGATTGGCCTTCCCTTTCATCTGGCTCATACACTGACCAACAAAAAAGCCGAGCAGCTTGGTTTTTCCACCACGATAGGCAGCCAACTGGCCGGGGTTTGCATCAAGAATTCCCTGTACAACTCGTTCAATCGCAGCACTGTCCGAAACCTGTGCAAGCCCTTCCCGTTCAACAATTTCGGCTGGCGAATCACCACTCTTCAGCATCAGTTCAAACACCTGCTTGGCAATGGTGTTACTGATCACACCCTTTCCAATCAGAGCAATCAAACCGCCAAGTCGCTGTGGAAGAATTGAGAACTCAGCAATATCAAGATAGCTCTCTTTCAGCGTGCGCATCACCTCCCCCATCACCCAGTTTGATGAGGCCTTTGCATCACCCGAAATTCTGGCGGTCTCCTCAAAATAGTCGGCCAACTCCCGCTCAACAGTCAACACTGCGGCATCGTAGGCTGGAATGGCATACTCTTCGGAAAAACGAACAGCACGTTCTTCAGGAAACTCGGGAAGCTCAAGCAAAATACGATCAATCATCTCCTGATCAACAAGCACCGGCACCAGATCGGGATCAGGGAAGTAACGATAGTCATGGGCAAACTCCTTGCCACGCATGGAACGGGTCTCACCCTTGTCGGCATCCCAGAGACGCGTCTCCTGCAGAATAACGCCACCACTTTCCAAAATCGCTGTATGGCGTTCGACTTCGTATTCTATAGCCTTTTCAACGTTCTTGAAGGAGTTCATATTCTTGATCTCGGAACGGGTACCATACTCCTCTGCCCCGACTGGCCGCAAAGAGACGTTGGCATCACAGCGAAGGCTTCCCTCCTCCATGTTACCATCCGAAATACCAAGATACTTGACAATCTGGCGCACCTTCTGCAGATAGGCCGAAGCCTCTTTCGGAGTGCGAAGATCAGGATAACTCACAATCTCAAGCAACGGCACTCCGCTGCGATTAAGATCAATATAGGTCTCCTCGCCGATGTCATGAATCGACTTGCCGGCGTCCTCCTCAATGTGGATTCTGATCAGCCGGATATCACGCTTCCCCTCTCCAGCATCAATATGTACCATCCCCTCACTGCAAATCGGCTCTTCAAACTGCGAAATCTGATACCCCTTCGGTAAATCCGGATAAAAATAGTTTTTCCGGGCAAGCACAGAGTGGGGTGCTATGCTGCATCCCGTTGCAAGCCCGAGCTTTACGGCGTCCTCAACCACGCGACGGTTCAATACCGGCAACGCACCGGGAAGTGCGAGACAGACCGGGCAGACATTGGTATTGGCCGATTTGCCAAACTGCGCAGAACAGCCACAAAAGGCTTTGCTTACGGTATTGAGCTGACAATGAACTTCAAGGCCAACCACTAATTCATACTTCATTGCAAAAATTAACGTTATTGAAAAAACAGCGGTGTACTTGCCCCGAAATCTTTCCTGCTTATAAAAAACGGCATATCAGTAAGGTTTATAGGAAAACTTCTGACCGCCAACGGTTGCCTCAGCCATAACGCCAGCCTTGGGAAGAATAAAAACAGCCACTCCGTTGGAGTAATCGGTATTGGTTGCCATCCCCTTCGTAACCATGATGGCCGTAACCTGAGCGCTCAAAACAAAATTACCATGTTTGAAATGATCAAAGTCTTTACGACTTCTAAAAAAAATGATTTCAGAAAAAGACTGGCCCCCAAGTTGCGGACCCACATTAATCTGGGTGATCATTGACCGTCCCACAAGACTATTTTGTTCATAGACATATCCCTTACCACGTCCACCGCCAAAGAGCAGGAAGCCGCCCTTATACACGTCGGGAAAAACAACAAACCCATAGGCATTTTCAAAAAAACGGGATAACCCGGAATGTCCCCTGAAAGAATCAGCCGACGCCCTTGCGTGTGCCTCGTCAGCAGGATCCCAACCTGCCATCGCCGAAGAACAGAAAACCCCTGCAAACAAAAGGGCAAGAGTAACAATTTTCATCATTTTCATCATTGTCGCCTTTTTTTTCTTGTTAAATAAAAGCAAAGCATAGAAATCATACAATGATATGCAAGTTACAATGTACGATTTTCAGCGATAAATTCCCGCAACGAACCTGCTTCAGAACGCTACAGAAACCCCGAAGTCCCTTTCACTGACTGGTAGCAAGAGCATTCTTCACGGTGTTTTTCCGTGCATCAATCCTTTTGACGACATATTTCGCAACTTCTTGTATTGCAACAGCACTTTTCACCTCCACACCGATCATCATCCGCAAAGCAACTACCAGAGGCTCAAGATGAGGCTCAGCAGGAGAATCGACGAGAATGCCAAGCGCTTCCTGGGCGCACCCCGATGCCGCCAGTTCCACAAAAAGCTCTGAATAATCTGCAATAACGTGTGTGGTACTGAGTTTTTCACCCTTGAGCTGATAAATCTTCAGTGCGTGATGTGTATGTTTGGACGGGATAGCGTCGCAGCATCCATCCGTTGGATGAATCATGATACCCTGCTACACGTGCACCTGTTCATTGCGGATGACTTATAAAATATGGGGTGGCGCAGAAACGCTCTCCCGGCATGCACCAGGAGAGATTTGCAATAACGATCTTGATAAAAAAAGAATTACCCCCCTACTTCGATCTCGCGCTTCAGGGCTTCACGTTCGATTTCAAGACGCCGGATTTCCCGGTTTATCCGGTCAAGCTCTTCGGGACTGCTGTCGATTTCAAGGCGAAGACGCGATGAGGCCTCGTCAATCAAGTCAATCGCCTTGTCGGGCAAAAAACGATCGGCAATATAGCGGTTGGAAAGTTCGGCGGCGGCAACAATGGCCGCATCCTTTATACGCACACCGTGAAGAATCTCATATTACCCCTTGAGGCCGCGGAGAATCGATACGGTATCTTCCACACTCGGCTGATCGACCAGGACGGTCTGAAAGCGCCGTTCGAGAGCAGCGTCCTTTTCGATATGCTTGCGGTACTCGTCAAGCGTGGTAGCCCCGATACAGCGCAGTTCACCGCGAGCAAGCGCAGGCTTGAGGATATTGGCCGCATCCATGGATCCTTCAGCAGACCCGGCACCCACAAGCAGGTGAAGTTCATCAATAAAAAGAATAATCTCGCCATCGGCCGACTGCACCTCACGCACCACCGCTTTCAGGCGCTCCTCAAACTCTCCACGGAACTTGGCTCCGGCAACAAGCTGGGCAATGTCGAGCGCCGCAATCTGCTTGCTTTTAAGGTTTTCAGGCACATCGCCAGCCACAATGCGTTGTGCGATTCCCTCGACCAACGCGGTCTTGCCAACCCCTGGCTCTCCGATCAGTACCGGATTGTTCTTGGTACGGCGACTAAGAATCTGCAGCACCCTGCGAATCTCCTCATCACGACCGATAACCGGATCAAGTTTACCCTTGCGCGCCTGATCATTGAGGTTTCGCGAATATTTTTTCAGTGAATTATAGCTCTCCTCCGCGCTCTGGCTGGTCACGCGCTGAGTCCCACGGATAGTGGTAAGCACCTTGAGAATAGAGTTACGATTAAATCCCGCATCCTGCAACATCCGAGAAACAGGAACCCCTGCTTCGCTCATGGCAATCAACAGATGTTCCGAGCTGATATACTCATCCTTCAGACTTTCGGCCTCTTTCAGCGCAACGTCAAAAACCTTGCCAAGATTCTGTGAAAGATACTGTCCCGTAGCCGATGCTCCAGTGACCTTTGGAATTCGACCGATTTCGCGCTCAAGCGCCGTTTGCAGCATCTCTGACTGAGCCTCGAGCTTCTGCGCTATCTGCACGGCAATACTGCTGCTGTCATCAAACATAACAGCAAGAAGATGTTCCGGCTCTATCTGCTGATGCTGATGGCTGCCAGCAAGAGACGATGCTGCCTGCAAGGCCTCCTGGGCCTTCAAGGTAAATTTGTTCGGATCAAACTGCATGGTTCTGACTGTTTAGTTAAACGTTCAGGCTCAGGACTTGTTGTGCTCTGCAGAAGATGATGATTGCGGCATGTTCCTTATAAAGGCACCAACCACAAGCCGCAAGATCTGACTGCTCGTCGTCAAAAGCTCAACACTTTTCTCCTGGATGTGTCGCTGGGTATCAAGTTGCTCCTTGAACTGCTCCACACATGCCGGATCATAATCACCCTCACTGACATAGTCATCAATCACCTCTTCTGCTTGAGCAAATGGCATGTTGAAAACCTTCAATCCAAGCTTCGCCTTCTCGAAAGAGTCAAGCGCTTTTCTACCACTGTTTTGCTGCTCCATAACGTCTCTGTTTTTCGTCTGAAAATGAACTGCTTTTACTTGATTGTAATGGTTAATGTAATAATTTTTTCAACAAGAACTGAGTAATGCCCTCCTTGAGCGACTCGCCGATGAGCCACTTACCTCGGCCTTGCACCACCTGGCCACGAACATGTTTCAATAAGCAAAAAAACAAGGCCTGCCGCCAGAAAATAGCGATAAAGCGGTTCACGCTCGCCCGGCTCCATCACCCAGCGGGAGGCCGCCGCAATGCGGTTGATACGATCGGAAACCGCCCCGTAAACAGTCTGCTCTGCCCTGCTATGAACGTAAAATCCACCTGCATCACGGGCCAGCATCTGCAATGTTTCAGCCCTGAAACTGGTCATCACCACTCTTCCGTTTTCATCACGCTTGACTCCATCCCCGGCCTCTCCTGTGGGAATCACCACAGGCTGACGCATGCCAACCCCTATGACAAAAAGATGAATACCGGCCTCTTTCAACTGCTGAACCGCTTGCCGTACCTCACCGGTATGATCCTCACCGTCACTCAGCAGAACCACAATCTTCTCCCCTTTTACCCCTGCCACTGTGCGTTCCGATTGCGGTTCAAGGATGTTCCCTGCAAGCTCAAGAGCGGCATGAAAAGAGGTTCCCTGCTCCTCAATAAGATCGGGTGACGCCATGCCAAGCAGGGCATCAAAGGCCTCCTTATCAGTCGTGAGCGGGCACTGAACGAGAGGACTGGCGGCAAAAAGGAGAAGAGCCCTTCGTCCGCCCTTGACCATACGACTGATACTCGAAATCTCCTGCTTCGCCTGCCCGAGACGATCGGGCAGAACATCCCTTGCTCTCATACTTCGGGAAATATCAAGCATAAAAACGATATCTGCACCTTTGCGCAATACAGGCTGGCCTCCACTGCAAAACCGCGGGCCTGCCATGGCAAACAACAACAATGCGATACCACAAAATAGCAACACTTTTTTGAACACCACAACCCTCATTGACACACCTCGCAGCATACCGTCAGCCACAGACGACCCGACAACGGCCTCACGTGCCTGACGCAACCTCACGACTCCATAGCCAAAAATCAAGGCAAGAGGCATCAAAAAAAGCAAGCATCCAATATATTCAGGCCTGGCAAAACACATGGTCACATTCCATGATAATCAACATTTCAATATCCATAAGCTATGGAATCCTGAGAAGTCGGGTATTTGACAAAAATGCCTCAAGAAAAAGCAGCAGAAGCACGAGCAGCAAAA
The DNA here is from genome assembly GCA_903824295.1 of uncultured Chlorobiaceae bacterium. Lineage (GTDB taxonomy): Bacteria > Bacteroidota > Chlorobiia > Chlorobiales > Chlorobiaceae > Chlorobium. Next base: position 32,721 of record CAIJWE010000130.1, read on the forward strand.
GCTGAAAAAACAATTCTGAACGATGCTCCATAACCGGTCCGGCAAACCTTTTTTTTTCAAGCCGATCTATCGCTCTGATCGTTTCATCAAATGCTGCCGGATCCTCAACCCTGAAATAGCCACCACCAGTCGTTCGGGCAATTCCCTGAAGCGACTCCTCATCTTTCTGCAAATGAGTAGTGCTCTCCCCGGATGGATCACGGCCTCCTGCTGCAACGTTAAAACCCGCATCGACGACATAAATTCTGATTCCACTACGGGCGGCAATCCCGGCAGCCGTGGCGGGCCCAATCTCGCCAGTATTATTTTCACCATCAGTAACAAGAATAAGTACCTTATGCAACGACTCCGATGCTTTGAGCCGGTTGACCGCGATAAGAATCGCTGAACCAATTGCGGTACCGTCATCCTGTATTACCCCGGATGAAAGACGGTCAAGCAGCATGGCAAGAACATCATGATCAAGCGTCAACGGACACTGCGTATACCCCTTTCCCCGAAAGACCACAAGACCAATCCGGTCGTTCGAACGACGCAAAACAAAGCTGCGGGCAACTTCCCGGGCCGCATCAAGGCGGCTTTTACCGCCAAAATCAGCCTGAAGCATGGATTCCGAAATATCAAGCGCGAGCATCACGTCGATGCCCTTCGATTCGGCTTCCGTCTGACGAAAAAGAAAGTAAGGGCCCGTAAGCGCCAGAACAGAGAGCACAACAGCGCTCCACCGCAACCATTGCGGCAACTGACGCAACCAGAGACGAGCTTCAAAACCTGAATCCCGCAACCGCTCAAGAGCAGGAAAAAGGATCGCTGGAGCCCTGTCATGACGTTTCAGCCGAGCCCGTAACCAGACAGAAAAAGCAAAAAGCGGCAGCAGCAACAGCCACCAGGGTTCCGTCATTCCAAAGCGAGGCATACGGGCAAACCACTCCAGCATGGGCATAATTTATTTATCTCAAAAATACAAAATCAGAAGCAAACTGGCAGAAACATCAAAAATCTGCAAATCAAAAAAAATACGTTACGCGCTGATTCACTCTTCCTCAGCCAGAAAAAACGCTTCCGGGCTACTGAATGCAGTATGCTGCAGTATACGTTATTATTATGTTGCAGTCGAATGGCCCCTGCTTTTTTCACGTTACCCTTATCGTGCGCAGTCACTCGTTGAACAATCACTTTTACCCCTCTGCCTTTGGGACACGGGTGGAGCGAATCACTTCTGAAGCTTTTTTGAGTGACTGACGTGACTCTTCGACATCGGGACGACTGTCGGCAAATTTGACAAGATCAGCCTGTTTGAGAAGGTTCATGATGCTTTCAAATCCAGCAACACCAATCTTTTTCAAGTCACGTTCAATCTCTTGCGTTACCGCTTCGAGTGCACTGATGCGGTAGTGGTTTTCAAGAAAGGAGCGCATGATATTACTGAGCTCCTCATAGCATTCGTGCGGAGGCATCCCCGCTGATAGACTTGAACCGAGTTTTCGGAGCTTCCGCTGGGCAACCTGCCCTGAATCAACCCGCTCAGCACTGTTGCGCACCGTGCGTTTAAGTAAAAAAAGCAGCAGAAGCACCATACCGGCAACACCAAACACTCCAGCCACAACGCTCATCATCAGAAGAGAGGGAATCGAGGGTTTCAGGGGTGGCTTGAGAGGCCGGAGTTCACGGATGGAGGAGTCGGTGAGCGCCCGAACAAAGAGCGAAACTGAGGGCGTATAGGGCACTCTTTTTGTTACCCTTCCCTGAAGATCCCTGAACACCACGGTAAAGGGCGGAAGAGGCTGACGACCACGGCCAAACACGGCAAGCTCAAGCTCGAACTCTTCCGTTCCCGCTCCGGAAATGGGAAACGAAGAGGTGTGTTTTCGCCCGATCAGCTCAAAAAGGTGCTTGGCAAGGGAGTCACTCAGGCCGAAACCTTCCAGTGCAGCCACCTCTTTTGCTGAATGATGAACCGTAATCAAACAGCGAACACGGTCGCCGACAAGAGCGCTATCAGGAATAACCTTTACTGTTATCCGGGACGGCACCTCTCTGTCTGCACCGAAAAGTGGAGAAAAGGGCTCCAGAGGGAAGAGGAAAAGGAGCAGAAAAAGAAGCCACTTTTGAAGCCCGATTTTCTGAAATTCAGAGCTTGCGTTCACGATTGCGGAAAAAAGAGTTGAGGTCACCCCGAAACGGGCGATCAGTGTCGAGAAAAACCGAGTCGATGCGCATGCGCCGGAGTCGCTGACGGAGCTCATCATGCTGTCTTGATTGCTCCTGCCGATATCGCTCTATTTCGCGACGGTTGCCGCCATCGATCGTGAGCCGCAGGCCGGTTTCCGGCTCTTCCAGGTCGAGCAGACCGCTGTAAGGAAGCGCTTTGTCGAGTGGGTCACTGATGTGCACAAGAATAAAATCGTGACGGGTATTGAGCAGCTTCATCCCTTTTTCGTAATCACTGTCGACGAGGTCGGTCAAGAGAAAAATGATCTCCTGTCGCTTGCGGGTATAACGGATAAAGGAGAGGGCCGCGCCAATATTGGTAGTGCGGCTTCTTGGCTTCAATCGAACAAGCTCTTCAAGAATGACCAGCACATGATAACGCCCTTTTCGGGGTGGAATATAGGTTTCGACCCGGTCAGTAAAAACGAGAAGTCCAACCTTGTCGTTGTTCTGGAGTGCGCTGAAAGCAAGCACTGCACTCACTTCAAGGGCAAGATCCTTTTTGCTCTGCTTCCGGCTGCCGAAAAGCATCGATGCAGAGGCGTCAACAACAAGAAGAAGGCTCCGCTCCCGCTCTTCGGTAAAGAGCTTGACATAGAGCTCGTGCTTTCGGGCGGAGGTATTCCAGTCAATGGAACGAACATCATCACCGTACTGGTATTCGCGGACATTGCTGAATTCGATTCCCTTACCCTTGAACGATGAGTGGTATTCACCGCTGAACAACTCGCTGGCCATGCGCTTCGAGCGAATTTCAACACGCCTTATGATATTCTGGAGCTCTTTCAATCGCTCTTCACTCTTTTCCATAGCCCACTCCACGCTCATGTTCTGTCGCCAAAATTATGGAACCTGCACATGCTGCAAGATCTGCCGGATAATATCGTCAGGTTTGATGTTGTCAGCCTCAGCTTCATATCCCGGTCTTATACGGTGGCGAAGGGTATCGTAAGCGATAGCCTTAACATCTTCAGGAGTTATATATGGCCGATGCTGTAAAAACGCATGCGCTTTTGCGGCAAGAAGAAGAAATATTGAGGCCCTTGGAGAGGCGCCATACTCTATCATTGCTTCAAGATTGGCCATGCCGTATTTGGCTGGTTTTCTGGTAGCAACAACAAGGTCAACAATATAGCGTTGCACTCTCGGGTCAACGTAAATTCGATCAATCAGTGCCCTTGCTCTGGAAATATCGTGAGGCTGCACAACCGGCATGACCGGCAACTTGCTGGCAATGGTCGCCGATTGCAGCATGATTTCAAGTTCCTCATCGTATGAAGGATAATCGACAAGAATCTTCATCATAAAACGGTCAACCTGCGCTTCCGGAAGAATATAGGTACCTTCATGTTCAATCGGGTTCTGGGTCGCCATCACCATAAAGGGCTCCTGCAAGGGGAATGTCTGACTGCCGATCGTTACCTGATGCTCCTGCATTGCCTCCAGCAGTGCGGACTGCACTTTGGCTGGTGAACGGTTGATTTCATCGGCAAGGATAACATTGGCAAAAACCGGCCCCTTGCGGGGATAGAACTCCATATCTTTCGGATTGTAAATCATCGTTCCGATGAGGTCGGCTGGCAACATATCCGGGGTAAACTGGATGCGCTGGAACTTTAGATTCATTGCGGATGCAAAGGTCCTGATAATAAGCGTTTTGGCAAGTCCAGGCACACCCTCAAGCAAAATATGGCCATTAACGAGCATGGCAATAAAAATCCTGCTGATCACCTCCTGCTGGCCGATAATCCGTAGCGAAAGCTGTTCCTGCGCATGTTCGAGAAAACGGGAGGCATCCGTTATCTGCACTCCAAGCTCTTCCAGTTCTACTGCATGCTGCATGATGCCTCCCCTCTCTTCTGCTTGTTATGGAAACCTCTCAATAGTCTGCTGTGTGCGCCAATCCCCTCATCATCGCAGGCCGTAAAATAACCTTTATTTTTTTTGAATCGATTTGCCTCCGGCACGCTCATCAAGCTTTCTTGAAGAAACCCTTGAAACCAAAAAACACCATGGCTAACCCGCCGACCGTCGCGGGCCATACATAAAGATCGGGGATATAGATGAAGCTATTGAGAAGACCGAACTCCGGAGCCATGATAAGCATAAGATTTGAACCGAGAAGAATCATAATCACATGGAGTGCGCTTACCTTCTCGCGCGGTTTGCTATTGTTAACTGGATTGTTAGCTTTGCCCATAGTTCTACAGAAAAAATTATACCATGAATATTTTAGGCATTGAAACCAGTTGTGACGAAACATCCGCAGCAATGCTTTGCCACGGAGAGGTACGCTCAAATGTGGTCAGTTCACAACGCTGCCACACACTTTTCGGCGGCGTAGTGCCGGAACTGGCTTCACGAGAACACGAACGGCTTATTGTTGCAATTGTGGAGGCTGCCGTAACAGAGTCTAATATACGAAAAAATGAACTTGATGTCATAGCGGCGACTGCCGGGCCGGGATTAATCGGTGCCGTCATGGTAGGCCTCTGTTTTGCCCAAGGCATGGCATACGCTCTCAAAATCCCTTTTGTTCCGGTCAATCACATTGAAGCCCATATCTTCTCGCCCTTTATTAACGAGGGCTCGTCTTATCCCCCCCCTGAAGGAAGATTTGTTTCGTTGACGGTTTCCGGTGGCCACACCCTTCTCTCTCTGGTAGAGCAGGATCTCTCCTACAGGGTTATTGGCCGGACACTTGACGATGCTGCCGGAGAGGCATTCGACAAAACCGGCAAGATGCTCGGCCTCCCCTACCCGGCAGGTCCGGTGATTGACAAGCTGGCAATGAGTGGAAATCCAGCCTTCCACCTCTTCCCGCGGGCGCTCACCTCTGCGTCACAGAGCAGTAAAAATTATCATGGAAATTTTGATTTCAGCTTTTCAGGCCTGAAAACATCTGTGCTCACCTGGCTGCAGAAACAGAGTGCGGAATATATTGAAGCGCATAAGGCAGATATTGCCGCATCAATCCAATCGGCCATCGTCAGCGTACTGGTAGAAAAAACCATTGCCGCAGCACGCAGCCAGAGAATCAAGGCGGTGTCAATGGCTGGAGGAGTGAGTGCTAATTCGGCATTGAGAAACGCAATGAAAACGGCTTGCGATAAAGCTGGCATCACGCTGCATGTTCCCGCCGCCGTCTACTCAACCGATAACGCAGCCATGATCGCCACTCTTGCCAGCCTGAAACTCTCCCGAGGCATGAGAGCTGAATGCCGTTATAATATTGCGCCTTACGCAAGCTTTACCGCCGGAGCCCGCAAGGCGGGATTGAAATAGTGCCATAAATACATTACATTGTTGCTCTCAAAAAAATCAGCTACGTTTTTTTAATATTACGATACCGCCATGTTCAATACGCTACTCTCACTGTTTCTCTTTGCGCCTCCTGTTGCAGGCCAGGCGGCACCGAATCCGCTTATTCAAATTGTACCGCTGGTACTTATCTTTGTTGTATTTTACTTCTTCATGATCCGTCCCCAGCAGAAAAAGCAGAAGGATCGCGAAAAAGTGCTCGATAGCCTGAAAAGAGGCGACAAGGTTATCACCATAGGCGGAGCCCATGGGACTGTTGCCGGAATCGATACGGAGAAAAAAACCGTGCTTGTTCAGGTCAATGATTCCACAAAAATCACTTTTGACCGCACCGCCATTGCCAATATTGAAAAACAGGAAACTGGCGACAAACTTTCGACCAAGGAATAAGAAGTATCATGCAACCAGCAGCAGCAAAATTGGTACTGGAAAACGGATCTGTCTATAATGGAACAGCATTCGGCCACATCGGGGAAACAACCGGTGAAGTGGTTTTCAATACATCGCATACCGGATACCAGGAAATTCTCACCGACCCCTCTTATGCCGGCCAGATGGTGATGATGACCTATCCACTTATCGGGAACTACGGTATCAATCCGACTGATAACGAATCGGATAAAATATGGGCTTCGGCCTTTATTGTTCATGAAGTATCGCGCATCCACAGCAACTTCGAGGCAACAGAGAGTCTTGACTCTTGCCTCAAGAGAGCTGGAGTCATGGGCCTTGCCGGTATTGATACCCGGAAGCTTGTGCGCGAAATCCGTGAAAAGGGCGCCATGAGAGGCGTCATCTCCGCTCTTGAAACCAATGAGGAGACTCTGAGGGAAAAGGCCTTTCAAAGCCCTGAAATGAGTGGCCGCGACCTGGTCAAAACCGTTACAACCAGCGAAAATTATTCTCTGGAAAAGGAGCATGCCCGGTACCATGTCGCAGCATTCGACTACGGCATCAAAACAAATATTCTGCGTATGCTGCAGGATGCTGGATGCCGGGTGACCGTCCTGAATGCCGGAACAACGGCCGATGAGGTGATACAACTGAATCCTGATGGCATTTTTCTTTCGAACGGCCCTGGTGATCCCTCGGCTGTTGATTATGCCATTGAGACCATCAAGCAGCTTGTTGACTATAACCGCACAACCAGGCCACTGCCGATCTTCGGTATCTGCCTCGGCCACCAACTGCTCTCTCTGGCTTTCGGTGCGACAACCTACAAACTGAAATTCGGTCATCACGGCAGCAATCACCCGGTTAAAAATCTTGCAAGCAGGAAGATCGAGATAACATCACAGAACCACGGATTTGCGGTCGAGATGAAATCACTGCCTGAAGAGCTTGAAATGACCCATCTCAACCTCTACGATACGACCGTTGAGGGAGTCCGTCACAAAAATCTTCCCTGTTTTTCGGTACAGTACCACCCGGAAGCGGCACCAGGACCGCACGATTCGCACTACCTCTTTGAAGAGTTCACCTCACTTATGGATTTAACTCAACCCATTATTCCTACGAGATGAAAAAAAGATTATTCACGCCAGGACCTACACCTGTACCAGAAAATGTCATGCTTCGCATGGCTGCTCCGATTATCCACCACAGGAACCCTGAGTTTATGGAGATTTTGACCAGGGTTCACGAGGATCTCAAGTATCTCTTCAGAACGACACAGCCAGTCGTTGTGCTCAGTTGTTCAGGTACCGGAGGCATGGAGGCGACAATTTCGAGCCTCTTTAAACAAGGCGACAAGGTCATCACCGTCAATGCCGGCAAGTTTGGCGAGCGGTGGGGCGAGCTGGTGCGCATCTTCACTGGTAACTGCGTTGAAGAAAAGGTCACATGGGGTTCGGCCATTCAGCCTGAACGACTTGCAGAGCTGCTCAAAGCGCATCCTGATGCGAAAGGAGTCTGCCTAACTCATTCAGAAACATCAACCGGCACTGCCGCCGATATCCAGACGCTCAGTGCCCTGATTCGCGAACAGTCGGATGCGCTTGTGCTGGTCGACGGCATCACTGCTGTCGGTGCCCACGAATTTCATTTTGACGACTGGGGTGTCGATATCTGCATCACCGGTTCACAGAAAGGACTCATGATGCCACCGGGCCTCGCACTGGTCGCCGTTTCAGAACGGGCGCAGGACATCATCAAGGGACAAAGCATGACGCAATACTACCTGAGCCTGAAACACGCACTCAAGGCTCATGCTGGCGACGATACTCCCTTCACTCCGGCCGTTTCGCTTGTCATCGGCCTCGACGAAGCATTGCAGATGATCAAGGCTGAAGGCATTGAGCATATCTGGAAACGTCACGAAAGCCTCGCAGACGCCTGCCGTCAAGGGTGTAATGCACTTGGCATGAAGCTTTTCAGTAACTCCCCGTCGTTTGCGGTAACTCCGGTATGGCTTCCCGAAGGAGTAAAGTGGTCAGCATTCAACAAGGCGCTGAAAAACAGCAACGGCATAACGGTTGCCGCTGGCCAGGATGACTATAAAGACAAAATTTTCCGTATCTCTCATCTCGGTTTTTATGATGAGCTCGACATGCTGACCGTCATCGGCGGTATTGAGCGGGCTTTGAAGGAGATTAACTTTCCGTTTGAGATCGGTGCTGGCGTCAGTGCCGTACAGAAAGCATTTCTTGGCAACTGAGCCACGGGAGTGCTTTTGCCATGATTCTCCTGCACACTCTCCTGCTTGTTTTTGCACTCGCACCTTCAATGCAGGAGATGCTCGGAGAGTACCGTTTGCAGCTTAAAGCCGATGCACTCTATGAGCATCGAGCGTACAGCGAAGCGGAGAGTACGTTCAGGCAGATTGCCACCCTGCCAGCACAAAAAGGCAGCGCCTCTGCCAGCTTCAATCTCGCCTGCGCCCTTTACATGCAGGGAAAATATCCTGAATCGGCAACACTTTTTTCATTCAGCGCAAAGCCCGGCAGCAAAGAGCGGTCACTCGGGCTGAACGCCATGTTCAATGAAGGCAATTCGCTTGCCATGAGAGCTGTCGGAAGCAACGGAAAAGCGGAAAAAAAGATACTCTTCCGCCAATCGCTCAATCGCTTCAAGGCCGTACTTCTGACCGACCCGGGTGAAAATGATGCGAAAATCAACTATGAAATTGTTCGACGTTACCTTGATGAACTGGAGAGGTCGGAGCTGCCCCACTCTGGCTCCGAAAAGAAGAGCACTCCTCCCCCATCCTCCGGTATCAGTCAGGACACAGCAGAACGGCTGCTTGAGAATGCCCGTCTGGAGGAATCCGCACTGATGAAGAACCTTCCCCGGACAAGCAAAGCTACTGGACAAGGCAGCAAGAATAATCAGGACTGGTAGGGCGGAATGCATTCACAAAAAAAAGTAGTATTGGTCTTTCTTCCATCGGAAAGCGGTGTTGACGGTGCCCGTTCACTCTACGGCGAAAAAGAGATAAACCCTCTATCAAAATGGTTTAACCGTTCGCTCAGAACCATCATCAAGCAGAGCCAGTTTGCCATTCCGCCGCTCTCACTCATGATTCTCAGCTCTCTTGAGGTACCGGGAGTCGAGCAGTCTATTTGCGACATGCGCTTTGACCAGTTTCCCATTCACGAAACCTGGGATCTCGTTGGCATCAGTGTCCAGACCGGAATGGCAAAACAGGCCTTTGCCCTTGCCGACAAGCTTCGCTCTGCCGGTTTCGCAGTCGTACTGGGAGGTGCACATGTTACCCTCTTCGCCGACTCATGCCGACCCCACGCAGACGTTCTTGTTCTCGGAGAGGCTGACGACCTCTGGAAGATAGTGCTGAAAGACCTTGCAGCAGGCACCCTCAAGCCGCTCTATCAATCCAGCAGCTTTCCCGATCTCGGAATCTCAAGGCCTGTCAGTAAACGGTCACTGATCAAAAGCCGCTACTTTACAACAAATCTGATTCAGACAGGAAGAGGGTGCCAATACAGTTGCGACTTCTGTAATGTGCATCTTTTGAACGGTCGCAGCCTGCGCAGGAGAGCAATTCAGGACGTTGTCAGTGAAGTTGAGCGGTTTCAGCAGCATGACCGACGAATCTTCTTTTTTGTCGATGACTCTATAAACGCAGACCCACTTTATGCCCGGGAACTCTTCCGTCAGCTCACTCCCCTGAAAATCCGGTGGTTCGGACAAGCCACAACAACCCTTGGCCAGCAGCATGAATTGCTTGAAACCTTCAGCCGATCAGGATGTCAGGCGCTTCTGGTTGGAATAGAGAGCATTGAGACAAAAAGCCGAAGCGCACATAAAAAAAACCAGAACAGGGCGGGAGAACTTGTCGGTGCAATTAAAAAAATCAGAGAAGCTGGAATCAGCCTTTATGGCAGTTTTATTTACGGCCTCGATGGAGATACGCTCGATACTCCTGCGGCAATTCTTGATTTTATAGACGACACAAGACTCGATGTCCCCGGCATCAACATTTTACGCCCCACTCCGGGAACACAGGTTTTTGAACGGCTCCGCGAAGAGGGGCGACTGCTCTTTGATCCCCTCGACGTCACTGCATACCGTTACTCCTTTGGTCAGGAGATGCTTTACAAGCCTAAAAATATTCCACTCGATGCCTTTATTGAAAGCTACTCCGCCCTTACCCGGCAAGTGTTCAGCACAAAAAATGCCATCACAAGAGGCTTTGCAGCTCCAAGGGCTAAAAGTGCGGTAATGCTCTTTAATCTCTTCTATGCCCATCTCTACAGCCTCTCCCGCCATGACCTGCGCTGTCAGCTTGAAACGGGAAAGAAAGAAAAAACCATTTTGCCATACGCCAAATAATTTTTAAACTGTGCGACAATGTTTTTAACCCGCACCCGGTACAACAATCTAAACCTGTATCAACAATGACCATGAAGCCCTTCCTCCCTTTTTTGACCGTGACTCTTTTTTTGCTCAGTGCATGCGGCCTCGAAAAACCACCAGCCTCACTTAAGTTTCCTGGTGCAACGGAAGATGCCGCACCAGTCGCTCCGACTGCAACGGCTGAGGTACCCTCAGACCCGAAACTGGCTGCAGGTAAAGTGGTCTATGACGCCAACTGTGCCGCATGTCACGATGCGGGTATGATGGGGGCGCCGAAACCCGGAGACGTAGCCGCATGGGCACCACGTATTGCACAAGGTGCAGAGGTGATGACGAAAAACTCGATCGCAGGCTTTACCGGCAAGGCCGGCATGATGCCGGCAAAAGGTGGAAATGCCAGTTTGACCGACGAAGAGGTAACCAACGCTGTTGCCTTCATGGCCGACAAATCAAAAGGCGCAACAGCAACTGCTGCAACCCCGGCAGTGGCCCCGGCAGCAGCACTGGCCGACGGCAAGACACTCTATGACGCCAACTGTGCCTCATGTCACGAATCGGGCATGATGGGCGCTCCGAAACCAGGAGACAAGGCCGTATGGGCGCCACGTATCGCTCAAGGAAAGGCCCTGCTTGTCAGCCATTCAACCGATGGATTCAAGGGCAAGCTTGGCATGATGCCCGCAAAAGGCGGAAATGCTGCACTTACCGCTGCTGAAATATCGAGCATCGTTACCTATATGACCGACAAATCAAAGTAAGCCACAAGGCTCTTTTTTACCAAGCGGGAACTGGCAAAACCAGTTCCCGCTTTTTGTCCCGAAATCATGGCAAACGTAAAATATTCCTCCTGCCGTTTGGAATGATCATATATTATTCGTATTAACAATTGTGTACAACACATATACACACAAGAAAACAATACCAGCCCGTCATCCAAAAAAACGTTAAAGAGGAGTAACCCCTATGTCCCGTTTTATCTCAACCGCGATTTGTGCACTCTTTGTCTGTTCAATCTGTTCAACAGAAGCTTCCGCAGCAGGAAATGCCACGAAAGGTAAAGCCGTTTACGATGCCAATTGCACTGCCTGCCACGCCACAGGAATCGGTGGCAGCCCAAAATTAGGTGACAAAGTTGCATGGGCACCACGCATTAAACAGGGAGAAGCTGTACTAACCACACATGCGATCAAAGGCTTCAAGACCCCCGGCAGCACAGGTATGGCAATGATGCCGAAAGCTGGCAAACCAACTCTCAGTGATGCAGATATCGCCAATGCCACCGCTTACATTGTCAAAAGCTCAAAATAGAGCGATCTTTCTTTTCCCGACGCCATACATGTTGTGACTGATTACCTCGAACGAGTAGTAATCATATTGTGTTTTTCACAAGGCGAAATACCACTTTCATACAAAACTAACAATAAAGGAGTATTCCTATGTCCCGTTTTATTTCTCCTGCACTTTGTGCAATTTTTGCCTGTTCAATCTGCTCAACTGTAGCATCAGCCAGCGACCTTGCTGCGGGGAAAACCCTGTACGATGCAAACTGTTCTGCATGTCACAACACCGGTCTTGGCGGAGCGCCAAAACTTGGAGACAAAGCTGCATGGGCTCCACGTAACGCTCAAGGAATTGATGTGCTTGTAAGCCATGCCGTGAATGGATTCGACGGAACGTCAGGATCAATGCCTGCAAAAGGCGGTGTCGCAACGCTGACCGATGCCCAGATCGGCGATATAGTGGGCTACATGGCAGAACAGGGTAAATAAACTATTCTCCTCTCAAAATTAAAAGGGCGGGATAGTTTCCCGCCCTTTTACTTTTCCCGCCATCCACCTCTTTGACAAGACACTCAACGTTTCCATTTTCAGAGAAACGTGACCGCAACAATGCTGTATACTTGAAAATCGGTTGAAAAAGTGTAACTATCGGGATAGTAAAATTTGTACACCAAAATTTGTTTTGTAATGAATAACCATCTTCATCTTGGCTTTGTCGGAACAGGAAGAATTGCCCGTGCGCTGATTGCTGGTCTCAGCCAGAGAGAACAGACGGTTCTTGTTGGCTTTGACAAGGAACCAGCCGCTCTTGCCTCCATTGCTGCCGATTACCCTCTGCTGCCTTGTCACTCAATTGAAGAGGTTGCCCTGAAAGCGCAAGTTATTATTATTGCCGTCAAACCATACCAGATGGAGGAGGTGCTCGGGGCGCTGAAGCCCTCACTTACCACCGATCACCTGCTTGTCAGCGTTGCTGCAGGAATTTCTTCAGAATATATCCGTAAAAATGCAGGCGAAAACATCAGGGTCATCAGGGTCATGCCCAATACTCCAGCCTTTGTTGGTGAAGGAATGACCGCCCTGTGTCGGGGCAAAATGGCTTCAGAAGCGGATATTCTTCTCGCTTCAACTCTTTTCAGCTCGATTGGACGGGTAGCAATTCTTGATGAGTTGCAGATGGATGCGGCAACCGCCCTTTCCGGAAGCGGACCGGCTTACATGTTTCATATACTGAATTCTCTGGCCGAAGGGGGGGTGCAGTGCGGTCTGTCACGTCAGGAGGCCCTGCTCCTTGGTGCGCAAACCATGATCGGGGCTGCAAAAATGGTGCTTTCTGGACGAAAAGGCCCGGAAGAGCTCAAGCAGGAGGTCACGACGCCGGGCGGAACAACAGAGGCAGGGCTGAAGATCATGGATGAAAACAACATTCAGCAGATTCTGGTCGCAACAGTTGCCGCCGCTGCAGCACGCTCCAGGGAACTTATGAAATAACCGATATGGCTGCATTCTTTGCGCGTTACCGGCACCTCCACCTGTCCATGCTCATCATGGTGGTATTTTGTACTCCGGCCATCGCCGGAGCATCACGACTTCAGGAAAACAGACCATTTCTTGCGTCCTCAATAAACAACAACCACCCATTTACAGGCCAGGAAGTGCTCCTGACCTACAAGCTCTATTTCAGGGATGTCGCACCAAAAATATCCAATGAAGTGCCCCCTTCTCTTCAGGGGTTGTGGGCAAAGGAGGCTGAAACTGAGCGCTTTATCAAAAGTAACCCGGCAACAGTTCGTGGAGAGCACTTCAGATGTGCTGTTGTAAAACAATTCAAACTGGTACCCATCCAGACCGGAACAATTACTGTTGCCGGATACAGCATGCTCTGCACTCTGCCGCAAGAAAATAGTGCTCCCGACCAAAAAGAGCCCTCTGACCGCAGTTTACGCATCACTGCGCCCGCCATAACCATCTCTGCACGTGCACTTCCTGAACCAGTACCTGAAAAACATTCAGGTGCCGTAGGTATCTTTTCTCTCAACCTTATTCCAAGCCGAGAGAAGCTGAAAATTGGAGAGTCACTATCCCTGAAGCTCATACTCACCGGAACAGGAAGCCTCCTGACCCTTGAACTACCCGGCATTCAACTCCCCGAAAGCTTCCGGCAAAATCCTCCAGAAAGAACAACGGCCCTGAATAAAGGGTCTGAGACGAGCTCTGGCTCCATCACATCAACAACTCTTGCCTGGCCTCAATCAGAAGGTAATTTTCTTATTCCGGCAACAACCCTTGTTGTCTTCAACCCCGACACACAACAATTCAGCACCCTTCATTCGAAATCGATTGCCATAAGAGTAGATGCAGCATCACGAACAGCAGCAGAAGGAGGAGAAAAGCCTCTCACCGACCCCTCAGAACAAAAGAGTACTCGAAGCACACTCTTGTCAACCGTCGCAATTGCACTGCTGTTGCTGATAAGCTGTGGCGTCATTGTCCTGATCAGAAAAAATCAGCTAACCAATACAAAAAAATTGGTAGCCGATGACCAGACTGAGCACTTGCCTGAAATCGGAAAATCTGCAAGAACCATGAAACAGAGGCTTTTAGACTTGCTTGCAGAGGCGGGTATAAAGAGTCCCGGAGGCCTTACAAGGACAGAGTTACATGATGCACTGCAGGAGATCAATATCCCGGATGAAACACGCGCAGAACTCCCCGCCGTGCTTGACTCACTTGATAAAATCCTCTACAGCACCGTCGAAGAAAAGGAGAGTCGTATCCCGGACAGAATAACGGCCAAAGTTAACGCACTGCTGAAGGCGTTAAAAAAAGTGAGCTCATTGCGCTGAAAAAAAAGCCCTCAACGAGAAAACGGAACGAATCAAGCAGACCCAAAAAGCGCAAGAGCACGGTCAGGATAATCGGTGATAATCCCTTCGGCACCAATGTATTTCATGGCAAGCATCTCTTCTGTACTGTTCACCGTCCAGGGTATCATCCTGATACCCCGGGCATGAAGGGTTTCCGTTATCTCCCGATCAACAAGAGAGAAATGGGGATTAATATAGCCAGGGACAAAGCCGAGATCCTGCAAAAACAGGTCAACGCTTTTTAATTTATCAATCAACAGGCCATAGCAAAGCCTGGGGTTTAATCTCCAGGCTTCCTGGAGCACCCGGCAATCAAAAGACTGTATTCTGACACGCCACAACAACCCGGCTTCCTCAACAACCCGAAGCACAAGTGCGGCATAGTAGTCTGGAGAGGGATGAAGGAGCCCATCCTGCTGAAGCCATGACTTTATTTCAAGATTATAGATCATCGTCCCCTGCATGGCCGACGATGCCATAAAAGCCTCAACGGTCTGAAATACCGTGGAAAGAAGCGGCTTGCAAGCGGCAACGCGCACCTGTCCTGGAAATGATGGATCGGGGATACCACAGTCAAAAGAGGCAATATCCTGATAGCTCATTTCATAGAGGATATAACGCCCCTGCTCTTCAATGCCGAGTGGACGACCGTAAGGATCAGCACAAAGAGGAGCGGAAAGCGAGGGGTCATGAGAAACGACAATCTGCTGATCTTTTGAGACCATAAGATCAAGTTCAAGAACCCTGATGCCAAGAGTGGCCGCATGACAGAATGCCTGCAGTGTATTTTCGGGAAAGAGGGCTCTCCCGCCACGATGAGCCTGTATTTCAAAAGACATAACGATCAGTGTATCGCCGCCATGACAGAACCATATTGAACAAAATCTCCTTTTTTGAAGGGCTATCTTTCTGGAGAGGAACATCGGTAGCCAACAATTCCAAAAAAACGCGCACCTTGGCGATTATGGGTTCCGCTTGCCGGATGCAGCACGCGGTACTTTTGAAAAGTTTTTCTTTTTCGGTTTTCTTTTCTGGATTTTATTCCCGTCCGTACTTTTTGAAAGGGAATTGCCAGCACCGCTCACACCGAAAAAAGTAGACGAAGCATTGCTTCTGTTTTTGTTAAAGCGGTTTTTGCGATACTTTTTTTCAAGGTCGGCATAGGGACTGGGAGGATCTGGAGAGGTATTGTGGTTATTAAAATTCGGTTCGTCAATGACCTCATCAACATCATCCAAAACCACGTCGGGATGAACTTTATTAAGCAAGTTTTTTCTGTTTATGTTCCAAAATCAAGAGCGTTCTTTTTTACTCAGGATTATTTCTGAAGGGAGTTTAATTTACGATTTTAGAATCAAAATACAAGAAATAGTATTAGCCCTTGATTCAAGGAGAAGAGCCTGATAACGTTTTTGCGTTGCTTCCTGTCTGTATAAGTAGTAAATTTGGGTATATCTTATAAAAAAAACGGAGCTCTACCATGGATATTCGCAGATTGATTCTTGCCGTGATTCTTCCTCCAGCATCAGTCACCAACAAGGAGGTCGGGACAATCATGCTGACCGGACTTCTTACCTTGCTCGGCTGGCTGCCCGGTGTTGCCTTTGCTCTGTTCATGATAAACCAGGAGACGCGGCAGGCAAAGTCCTGACAAATCGCCACGCATGTGCCAGGAGAAAGAAAAACCCGGCGACAAGAATGATGGTTGCTCCTGATGCAATATCGAGCAGGCAGGAGAGCCATAACCCGCAGATGCTGAAAAAGGCCGAAAGCACAACGGCCCGAATCATCATGCCGGGCAGACTGCGACTCAACATCCGCGCTATGGCCGCAGGAATGGTTAGCAGTGCAATCACCATGACGATACCCACAACACGCACCATAACGACAACAGTCAGAGCAATCAGGCAGAGCATCAGCAGATAGAGTGCCGTTGTTTTCAGCCCGGAGACTGCTGCATACTCCTCATCAAAGGAGATGGCGAGAAACTCCTTGCTGAGAAGCCACACCACAACAATAATCACCAGATCGAGCAGCATGATCATCCAGAGATCAAATGACGGAACCGTCAGAATATTGCCGAAGAGATAGCTGAAAAGATCAGGCGCATATCCCGGTTTAAGACCGATACAGATTACCCCGACCGCCATCCCGACTGCCCAGAAGGTACCGATTGCTGTATCCTCTGCAACCTTGGCCTTTTTGCTCAAAAGACCGATAGCCAGCGCCGCGGCCAGACTGAACGGGATAACACCGAGAAGCGGGTTGATTCCAAGGTAGTAGCCGACCCCTATCCCGCCAAACGCCGTATGAGCTATACCGCCGCTGATAAAACCAATCTTTTTCACCACCACGTAGGTGCCGATGATACCACAGGCAACACTGGAAAGAAGCGCGGCAAGAAGGGCGTTGCGCATGAATTCAAAAGCAAATATCTCCTGTAGCATACCGTTTGTGCTGGTCAAGAATTCAATGAAACCGGTTTTTGCGTGGCAGCCACTCCAAGGGACTCCCTGTCAGCAGTCACGTCTGGCTCGTGCAGCTCAAGCGTCACATTCAGAGTGGCAATTTTGGTCACATAACGGCTTATAAGGGCCGTATCGTGCGTCACAAGAACAATGGTGAGCCTCTCTTTCAACCGCTCGATCAGATCATAAATGGTCGTTTTCATCTGCGGATCAATACTTGCCGTCGGCTCATCAAGCAGAAGCAATTCCGGCTCTCCGGCGAGCGCACGGGCAATAAGGGCCCGCTGCAGCTCCCCTCCCGACAAGTCGCCTATTCTGCGCTCAACCAGCCGTTCAACACCAGCCTGATGGATCGCCTCATCAACGACCTCCCTGTCGAGACGGTTATAGTGCTGAAAAAGTTTTTTTTTCGACAACCGACCCATCAGCACCAGATCACGGACACTGATGGGAAATTCACGGTCAAAAAAGAGCCGCTGGGGCACGTAGCCGATGCGCCCCGGGGAGCTTCCTGGCTGCCCGCCGAAAACCATCACCCTCCCTGCTGAAAAGCGCTCCAACCCGAGAATCACCCTGAGCAGCGTCGTTTTGCCCCCGCCATTAGGACCGACAAGCCCGAGAAAATCACCGTCACCGACCGACAGGGTCACACCATCAAGCACCCTCACGCCGCCAAGATCGACTGAAAGTCGGTCACATTCGATTACTGGCGGCTTCATCGCATGGTTTCAATAAAGGCAGTTGTCGCACGCCGAAGGTTATTCTGATAATCAGATGAGAGAGGGTCAACACTGCGGATCGTGCCACCAATTTCCCGTGCAATGGTTTCTGCCTGAGAAGAGCTGAACTGTGGAGAGACAAAAACGACCGTGATATGATTCGCCTTTGCTTGTTCAATGATACGCTGCATCTGCCGTGGAGTGAGCGTCTTGCCCTCTTCCTCAACCGCAATCTGCTGAAGCCGGAAAGCTTCAGCGTAATAGCCCCACGCCGGATGAAAAACTAAAAAGCGCCGGTTCTTTAACCCGGAAAGCTCTCGCAGAATCTCCCGTTCAAGCAACTGCAGTTCAGCCTGAAGCTTTGCTGAGTTGGCCGCATACTCTGCCCCATGAGCGGGATCAGCCGCAGCAAGGGCTCGTTCAATATTCTTGGCAATGATCATACCGTTTCCCGGAGAGAGCCAGTAATGAGGATCGTAACGCCCATCCTGATGCACCAACCCATCATGCTTGACTCGAAGCAGGCGAATACCCTCAACTCCATTACAAAGCCGCAAGGAGCGGTTAATCGACAAAAAACGCTCCATCCAGTCCAACTCAAACTCGACCCCTGAACCGGCCTTGACAAACAGTGCGGCATCACCAAGTCGAGCCATCTGCCGGGGGGAGGGCTCATAACTGTGCGGATTTCCGCCTGGCGGCACCATCACCGATACGGCAACATGAGTGCCCCCGATTCTTTCAGCAAAATATGCGAGCGGAGCAATGGAGGTAACAACCTGCAACGTTCCCGTTTCGGCTGGCCGGGCGCAGCCATCCAGAACAAGAACAAGAAACAGAAGCATATAAAAAAAATTCCTTACGATATTCGCCATTCCATCCACTGTTAACCGTTAATGCAAGATAAGGGCGGATCCTTCATCCGCCCTTACCTGAAGATACAAAAAATGGTTGCGCTCTTCCGTTAAAGGAGAAAACATCGTAACAAGCCGAAAAAAAATGATACCGCTGGAACTACATGCTCTCACGGCAGCCTGTTCAGCGCGCTGACCGTTGCCTTGATTGAGGCAAGGCTGATATTTGAATCAATCCCGGCACCAAAGGAGATCCGTCCATCGGCACAGCCAATCTTGATATAGGCTACGGCAAGCGCTCCGGCACTGCGCCCGATAGCATGTTCCGCATATTCGTCAACACTGAAATCGAGACCACTCTCCCTGACAAATCCCTTCACAAATGCATCAAGAGGACCATTCCCTTGTGCCTCAAAGCTGAACTCCCGCTCTCTGCTCTGCACAACACAGGTTATGGTGGTATCCTCTTCATCTTGGCGCCGAGGCTCCTCGTCATCCCAACTGATATGGCACTTCTTAAGGGTAATCGGCTCCCGGATCTTCACATACTCTGCATGAAACAGTTCATGAATCTGCTCCACCGACAACTCGACACCGGTCGAGTCAGCAACGGCCTGGACAGCTTCAGCAAAATCAGGCTGCATCCATTTCGGTATCTGGATGCCATACTCTTTCTCAAGCACATAGGCCACACCACCTTTACCTGACTGGCTGTTGATACGAACAATCGCCTCATAGTTGCAACCAACGTCCTCGGGGTCGATCGGCAAATAGGGAACCGCCCAGACACCTCCGGGTGAGAGCGGTTGCGCTTTCATTCCCTTGCTGATTGCATCCTGGTGTGAACCGGAAAATGCTGTGTAGACCAGCTCACCCGAATAAGGGTGACGGGCATGAATATCCATGCGGGTACAACGGCGGTAGACTTCGCGAATCCTCGGTAGATCCGAAAAATCAAGTTCAGGATCAATACCCTGAGTGAAGAGGTTCAGTGCCATAGTCACAACATCCATGTTACCACACCGCTCGCCATTGCCGAACAATGCCCCCTCAACCCTGTCTGCTCCGGCCATCAAAGCCAATTCAGCAGTCGCCACAGCCGTACCACGATCATTATGGGCATGAACGCTGATCAGAACCGCATCACGCGCCTTAATGTTGCGGCAGAACCACTCAATCCGGTCGGCATACATATTCGGCGACGACATTTCAACCGTTGAGGGCAGATTCAAAATAATTTTGTCATCCGCCGAGGCACCCCATGCATCCATCACCGCATGACAGACATCAAGCGCATAGTCGAGCTCCGTACCAGTAAAACTTTCCGGACTGTACTCGAAACGGATAACGGCATCGCCGCACTCATCCTTGAGTCGACGAACAAGCGCGGTACCTTCTATAGCGATCGCCTTGATCTCCTCCCTGTTTTTACGAAAAACAACATCCCGCTGCAGCGTAGACGTCGAGTTGTAGAGATGCACGATGGCACGTTTCGCACCGCTTATGGAAGCAAATGTCTTGCGAATCAGATGCTCCCGCGCCTGGGTCAACACCTGGATCGTGACATCTTCAGGAATAAGGTGCTCCTCTATCAGTCTGCGCACAAATGCAAATTCCGTTGCAGAAGCGGAAGGAAAGCCCACCTCAATCTCCTTGAACCCGATGGATACAAGAAGCTGAAACATAGATACCTTTTCCTCAACACTCATCGGCACCGGCAGCGCCTGATTACCGTCACGAAGATCCACACTGCACCATATCGGTGCTTTCGTGATCCGTTTGTCGGGCCAGCTCCTTGCGGTAATGGCCACCGAAGGGTAGGCTGCGTACTTCTGATACTTCATCTTTTTCATGGTACCTTTTCCTTTTTTTATCCTTTAAAACGAAAAAACCACCTACCCCAGGAGGGCGGCGGCTTTATCAATGTTCTCTCTCTTGCTGAAAAACGAACTAAAAGACACCTCCCTCCGGAGCCACGCTGCTGAGAAGCAACAGGGCCAATGAGAGCAGGAGGTTATTCAGGTTCGTTGCACGCATGGTCAGCACAGAAATTCAACAGATCAATTCATCAACTTTTTTTAAAAATAAAAAAATTGCTGACGCATACAATGTAAGCTGCAATATTTTTTGATACCCCGAAACCCGCAAAAATAGATGGAACTGCAAAAAAAGGACCCCGTTAAGTTCCGGAACACAATAAAAAAATATCTGTTAACGAGACGGGGTTGACCAGTTCCTTATAATCCGGAGAATTTCTTTTTTGCTCCTGGCTCGAAGCATCAGACTGCGCCACTGGCTGTCGGAAGCCATTTTGCTGATGGCACCCAGCAGTCTGATGTGACTGTTCGGGTCGAAAAAAGGTGAGAGTATCAGAAACATGATACGGGCAGTATTGCTGGATTCCTTGTCATAAATACCAATTTTATGAACCCCGATAACCATAACCGGTTTCTTTAAATGGTCAAGTCGGGCATGAGGAATGGCGATCTCCTCCCCGATAAAGGTACCACCCTGTTTTTCCCTGGCAAGCAGACTGTTGAAAGCACTGGTTTCGTCAATATCGGGATCAATGATGCAGCATTCGTGCAAAAGCTGGAGAATGGCATCTTCTTTTTCAACAACGCTCTCCCACAACACAACCCTTGCATTCCGGATCGGTTCCTGCCATGCATTGCAAGGCTGTTTTCCTGTCGGAATCGCCTCTCTTATGACTGAAAGATACTCTGTTAAAGGGTTTTGCGCCGGAAGGGCGACCTCTTCCCTCGTATCGAGCACAATCACGCTGATACCCCGGCACTGGCTGATCAATCGTTCAATAATGGTCTGATGCCCCTGGATGCGCTGCCAAAAAGGCAGTTTTCGTCCTGAATTACCAATGATAATGTGCCCTACCCGGTACTCTCTGGCAAACTGAAGAATAGTTTTAACCACATCATCTCCTTTGTAGGTAAATACCGTTGCACCAAGCTGCTGGGCCAGTGCAAGCGTATTGGAAAGCATTCGCTGTACCTTGGCATCAATATTGGTCGGACTGTCGGAAAGAGTCTGAACATAGACCGCATACCAGTTTCTGTTCAGGCGTCCTGCAATACGCGATGCATAGCGCAATATCGTTTCACAGTTCCGGGTTTTTGAACTGAGACAAACCATCACCTGATCAGGATTGGAAGCCGATTCATCAGGAAGCTGGTTCCGGCGCTTCGAATCAAGCTGGGCGGCAAGTTCTCTTAACGTCAACTCCCGAAGCTGCTCAAGGTTTTCAGGCCTGAAAAAGTTTGAAAGAGCAGCTTCCGTTCGACCGGGAAGATAGACTTTTCCTTCACTCAATCGTTGCCTCAGATCATCGGCCGTGATATCGACATTGACAAGCTGATCGGCCAAAGCAAGCATCCGGTCTGGCACCCGCTCCTTGACCTTTACTCCGGTTGCATGCTCTACCGTCTCATAAAGGCTTTCGATATGCTGGATGTTCAATGTCGAAATGACATGAATACCGGCAGCAAGAATTTCTTCGACATCCTCATACCGCTTGGAATTTCTGCTTCCGGGAACATTCGTATGTGCAAGTTCGTCGACAAGAACAACGGAAGGATTGCGCTGCAGAATCGCATCCATGTCCATTTCGGTAATTTCAATACCCCGGTACAGAATGCTTTTACGCGCAATGATTTCGAGACCGGAAAGGAGCGCTTCCGTCTCTTTCCTCTGGTGAGTTTCCACAAGGCCGACAACAACATCAATACCATTATCCTTAAGACGTCTTGCTTCCTGCAGCATCTGCCAGGTTTTCCCTACACCGGCGCAGTAGCCGACATAGATTTTAAGCTTTCCCTGTTGCGACTGCTGGATGAGACGCAAAAAACTGTCAGCCCGGTTGCTCTCCATAGTTTTTCCTTCCTCGATGCAATCCCTTTGAGATATTATTTCTGCAGCCGGTCAAGCGACCTGTTGAGTTGCAGCACATTCACAAGCGACTCGTTCAATAAGGCAATGGTGATTTTTCCACATGCCGGATCATTGATCACCCTCATCACCTGATCGATGGAAAGACCCCTTGCAAGGGCAACTCTTGATGCCTGAAATCGAGCAGACGCAATCGAAATATGCGGGTCAAGACCGCTGCCTGAAGCGGAAACAAGATCAGCAGGAGCTTTTTCCCCTTTTTTCAGTGCAAAGGCACCAAGCAGATTCTCGCTTCTCTGGCGCATTGCAAGTGATGCAGGCGAAAGATTACTTCCACCTGCACCGGCAGCATTCCATGATACTGCCGATGGTCGGGACCAGAAGTATTCAGGCCGGGTAAACTGCTGACCAATAAGTTCACTGCCGATAACCTCTCCCTTTTCAGAACAGAGAAGAGAGCCCGTCGCAGAATAGGGTACAACCTGAGCAGCAAGCAGTACGATGACGGTATACAACCCGCTGCAGATCACCACAGTAAAGGGAAGAATACGCAAGGAGGCCGCTGATTGCCGAATGAAATTCCTGAATGTGAGCATTGTTTTCATGGTAATGACATATTTTTTTTATACAAGGCCCGTCAAGGCAATAAGCATATCAATAAGCTTGATACCTGCAAATGGCACCACTACTCCCCCAAAACCGTAGATGATCAGATTTTTCCGAAGCGTAGCATCGGCTCCCATCGGACGGTATTTGACACCCTTTATCGCAATAGGTATCAGCAAAGGAATGATAATGGCATTAAAAATCAAAGACGAGAGAATTGCACTCTCCGGTGTTGCCAGATGCATGATGTTGAGCACAGCGAGCCCCGGAATTGCCAGAACAAACATGGCCGGAATAATGGCAAAGTACTTGGCAACATCGTTGGCAATAGAAAACGTCGTCAGCGCTCCTCTTGTCATAAGCAACTGCTTGCCAATCTCAATGATCTCAATGAGTTTTGTCGGATCACTGTCAAGATCGACCATATTGCCAGCCTCTTTGGCCGCCTGGGTGCCAGAGTTCATGGCAACGCCGATATCAGCCTGGGCAAGCGCCGGTGCGTCATTGGTGCCATCCCCCATCATGGCAAGCAGTCTTCCTCCCTGCTGTTCCTTTCGGATATAGGCCAGCTTGTCTTCAGGGCGGGCTTCGGCTATGTAGTCATCAACACCTGCCTGTGCCGCAATGGCTGCGGCCGTAAGCGGGTTGTCACCGGTCACCATAACGACACGCAGGCCCATGGCACGAAGCCGGGCAAATCGCAGAGATATGCCCGGTTTGAGAATATCAGACAAGGCAATAACACCAAGAAGCTCTTTGCCATCAGCAACTGCAATAGGGGTCATCCCTTTGCGGGCAACGTCATCAACAAGCCCCTGCATTTGTTCGGAAACATTGCCGCCCAGATGTTTACAATAGTTTATAAGAGTATCCGGCGCCCCCTTGCGCAAACTCTGACCATCCGGAAAATCAATACCGCTCATTCGGGTTTGTGCTGAAAACTGCACAACAGTTCCAGCACCATCCTCAGCCCCCCTGATCCCGAGCATTTTTTCAGCGAGGATAATGATGGACTTTCCTTCAGGTGTCTGATCGCCGAATGAAGCCTTCATCGCCACAGTCGCAAGACGCTCCCTGCTGATGCCAGGCAAAGGGAAATAATCCGTTGCCTGGCGGTTGCCTATCGTTATGGTACCTGTCTTGTCAAGCAGAAGTGTATCAATATCGCCGGCCAGCTCTACGGCTTTACCACTCTTTGCCAGTACATTGGCCGAAAGCGCACGGTCCATCCCGGCAATCCCTATGGCAGAAAGCAATGCACCGATAGTGGTGGGAATAAGACAGACAAGCAGAGCAACCAGAGTCGGTACCGGAAGCGTGATACCAAAATATTTGCCGATTGGCCACAGTGTACCGGTTACCAGTAAAAAGGCAAGGGTAAGACCGGCAAGTGTTACCGTCAGCGCAAGTTCATTCGGTGTTTTCTGCCGGATTGCTCCTTCAACAAGAGCGATCATTTTATCAAGAAAAGAGTTGCCGGCGGAAACAGAAATACGCACAACGATATGGTCCGAAAGAACTCTTGTTCCTCCAACGACTCCCGACCGGTCACCGCCGGCCTCCCTTACCACCGGAGCCGACTCACCGGTAATAGCGGATTCATCAACCATCGCAGCCCCTTCAACAACCTCTCCATCTCCAGGGATGGTTTCGCCTGTCAAAACAATCACACGGTCACCTTCTCGAAGCTCGTCAGAACTTACCGACTCCTCTTTACCATCTTTCACTCGCCTGGCAACCGTATTCTGACGTGTTCGTTTGAGGCTATCAGTCTGAGCCTTGCCCCGAGCTTCCGCCAAAGCTTCAGCAAAGTTTGAAAACATGACGGTAAGCCACAGAATAACCATGACCGCGACAGTATAGTTCTGGTGCAGAGCTCCTGTCGTTGCATTTAAAACAGCAATAAGCGTTGTTAACACCGCTCCTGCTTCTGTAACAAACATGACAGGATTTTTTACCATGGCTCTCGGATCAAGCATCACTAATGACCGGCCGAGAGCACTCATAACAAGCTCTCTTTCAAAAATTGAGGATGTTCTTGTCTGCCGGCGCTCTGATTTTGCCTGATCATAGATATTCGGCAAAGGATTATTTTTCATCATATTGTCATTATGAATTCGTTGAAAACTTCCCGGTTTCAATGCATGTTTACTGTCAGATGATCGGCGACGGGACCAAGGACGGCTACCGGTAAAAAAAGCAGTGCCCCGATAAAAACAACACTACCCAGAATGATGAGTCCAAACAGCAGTGTATCGGTTCTGAGCGTTCCTGCTGTTACCGGAACAGGCTTTTTTTCCGACAGCGAACCGGCAATGGCAAGTGGTAGAATGATCGGGATATAGCGTGCCAGGAGCATGACCATACCTGTGGCAATGTTCCAGGAAACAGTGTTATCACCAAGCCCCTCGAAACCTGAACCGTTGTTGGCTGCAGCAGAGGTAAACTCGTAGAGAATTTCTGTAAACCCGTGAGCTCCGCTATTCAGCACCGTTCCTGCCCCTGCCGGAGTTGCCGCAAAAAGTGCTGTTCCCCCAAGAATCAGTGCAGGATGAACCAGCAAAGCAAGCAGCGCAAGCGTCATTTCTCGGGTTTCAACCTTTCGGCCAAAATATTCCGGCGTACGGCCAACCATCATGCCGCAGATAAAAACACCGACAATGATAAAAATAAACATGTTGATGAGGCCCACGCCCACACCGCCAAACACAACATTCATCCACATACCGGCAAGTGGAACAAGAGCGGTCAGCGGGTTAAGACTGTCGTGCATACAGTTGACGGAGCCATTACTCGTCGCTGTGGTCATCGCAGCCCACAGAGCACCGGCACCGTAGCCAAAGCGAAGTTCCTTACCCTCAAGATTTGAAACCACCTCAACCGGCAGGCCAGCAAGCGCTGGAGCAGGGGCCCCTTCAAGCCAGATCACTGCACCACATTTCAGGACAAGAAGCGCCATCATGACAGAAAAGATGACAACAGCATCACGCATACGTCCCGTAATACGGCCGAACATCCAGACCGCAGCCATCGGAATCAGAACAATACTGATGCATGCAACCATATTGGTAAAGAAGGAAGGGTTCTCGAAAGGATGGGCTGAATTTGGCCCGAACCATCCGCCGCCATTGGTGCCCAATTGTTTAATCGCCTCCAGGGCGGCAACAGGACCGCGTACGATTGTTTGGGTTGCATTCTCAAGAGTATGGGCTATTACTGCACCGTCCAGCGTCATCGGAACACCTCCCGCAAGAAGGAGCAGGGCAACAAGCAGCGCAAGCGGAAGCAGAACAAAACATGTCGTCCGCATCAAATCGCTGTAAAAATTACCAACCGTTTTTTTCCCGCCAAGCGCTCTGGCAAGGGCTGCAAGAGCTGAAAGTCCAGTAGCCGCTGACACAAACTGCAACCACATTAATCCGAAAAGTTGGGAAAAATAGCTCATGGACACCTCTCCGGAATAGTGCTGAAGATTGGTGTTCGTTACAAACGATGCCGCGATATTAAAGATAAGGCTTGCCTCAAGCGGGCCTTTCGCATCGGGATTCAATGGAAGCCACTGCTGCAGGGCAAGGATAATCGTCACAAATACGAACATCACAACGTTGAACATTATCATGGAAAAGAGATAGCGCTGCCACTCCTGTTCCTCTACCGCAGCCAACCCTCCCACTTTGCTGAAAACCCCTGATGTCAGGCGGCCAAAGCCTGACCCCCGGCCAGGTTCTATCACTCTTGCCATGGCGTATCCGAGAGGCCACGACAGAAGGACGGGAACAATCAGCACCAATAAAAAAAGCAGTAACATGACTTGATGGTTTTAAAATTTCTCAGGATTGACAATTGCAAAAAGCAGATAAACCAGGCAGGCGAAAAACGTGAGTAAAACAACAACATCCATATCAGCCTCCTATATGAAAAATTACACCTGACAATGCTGCAAAACCTGCAAGAATCAGAAAAATGAGGATACCGCAAAACAAGTAGTGATAAATATCTATAAACATCCTATCTCCTTTTATTAATAAGCCTTGTAGATAATTATATTATGCTTTTCTGTTTTTTTGAACGGGCAGGGTGAATTGAAAAACTGAACCCTTGCCCGTTTGGCTTTGAGCACTTACGGTTCCTCCATGAGCTTCAACGATCTCCTTGACTATACTGAGACCGAGTCCGATACCGCTTTCTGCCGGCTGTCCGGGAACCCTGTAAAACTGTTCAAAAAGATGAATAATATGTTCCGGAGAAATACCTTCTCCAGTGTCTTCAACGGTAAAGCGGATGGTATCCTGATCGTCGGCAGCACGTACCGTAACGGTTCCCCCTGGAGGGGTAAACCGCAATGCATTTGACAGGAGATTGGCAAAAACATGACGGACGCGTTCGGGATCGGCCATGACATCGGGCAGCCCTTCCGCAATAGCGTGTTCAAGTTTTACACCCTGGTCACGGGCATTGAGCGCAAAGGCCTCTATTCCTTCAGCACACATGCGGGAAGGTGATACCGGATGAATGTTCAGATGTGCTTTTCCGTACTCTATCCGGTTGAGGTCCAGCAGATCATCAAGAATATGCTCCAACCGTTCACTTTCATCCCGTGCAGCAAACAGCAGGTCGGCCTGTTGTTCATTCAGATTACCGACACGCTCTTCAAGCAGCAAATGGATCGACATCCTCAAGGAGGTCAAGGGAGTTTTCAGTTGATGTGAAACGGTCGCAATAACACTGCGCTTCAGTTCGAGCTGTTCAAAAACCTGTGTGACATCCCTGAGGATCAGAGCTGTTCCGGCTGAAACAGAAACTGCGAGAGGTTGGAAAAAGTACTCACGATTACCGACAAAGTGCTGGATAAAACCATCGGGTACTTCCGATTCAGATGCATAATCCCTGTTTGAAGCGCTCTGAAGCAATCCACACAACCACTTGTGACCGAGATCGCGAACATTGACTCCCGGTTTCAGACCGAAATAGCGTTCTGCGGTTTCAGTCGATATTTCAACAACTCCCTTAAGGTCAAGAACTGCTACCGGAGAAGGAAGAACCTTAAACACCTCCTGTGTGGCACTTCGGGTCCGGAGCAGGGTATCCATATCGCTTTTGCGCATTTTGCGCAGAGTTGCCGCCATTTCATTAAATGACCTTGAAAGCGTTCCAATTTCATCGTTTGAAGTGGTATCAAGCACAAGATCAAGGTTTCCCATTCTAATCTCTTCTGCCGAAGCAATAAGCTTTTGAATCGGCAGAAGAATCCAGCGATGTGACTGATATCCGAAAAGCAGAGCAATAACCGCACTGGCCAGAATTGCCGCAAGCATGGTGTTATGAGCAGTTGCGGCCATCAGGCGGGCATTATCGTTTGCCTGATGCATATTGGACTGGTTCATTTCAAGCACCTCACCGGAGAGCTGCTTGATTTCACGAAAAAGTGGGTGCAGAATTGAAAAATATTGATTCTGCCTCAGTGAGAGAGGTTCAGACGGGTCAGTAACCCGTTCAAGTACTCTTGCATACTCCATGAACAGCTCCCCGATCCGCAAAGCTTTCTGCTCTTCTCCGGGCAAGGTGATATTGCCGAGCTCAACCTGCAGTGCATGACGGAAGTTCTCTTCGTGCAGCCGGACAGCCGTCATTCCTTCATTATAATGACCGGCAAAGGTAAACAATACTCCGCTGTCAATACGCTCAAGAGACGCTGTCATATTCTGGCAGGCAACGACGCTGCGATAGTTCTGCTTGAGCATGACATCAATAGCTCCGCCAAGTAAATCGATCTGCCTGATGGTGAGAACACCCATGGCTGCAACAATAAGAAGCAGACCACCAAACCCGAGCAAAAGTTTTTGTCGTATACCAATCATATTATTTTACCTCCTGATCTTTATTATCAAATACCGTACCACGGCCACAACCCCTGAATAATCGAGGATAATCAGGGGCACCGGTCAGCGCAACCTTGTAAAAATCAATGAAGAAGCAAATAAGTGATTGCATTTTTCAATCCTCTTCGAACAAAGAGGATTGAAAAAATCAGAAGAGGGGCCAAACCCTGGCTGGTAAGACTATAAAAGGAATACCATGCGCATAGGTGGCAAACAAATTCCATTACATGTGGCGGAGCGGTATTGGCAATTAAATCCGGTATTGTTTCCGTTTTCTCCAGAGTGTAGCCTGATCAATACCCAGGAGCTCTGCGGCTTCCTGAAGTGATTTAGTTGACGCGAGAATACGACGGATATGATTTTCTTCGATCACATCAAGGGTCAACGGATCTCCAATGCGCACCGGATGCGCTTTTGAAAAAATCATTTCAGGCAGAAGCTCCACACCAATCCGCTCAGTTTTACTCAGAATCACAGCGCGTTCAACCACATTGCGCAACTCCCGGACATTGCCCGGCCATGAATAGGTTTTGAGGGCAAGCAAGGCACTCTCGGTAAATCCATCGAGGTTTTTGTGG
Organism: uncultured Chlorobiaceae bacterium; assembly: GCA_903824295.1. Lineage (GTDB taxonomy): Bacteria > Bacteroidota > Chlorobiia > Chlorobiales > Chlorobiaceae > Chlorobium. The sequence continues at coordinate 62,222 of CAIJWE010000130.1, forward strand.
TTCTGGGAAGCAAAAAACTTCAGCATGTTTCCGGCAAGCTGCTCAACATCGTCAGCTCTGCCTGCAAGCGGAGGTAAATCAATCTGGATAACATTCAGCCGGTAAAAAAGGTCTTCACGGAAACGCCCCTCCCGGACCGCCCTCTCAAGATCCATATTGGTAGCGGCAATGATCCGTACATCCGCTTTGCGCGACTGATAATCACCGATCCGCTCATACTCCCGATCCTGAAGAAAACGAAGCAGTTTGGGCTGAATTGAAAGGGGAAGATCTCCTATTTCATCAAGAAAGAGTGACCCACCTTCGCATGAAGAGACCCTTCCCGGATTATCCCGGACCGCCCCGGTAAATGAGCCCTTGACATGACCGAAAAGCTCGCTTTCAAGGAGCTCATGACTTAAGGAAGGGCAGGAAATAACCCCGAATGGTTTTTCTGCCCTGCTGCTCCAGTTGTGAATCGATCGAGCAAGAACAGTTTTTCCCGTCCCGCTCGGACCCCGCAGCAACACAACAGCCTCAGAAGAGGCAACCTGGCGGGCCAGCTCCACAACCTTCTGCATGGCAGGATAACGGGAAACAAACGTTACTTCCGGATGCATACGGCTGAGATCCTCCTGTAAAGAGGCAATGCGCTGCTCCATACCGCACACCGCAGCAAGACGCTTGATGACCAGCTCAAGCTGATCGGGTGTAAACGGCTTTGGAATATAGTCTGCTGCGCCCCTCCTCATGGCTTCAACAGCCGTATCGATAGAAGCATAAGCGGTGATGACGACAACCTTGATCCATGGATAGGCATTCTGGAACGACTGCACCAGTTCAAGACCGTTTTCAGTTCCCAAACGCAAATCGACAAATGCGAGGTCAAAAATCCGCAGTTCAGCCTCTGCATGGGCATCGCGGGAGTTGCTGACCGCTTTCACACCATACCCGCGCGATTCCATAAAAACCGTCAGCGTCTTGCGAATATTGATTTCATCATCAACAATGAGAACATTGAGCATAAGAGATGCCGATACAGGCAAGTTGTTGATATTTTCACGCAGTCCATGTATTAATATCACGCATAACCAGATTAATGCCAAACACTGGAGAGGAAATGGGCGGGAAAGAAAAAAGGCACTACACCGTGCTTAGTGTACTGCCTTTTTTGTGCTCCGCGGGCAGGACTCGAACCTGCA
>CAIJWE010000131.1 GCA_903824295.1 uncultured Chlorobiaceae bacterium
AGCGACTGGCTCGAAGCCATTGTTGCCCTGCCGGATCAGCTCTTCTACAATACCGGCATCTCCACCTACATCTGGATTGTCACCAACCGCAAGGAGGCGCGACGCGCTGGAAAAATCCAACTGATCGACGCTCGCGGATACTTTGTCAAAATGCGCAAAAGCCTTGGGAACAAGCGGAACCAGATCGGTGACGGCGAAGAGAACCGCCCCGACCAGATTGGCGAAATCAGCCGCATCTATGGCAACTTCACCCACAACGAAACCCGGACGGTAGCGAGTGACGGTATCACGAAACCGGTTATTGTCAGCAAGATTTTTGACAACACCGATTTTGGCTACAACAAGATTACCGTGGAGCGTCCGTTGCGTCTGAACTTTCAGGCAAACGCTGAACGGATTGCCCTGCTTGACGAGCTGCGTGGATTCCGGAAGATTGCCGAAAGCGACAAGAAAAACGAAACCATCCGTCAGCAGGAGATTGAAGCAGGGATAGAACGACAAGCGGCCATCAAGACCCTGCTCTCCGACTTCGGCAAGGCAACCAATGAGGAACTCTTCAAGGAGCGGATCACCTTCCTGAAGGCGCTCAAGGCCATCGACCAGAAATCGGGAGTGCGCCTGAGCACACCGGAGTTGAAACTGGTACTCGAAGCGCTCGGCGAAAAAGATGAGAGTGCCGAAATCTGCCGTGATGCCAAAGGTAACCCTGAGGCTGATGCCGACCTGCGCGATACCGAAAATGTGCCACTCAAGGAGAACATCGAGGAGTACTTCAAGCGCGAAGTGCTGCCCCACGTGCCGGACGCATGGATTGACCACACTAAAACCAAAGTGGGCTACGAGATACCGCTGAACCGTCATTTTTATCGCTACGAACCGCCCCGTTCGCTTGAAGCAATTGCCGCTGATGTGAAAGTGCTGGAAACGGAGATTGTGGCAATGTTGGCGGAGATTACCGGCAGTGCGGAGGCTGGAGAATGAAGACGAATGCCTATCCGAAATACAAACCCTCCGGCGTTGAATGGCTGGGGGATGTGCCAGAGCATTGGGAGGTGACATCACTGAAATTTATTTGTCGGTTTGCTTATGGAGATTCATTGGCTTCTGAAAATCGAGAGGACGGTGATTATTTGGTTTTTGGCTCCAACGGTCCCGTTGGTAACCACAAACTCCCAAATACAACAAGACCAGTGATTGTTGTTGGTAGAAAAGGTTCTTATGGAAAAATTAATTATTCTGACAACCCAATATTTGCAATCGATACAACCTATTTTATTGATAGCCGTTATACCACTCAATCTATTCAATGGCTTAAATTCTCACTACTTACATTGTGCCTTGATATTGGTTCAAAAGATTCAGCAGTACCTGGCCTTGCAAGAGAGGATGCGTATGAAAAGAAATTACCTCTCCCTCCTCTACCCGAACAGCAAGCCATTGCCGCATTTCTCGACCGCGAAACTGGGCACATTGACGCGCTTATCGCCAAGAAAAAGAAACTGCTTTCCCTGCTGGCCGAACAGCGCACAGCCCTCATTTCCCGCGCCGTCACCAAGGGACTGAACCCATCCGTCAAGCTGAAACCCGCTGGCGTGGAATGGCTGGGGGATGTGCCAGAGCATTGGGTGACACCACCTTTAAAGCGCATAGTTGCGATTCCAGTAACAGATGGACCACATGAAACCCCTGAAATACTGGATGAAGGGATCCCTTTTGTTTCGGCTGAGGCAATACGTTTTAATAAAATTGATTTTTCCAGAAAGCGCGGTTTTATTTCTGAATCAGAACATCGCAGGTTCTGTTTGAAGTACCATCCAAAACGGAATGACATCTACATGATTAAATCAGGTGCTACTACCGGAAATCTTGCAATTGTTGAAACGGATGAAGAATTTAGCATTTGGTCTCCATTGGCGGTTATTAGAGTTCACAAGAAAAAAGCCGATGCTCGATTTGTTCTGGCTGCAATGAATTCCAAAGAATTCCAAACGTCAGTACAACTATTTTGGAGTTTTGGAACCCAACAGAACATTGGAATGAATGTAATCGAAAACTTGCCAGTTCCTCTTCCTCCCGTACTTGAACAGCAAGCCATTGCCGCATTTCTCGACCACGAGACAGCCAAAATTGACACGCTTTCGGCGAAGGTTCTGACGGCCATCGAACGCCTCAAGGAATACCGCACGGCCCTCATCAGCGCAGCGGTAACAGGGAAAATTGACGTGCGGGAGGCGGTATAAAGGCAACTTGTGCAAAATTTGCACAGGTTCAAACAGTCAAGAATTACTTGATGGTTCAAAACATGAAAAATCAATAGAGACGATATGGAAAAGGACATAACCACAAATACAGGTGAAATCGTCATCTATACTTCTGCTGACGGTACCGTGCATACCGAGGTTTGTTTAGTATCAGAGTCCCTTTGGCTTAGTTTAAACCAGATAGCAACTTTGTTTGAACGTGATAAATCAGTCATATCCCGTCATATACGAAATATCTACAAAGAGGCTGAGCTTGAGTTGAATTCAACTGTTGCAATTTTTGCAACAGTTCAACGCGAGGGTGGACGCCAGATTGAGCGTAACATAGAATATTACAACCTCGACATGATTCTTTCGATTGGCTACCGGGTTAACTCAAAACGCGGCACCCAGTTCCGCATTTGGGCTAACCGTATCCTGAAAGAGCATTTGGTCAAGGGTTACACCATCAACCAGAAAAGGTTATTTGAACAGCAACAGCGCATCAGGGAGATGAAAGAGTCTATCGCAATGGTAGAACGATCCTTGCTTGAGCAGGTTGAGACAATTGACGACGCACGCACCATCG